>NZ_JBYTBS010000035.1:0-76395 GCF_058789495.1 Paenibacillus sp. FW126-R14 | reverse complement strand
GGAGGAGCCGGATGCGATGACCCGCATGTCCGGATCTGTGAGAGGCCCATGCAAATGCGCATGGGCCTACTCGATTTTATTAGAAGAAGGTCCCACTCTAGAGTAAAGAGAAGTTCTATTAACTAAACGACTGTATAGGAGTGGCTTTAGATTTAAATACTAAAGTAAATGGTAGATCGGAGAGATAACAATGGGAAATACAGATAAGTTTGAAACGATAGCTAACATATATGACACTTCTGAAAGAATTCAAATTGCAAAGGTATCATCAGATGCCATCCGTGAATATGTAGTCGACGCTAAAGGAAAGCATGCTATTGATTTTGGTTGTGGAACGGGTCTTGTCGGAATGAACTTGCTAAGCGAGTTTAAATCTATGCTTTTTCTGGATACCTCACCAAACATGATTCATCAAATTAAGCAAAAAATTGCTGATTTTCATATTCCGAATGCAGCTACATTATGCTTTGATTTTGAAAAGGAAGGGCTTTCGGATTTGCATGCCGACTATATTATAATGGCTCAGGTTCTCCTCCACATTCAAGATGTTGAATTCGTATTATCAAGACTATTCGATGTTCTCAATGTTGGAGGACATTTGCTGATCGTGGATTTTGATAAAAATGAGAAAATTGCTTCGGATCTCGTGCATAACGGATTTAATCAAGATGACCTGGCTGACATGATGACTAAAATAGGGTACAGGGATATTCAATCCAAAACTTTTTATCATGGAAATAAAATATTTATGGGACAGGATGCTTCTATGTTTGTTCTTGATGCTCAAAAATAGTGAGGAGGAAATGTTTGCGGGGACATTCGATATGTCCTCGTTTTTTATTCCAAAAATGTATATGTTCTTGGGGGAAGCGAAGCTTACCCTTATTCATGTTCGACAAAGGGTGATAAAATAGTTGATTATATACCCTTTTTCGTTGTTCTGCTGTATATTCTAGACTTGCACGTATACTCTAAACTGAACATGTAACGTTCTGCGAAAGGGTTGGCTTTATATGCAACGTTTGTTCTCCAAAAGCAACTATATACCATTTACGTATAAAATGATGATTCCTTACCTCTTGCTGGTGCTGGTCACAGATACAGCGATCGGCTTCGCCTCGTACACGATGCTTGTAAAGTCCCGTACGGAAGTAGCACAGACGGGGATTCGTGCCGCACTTGAGCAGACCCGCAATAATGCTGATTACCGCATGGCGGAAATTCAGCGAATTTCCGACCAGTTGTTCGGCAGCCTGCCGTTTCAACGCGCCTTGACCAAGCATGGCGACCGGCTAAGCATGTATTTAACGGTTATCGACGAAGTGATTCCGTTGCTTCAAACACCGCTTGAACTGTTCGGCAGCCCGATCCGTTTGACACTTTACACGGTCAACCCGGATATCGGCGAATCAAGCGGCTCTTCTGAAACGACGCCAATTACAAGAAGCGATTATTTTATCCAGTCCTATTCCTCGCTTCAAAGCAGTCCATGGTTTCAAAAGCTGCAAAGAGAAGGAAAGGATAATCTTTGGACTCAGGCTGATGGGGACCGGGAGCTTGGCAACATTTCGCTTTTCCGCAAGCTCGTTTTATTTACGGACAATCGAACCGTCATTGGTTTTATCAAAATCACCGTTAATCTCGATTCATTGCTTGGCAACATCGTGAAATATCCAGAGCAGGGACTTGGCATACGCTTGTATGATTCCCGGTCAGGCAACACACTGCTGGAGAGGCTTCCCGGGGACATTGGCGACAAGTTTCTTACTTTACGCGAAGAAATCGATGGAACCTCTTTCGCAATAGAAGTCCGCGTGCCGCTCGATTATTTAAACAAAGATGCGAAGCGGCTGCAAGTGATGATCGGGCTGATCTGTGCGGCAAGTTTTTTGGGAATGTGCATGATCGGGTTTGTCGTAGCTGCACTGTCTGGACGAAGGATGAAACGAATTGTCTCATTTATTAAGTATGTACAGGAGGGGAATTTTGAGCGGCGAATTCTTGTCAGCGGCAACGACGAGTTTGAGCTTATAGCGCGTTCCTTCAATACTATGGCAGGCAGTATTCAACAACTCCTTGAAGATGTGTACAGTCAGGGAGTTCAAAAGAAGCAGGCAGAACTGGAGGCCCTGCAGGCGCAAATCAATCCTCATTTTCTGTATAATACGTTGTCGACGATCAGCAGCCTAAGCAATTTGGGCAAAACACGCGAAGTGACGGAAATGGTAAAACTGCTCTCCCGCTTCTACCGATTGACGCTGAACGAAGGGCAAGTGCTAATTCCGCTTCAGAAAGAATTGGATCAGGTTCAGGCGTATCTTGATATCCAGAAGGTCAAATATGCGGATGCATTTCAAGTGTTTATGGAGATGGACCCGGAAGTTAAGGATGTGCAGATCATCAAACTGCTGCTGCAGCCATTTGTAGAAAATGTATTCAAGCATGCATGGTTCGGAGAAACCATAGCCATTCGGATTACAGCGAAGCGAATTGGGGAGCAGCTGGAGCTGAAGGTTATCGATACCGGCATCGGCATGCGGCCTGAGAGCATCGGCAAGGCGCTTCGTGGCGGACTGCAATCAAGCGCTTACGGACTGAAGAATGTCGATGCAAGAATTAAGCTCCGGTATGGCGGTGATTACGGGGTGCAAATTGCCAGTATTTTCGGCGGCGGGACGACCGTTCGAATTGTATTGCCGTTTCGAATGGATGCTTTCCCAGAGCTGGACGAGACGAGATATTCACGCAATCACACATGAAAAGGGCGCGATAGAAGATGGACATTACGATTATGCTCGTAGATGATGAAGCGATTGATCTCGAATGGCTGCGGGTTCGGGTAGAGGCTGTGCAATATCGAGGGATGCGGGTTGCTGGAACTGCGAAGAGCGGGTTTGCCGCACTTGATTGGATGAAGCAGCATCACGTGGACATCATTCTTTCAGATATCCGGATGCCGATTATGTCGGGATTTGAATTTGCGCGAAAAGCGAAGGAAATCAACCCTGAAGTCCGGATTGCTTTTATAAGCGGCCATGAGGATTTCAGCTACGCCAAGGAAGCGATCCAACTTGAGGCCTATGATTATTTATTGAAACCTATCGATGACGAACAGTTGGCCAAGATGATTGCGGGACTATGTGCCAAGGTGGA
Source organism: Paenibacillus sp. FW126-R14 (assembly GCF_058789495.1). NCBI lineage: Bacteria > Bacillati > Bacillota > Bacilli > Caryophanales > Paenibacillaceae > Paenibacillus > Paenibacillus sp. FW126-R14. The sequence continues at coordinate 73,242 of NZ_JBYTBS010000035.1, read as the reverse complement.
GGAGGATCGCCGCCACCGCACTTCGCTTTCAGAAGCACTGCCGTACGTACACCGGGAATTGCTGCTTCGCTGGTTCCAAGAAGCGTCTCCTTGTATAGCCGAATCGCGGTTGGCCGAGTTTGTGGCGCCTTTTACCGAGAAAGGGACAGCAGTGGCGTTGATTGAGGCAGACGATGTTGAAAGATATTCGAAAGAAATGAAGATTGAGGAGCGGCGTGCTTTATGGACAAGCGTAGAGCAGCATCTCTTGGATCTGGTTCGGAAGAGAGGATTGGGGAATCTTATGAGCGGTTTCGCAAATCGGTTCGTGCTCTTGGCACCAGGCGGAACCGAAAGCGGACATAAGCTTGAAGAACTGATCAGCGCATTCCGCGAGGCTTTCCCGTTTACTTTAACAGTCGGACTCGGCACTCGCGCGTACAGCCAGGAAGAGCTTCACCACTCCTATAGTCAAGCAGAGATGGCGCTCAGCATCAAGTGGATGCTCGGTAAAAACAAAGTGATCCGCGATATCTCGTCTCAGCCTTCCGATAAGACGGAAACCGTTCCTATTGAACGGATATTCGACGAACTGCTTCAAGCCATACTCGACTATGATTTGGTGAAGATTGACGACAGCTTAACGTCCATCTTTCGCCCTGATTTTTCCCCGCATCGCAAGAGTGAAGCGTATGATTTGATCATCCGGTTGACGTCAAAATTGCATGGCGATTTACAAAAGCTAAACGAGAATTTGTATGAGATTCTGAACTGGGAAACCCATCAGCCGGATGTTTTATTCGAATTCGAAACGATCAACGATATTGTATCTTGGCTGCGCAGAAGATTATTTGAGCTGTCCGAGCTGTTGTTTATGAAGAGACGGAAGCATGACCGCAAATTGATTGCGGATATTCGGAGTTATGTGGGAGAGCGGCTGGAAGACAAAGTGACGCTGAAGGAAGTTGCCGCGAAGTTCGACTTTACGCCTAATTATTTAGGCCATTTGTTTAAAGCGGAGACGGGGATGGGTTTCAGCGATTTTATGAATGACATCCGCATGAAGCGCGCGTGTGAGCTGCTTGACAATCCTCGGTTGAGAGTATACGAAATCGCAGACAGGATCGGCTACAAAAATGTCATTTATTTCAATCGTTCATTCAAGCAGGCTATCGGTATGACGCCGCGGGAATATCGTAAAATGAACAAGATTTAAAGGAGGTTCGTAGATTTACGATTAATTATTGTTGTTCTGCTGAATGATATCCGAGATGGCTGTCCCTCTATACTGAAAATAAAATAAATATAGGAGGACATAGCGCTATCATGTTCATATTATCTGGTAATGGAGGGAGCGAGCCTGCTCCCGCAGCTTCGACTTCCGTCGTCATTGACGGTAACGGACCTGGGAAAATTTTTGAAGGACAAGGGGTGGTTAGCGGCGGAGGCGGGAATACGCGTCTGTTGATCGATTATCCCGAGCCTTATCGCAGCGACATTCTGGACTATCTGTTCAAGCCTAATTTCGGGGCGAGCTATACCCATTTAAAAGTTGAAGTAGGCGGAGATGTTTTTTCCACAACGGGAACGGAGCCAACTCACGCGAGAACGAGGGAGGAGCTCTCTCATCCGAATATGCATCGGGGTTACGAGCTATGGCTAATGAGCGAAGCGAAGAAGCGGAATCCGAACATCAAGCTTGATATTCTGCAATGGGGCGCTCCTGGTTGGATTAACGACTACAGTACTCACATCGGCAAAGACAAGGAGAATTACTATTACAGCAGCAACAGCAAGTATGCCATGTATTCGCAGGAGAATGCGGATTATTTGGTGAGCTACATCAAGGGTGCCAAGAAAGAATGGGGCCTGGACATTGACTATGTAGGGGGCAATCAGAATGAAAGCTTCGTTGGTCTTGACCGCATAGACCCTGGCGACCCCGATAGTCCTTCGTATTTGAAGCACTATATCGTCCATATTTTGAGACCTACGCTGGATCGCAATGGACTGCAGCATGTCCAAATTGTCGCTCCCGACATTGGCGGCAGGGAACAAGAACCCTATAACCCCAGATCGCCTTGGGCTTTCGTTAATGAAGTCCTTGCCAATCCTCTGTTAAAGAACGCGGTATCTGTCATAGGTTACCACTATGTGAAGAGCACGTCCACGCAAATCGCTCAAGACTCCGGATTGACGTTATGGGAGAGCGAGGGCTGGACAGGATCCGGCACTTGGCACAGCGTTAAGGAGCAGAAGGGCGCTCTTGATTTGGCTAAGATCATGAACAACAATTATATTAAGGCCAAAGTTACCAAAACCAATGTTTGGCATATGATCTCGTCCTCTTATCCGAATCTGTCGTTTCCGAAAACAGGTGTGATGGTTGCCGACGAACCATGGTCAGGCACGTATACCGTTATGCCTGCCATTTGGGCGGCGGCACATACGAATCAATTTGCTAAGCCCGGATGGCGATATCTTGACAGCGGGTGCGGTGTCACCCCTGGAGGCACCTCATACGTTACCTTGAAGCAGCCGGGTGGCAGCGGCGATTACAGCATTATTTTGGCAACCGGGGGTTGTGCCGAGACAATGGCCTTCCAGTTGTCGGGCAGCTTATCTACCGGAACGGTTCATGTGTGGAAATCCGATGCCGAGCAGCAATTTATGAGGGGGCTAGATCTCACGCCTTCCGACCATTTGTTCGCGATTAGCCTCGAACCGGATTCCGTCTATACATTGACAACAACGACGGGGCAGCAAAAAGGGCTTTCCCCTCATCCCATCCCAGTACCGCAATCGTTCCCTGCCCATTATGAGGATGATTTTAAAGGTTACCATATTGGTGCGGCGCCGAAATATACGTCGGATGTTGAAGGCGTATTTGAAGTTGCCGAAAAGTGGGGCGGCGGCAAAGCTTTGCGTCAAGTTGTTGTCGGCCCCATGAAGCAGTGGGATGCTTGGATGACCCCACGTATCCGATATAGTACGCATACCCAATTAGGCGACCTGAATTGGACGGATTATGATTTCAGCTCGGAGGTATTTATTGAGGATTCCGGAAGAGATATGTATGGAAATGAAAAGCCAGGAACGGTATCCATTGTTGGACGCGCGGGCACACAAGCCCGTAAATACATTAATGATACTCTGATCAGCGGTTACAGGCTGCAAGTGGAGCAGACGGGTCAGTGGAGTTTGCGGATCACAGACCCGTTGAAAGACGCCGATACCCTCCTGGCTGCAGGCAACGTACCTTTCTCCTTACAGACTTGGCATCATCTGAGGCTAAGCTTCAGCGGCACGAATATTAAGTGTTACATTGACGGTACGCTTGTTGCGTCGGTGAACGACAGCACGTATGCGTCAGGCGCTGTGGGGCTTGGCAGCGGCTATAATTACGCGCAATATGACCATATTTCTATTCGGAATCATTCTGAATAATCCTGAATCAGCATGAAAACACGATAAGCAGCAGGGGAGCGATCTCCTGCTGCTTATTTTGTTTTCCGCCTTTTAAAATAGATTCGTAGATTTAGTATTACTTTTTGTTGTTCTGCTAAATGATAACGAATTGGCGATCCCTCTATAATAATAAACAGAGAGAGGAGAAGAGATATGATTAAGCGACAACATAGAATCTGGCATGAGCTGCGAAAGAATAGAACTTTGCTGCTCATGATCATGCCAACTGCGCTGCTCTGTTTACTGTTTTCTTACATCCCGATGGCGGGGATCGTAATTGCATTTAAAAAGTACAATTACACAGGCGGTATATTTGGAAGCCCGTGGGCAGGGCTGGAAAATTTCAAATTTTTCTTTCAATCCGGCAACGCTTGGCTGGTAACGCGGAATACGGCGCTGTATAACCTCGGCTTTATTCTCCTGGGCAACGTCATGCAAATTACAGCGGCAATTCTCTTGTTTGAAGTTGGGGGCAAATGGTTCCGCAAAATCATCCAATCGACGTTGTTCCTGCCTTATTTCATCTCCTGGGTGGTCGTCGGCTCAATCGCGTACAGCTTTTTCAGCTACGACATCGGGATGATCAACAGCATCTTGACTTCGCTGGGCATGGAGAAAATCGACATCTACAATACGCCTGCGTATTGGCCGTACATTTTGCTATTCTTCAACATCTGGAAGTCTCTCGGATACGGCACAGTGATGTACTTGGCCGCCATTACCAGCATCGACACCGAAATGTACGAAGCGGCTGAAATTGACGGAGCGAACGTATTCCAGCGTATTTTCCATGTGACCGTTCCCAACTTGATGCCGACGCTTACGATACTCTTGCTGCTGTCGGTCGGACACATCTTCCGTGGAGACTTCGGGATGTTTTACAATTTGGTAGGCAATAACGGCATGCTGTTTTCTTCAACGGACGTTATCGATACATTTGTTTTCCGGCTCCTGATGACCACGAACGAAATCGGCATGTCCGCCGCCGCAGGCGTTTATCAATCGGTACTCGGCTTCGTGACGATTCTGCTTGTCAATTATGCAGTGCGCAAATACGATAAAGATCGCGCTTTATTTTAAGTGGAGGAGGACAACACATATGCACGCGACAGCCGTTAAACGCGGCCTACAGAAGGATAAGTTCTTTCTCTCCGCTATCGGATACGTCACACTGGTTATCATGGCATTCGTATGCGTCATCCCATTCTGGATCGTCCTGGCCTCGTCGTTCAACGATGAGAACGCAATCCGATTGCATGGCTATCGTATTTTTCCCAAACTATTTTCAACCGAAGCTTACAGCATTATTTTCGAATATCCCGAATCTATTCTTCGGGCATACGGCGTAACCATCACAGTTACCGTTATCAGTACCGTGCTCGGCTTGTTCATGACGGCCATGACCGCCTACGTGTTATGCCGCAAGGATTTCAAATGGCGCAACCACTTCGCCTTTTACTTCTTCTTTACCACATTGTTCAACGGAGGGCTTGTCCCTTGGTACCTGCTCATTGTCAACTATTTGGATCTGAAAGATAAATTGATCGTCCTGATTTTGCCGACGCTGGTCAATGTGTTCAACATTCTTGTGATGAGGTCGTTCATGAACGGAATTCCCGATGCGATTTCAGAGTCCGCCAAAATCGACGGCGCCGGTGACTTTCGGATCTTTCTTAGTCTCATTCTTCCGCTTTCCAAGCCCGCGCTGGCGACGATCGGTCTGTTCATAGCGCTGAGCCATTGGAACGATTGGTATATGACCTTGCTGTTCATTTCCGACGAGAAGCTAATGCCGCTGCAATATTACTTGTATAGAATGCTCGGCAACCTGGAAGGCATGCGCGATGCCATGTTAGGATCCGGGACAGGCGTGACCGTGACGATTCCTGGAGAAAGCTTGAAAATGGCAATGACCGTGGTAGCCACAGGTCCAATCTTACTTGCCTATCCGTACATCCAAAAATATTTTGTAAAAGGATTAACGATCGGCGCCGTTAAGGGGTAATCTCAGGGAAACCTGGTTATCAATAGAATACGACAACCGGAACAGAGAGGGGTTAGCAGCACAATGAAAACAAAGAAATCATGGGGACTTGCTTTGACGAGTCTATTGGCAGCATCAATGATGCTTAGCGCATGCGGCAGCAAAGATAACAGCTCCAGCACATCAACAAGCACGCCACAAAGCTCATCTTCACCTAATCAGAAAGAAGCGGGGGTCGATACGTCTCAAGCCGTTGCCTTGAAAATGATCCTGCTCGGACCGAAACCGGCCGATTACGACCTGGTATTCGGAGAAATCAACAAAATTTTGAAACAAAAAGTAAACGCTACCCTTCAAACGGAATTCCTGGATTGGTCCGACTGGAAGCAGAAATATCCGCTCAAATTTGCGGCTAACGAAGACTTCGACCTCGTCTTTACGGCAAACTGGGCCATGTACGCCGATCAAGCGATGAAAGGAGGCTTCCTGGAGCTGACGGACGCTATGCTTACCAAATATGCGCCGCAAACATGGAAATCCATGGATAAAGTGAAATGGGATCAAGCAAAAGTTAAAAATAAACTGTATATGTTCCCGTATAACATTCCGAACGAATATAAGGAAAAGCTCGTTATTTACCGCGAAGACTTGCGCGAGAAGTATAACTTGCCGCCGATCACGGACGGAGCATCGTTCGCGAAATTTACGGATGCCATCGTAAAAAATGAGAAAGGCGTTACACCGTTTGGCCCTACGCTGGCGACCATGCATGCATTGGACACACCGCTGCTGGTGCAAAAGAACAATTGGAAGGTGATTGACGGCACACCGTTCGCTGTCAGTACGGGAGATGCGGCAGGCAAAGTGTTTGACATCTACGATACGCCGCAATTCAAAGAAATCATTGCGTACTACAAAAATCTCGCAGACAACGGGGCTTGGATGAGAGATGTGTTGACTTATAAAGGCAGTCAGTCCGAAGACTTTAAATCAGGTAAAATTGCGTCCTTCTCCCATACGTTATCTTCTGCCGCTTCCGCCGTAGCCGCTGTCAAAAGCGCGCATCCCGATTGGAAAGTCGGCATAGCGGATATCGCACCTGACAGCAAGAAGTCCATCGCCATTTCAACGCAAAACGGCATGTCCATTCATGCTTCGTCCAAATATCCGGAGCGCTCGCTGATGGTGCTCGACTTGCTGCAAACGGATAAGCAGCTTCATGATCTGATGATGTACGGCATCGAAGGCACCCACTATACGGCTGTCGGCAACGACCAGTTCACCAAAAAGGACAAATTCACGAGTTTCAACACCTTCACGAACTGGGGCTTCCAGTCGCCGCTGAACCGCCAAGAGTCGACTTACCCGCAAGCGGCGAAAGACATCGAGAACAAATGGAAAGATCAAGTTATCCACTATAAACTGGAAACTTTCGTATTCGATACTTCGAAAGTCGTAAATGAAGTCTCGAACGTCAACAATGTGATGACTCGTTACGGACTTCCGCTCGAATACGGTCTTGTGAAAGATACGGACAAAGGATTAGCCGACTTGCAATCACAGCTTAAGGCAGCGGGCGTGGACAAAGTTCAAGCTGAGCTTCAAAACCAAATCAACACATTCCTGGCAGAGAATAAATAAGCCATGACCCGAAAGAAGGAACCTTTTAAGAGGTGACTATCTTTCGGGTTTATTAATGATGAAAGAGGTTATCATGGATGAAAAAAAAGTTTGAGCACACACCGCCGACAAACGGCTATCCGGAGTGGAACAATAACCCTGAAATTTTTGAGCTGAATCGAATGAGGGCACACGCAACACTGATGCCTTTCGATTCCGTGGAAGAAGCGCTCCAAAATAATAGAACAGCTTCCCAAAGTTATCTATCGCTGAATGGCATTTGGAAGTTTGCTTTCGCGGAGTCTCCGTCCGAGCGTATTCGAAATTTCTATGAAATCAGCTTTGATTCTGCCGGATGGAAGGATATTCAAGTACCTGGACATTGGCAGCTGCAGGGGTTCGACTACCCGCAGTATACCAATGTCCGCTATCCTTGGGAGGCGTCAGAGCCGGATCTCAAGCCCCCGTTCGCGCCGACCGGATACAATCCCGTTGGTTCGTATGTCCGATCATTTACGGTGCCTGAGCAGTGGCAGGGCCAGCCTGTTTTTATTAACTTTCAAGGCGTAGAGTCCGCTTTCTATGTGTGGGTGAATGGCGAGCTCGCAGGCTACAGCGAAGATTCGTTTACACCGGCCGAATTCGACGTTACGCCATACTTGAGAGCAGGCAAGAATAAGCTTGCAGTCGAAGTGTACCGCTGGTGCGATGCAAGCTGGCTCGAGGATCAGGATTTCTGGCGGCTCAGCGGCATTTTCCGCGATGTCTATTTGTATACGGTTCCTAAGGCGCATGTGTACGATTTCTTCGTAACGACAGAGCTCGACGAGGCGTACGAAGATGCCAAGCTTAAGGTTAAGGCGACGCTGATGAACTATTGGGAAAAAGATCTGCACTCCGTTACGCTTGAGGCGCAACTGTATGATGCTGGGCAGAACGCTGTGTTGGCAGAGCCGATGAAGGCAACTGCAACAATGGGCAGCCAGGATGCGGAAGCTCAAGTTGAGCTAGAGGCCTATGTTGCCAATCCCCTCAAATGGAGTGCGGAGGAGCCGAACCTCTACATGCTCGTGATCTCCCTGAAGGATGCGAATGGAGAACTGCTTGAGGCCATCAGCACGCAGACAGGCTTTCGTAAATTCGAGCTGAAAGACGGGCTCATGCTCTTGAACGGACAGCGGATTGTCTTCAAAGGCGTTAACCGCCATGAGTTTTGCTTAGACGCTGGCCGTGTGATGAAGCTGGAAGATATGGTGACGGACATTAAGCTTATGAAGGCACACAATATCAATGCTGTGCGGACTTCTCATTATCCGAACAATCCGCTCTGGTATGAGCTTTGCAACGAATATGGCTTGTATGTCATTGACGAAACCAATCTGGAGTCGCACGGCACTTGGAGCGGCGGGCAGACCGAGCTGCTGCCGAATACGGTGCCTGGCAGTCATCCGGCCTGGACGGCGAACGTCCTTGACCGGGCGAATTCCATGATGCAGCGGGACAAGAATCATCCTTCGATCGTCATGTGGTCGCTTGGCAATGAAGCGTTTGGCGGCGATAATTTCATCACAATGCATGATTTCCTGCGCGAGGCAGATCCGACTCGTCTTGTTCACTATGAAGGTGTTGTGAATTGGCAGGAATCGTCCGCTGCGACCGATGTGGAAAGCTATATGTACATTCGACCACAAGGCTTGATCGACTACGCGAATCAAACGATGGCCAAAAAGCCGTATATCCTCTGTGAATACAGTCATGCCATGGGAAATTCCCTCGGTGGCTTGCATCTTTACACCGAGTTGTTTGATCGCTATCCGGTGCTGCAGGGCGGTTTTATTTGGGACTGGGTCGACCAAAGCCTTTGGAAAACGGAGGCGGATGGCACGAAATATTGGGCGTACGGCGGAGATTTCGGCGAAAAGCCGCACTCCGGCAATTTCTGCGGCAACGGTCTTTTGCTTGCGGATCGTTCCATTACGCCCAAGCTGATTGAAGTCAAGAAATGCTACGAGAATATAACAATAACCGAAGTTGATCCTACACAAGGCATCTATCGCGTTACGAATAAAAACCTGTTTATAAATCTGGATGCGTATTTGCTTCAGTGGACGATTGCTATTGATGGCGCTGTATGTGCTGAAGGCAATCTGTGCGTATCGGTTGCGCCTCTTGAGAGTAAGGAGATTCAGCTAGCGCTGCCAAAGCGTGAACAAAGCGGAGAAGCCGTGCTGACCATCAGCTTTGTGTCGAAGAAAGCGGAGAAATGGGCGGAAGCGGGTCATGAAGTGGCGTTTGCGCAATTCGTACTGCCTGCTGGAAAGTCGGTTGTCGCTGTTGTTGAACCCGTGAAGAGCTACAGTCCGGTACATGTTTCCGAGCAATCTGGTACGTTAACTGTAATCGGAGAGAATTTCACTGCTGGATTTGATACGGCAAGCGGCAGCCTGGTTTCCTACAGCGTTAGCGGAAATGAGCTTCTGAAGAGCGGCCTTGCGCCGAATTTCTGGCGTGCCTATACGGATAACGATCGTGGCAATAAACAGCATGAGCGCTGTGCAACATGGAGAAGCGCAGGCGAAGAACGTAAACTCCGCACACTGCGTTGGGAGCATCTTGCCGATCGTGTCCTCATCCATGCTGCATATGTGCTGCCGACAACAACGGAAGCAGCTTGCACGATGACGTATACCGTTCTTGGCAGCGGAGCGATTCACGTGCGGCAGCAATTGGTACCGGGAAATCATCTGCCGGAAATTCCAGAAATCGGCGTGATGTTTAGTCTGGACGGCTCTTTTAATAAGATGTCCTGGTATGGCAAAGGGCCCCATGAATCGTACTGGGATCGTCAATTGAGCGCAAAACTGGGACTCCACCGCGGCAAAGTTGCAGATCAGTTCGTAACATACCTACGACCGCAGGAGTGTGGCAACAAGATGGAGGTTCGCTATGCGGCAATCTCAAATCAAAGTGGTTATGCGCTGCACATCACTGGCGAACCTACCTTCGAGCTAAACGCGCTGCCCTATACGCCATTTGAGCTTGAAGCCAATGATCATGTCTATAAACTGCCGGTCAGCGACAAAACGGTTGTTCGGATCAATTATCGTCAAATGGGTGTTGGCGGCGATGATAGTTGGGGTTCAAAACCGCATCCGCAATTTTTATTACCCGCCGATAAGAGCTATTCATTCAGCTTTACGCTGCAGGGGATGGTAAACATAAACGATTGTTCTTGATTCCCCCAAAAAACATGCAGCAGCTGCAACAGTTCCCTAAGTTTACCCGAAAGTTATGTACTTTCCACCCTAGGCATTAGTGGTATATTTCTCTATATTGAAGAGCGAAATGTGAGTCTGTCTGTCGCATAGAGTGATAACAAATACAGGAGTGGTGGAAATGGTAAATTGGAATTGGAAATCTTTTGTTAGCGGTATTGTGGTAGGTACTTTGGCATTCTCGGTTGTAACTTATGCATCTTCCAACGCCATCAAACTGATCGTTAACGGATCAGAGCTTCATACAGAAGTACCGGCTCAGATCATTGATGGCAGTACGATGATTCCGGCAAGAGGGCTCGCCGAAGCATTAGGAGCGTTCGTTACCTGGGATCCGGCTAATCAAGCTGTGATTGTGGAGTCCGATCCGTTCACCAAGTTAACGGACATGAATCCGAAAAGAGCTGTACAACTGGCCGGCTTGGCTCAGAAGCTTTACTGGGTCGTAGGCCGCGGTGGCACCCAGCATCCGGAAGGACCTGTGAAAACTTTTACGGTAGAAGGTAAGCAGCATGATTTTCGTTGGATGGGGGACGATTTGAATACTAAGGCGAAGTTCATCGCTTTTTTGGAAAAGGCCTATACGTCGGAAGAGGTGGCAGCTTTCTGGAATCAGCTTGTTCAGGCAGGAGATATCATTGAGGTTGACAACAAGCTCGCCCAGGTGAACGCGGATGGCGGTTCTCAAATGAGTTGGGGAGACTCCACAGCACTTCTAAAGAAGGGCGCTACCGATGAGATGACCTTCCGCTATACGGTACCAGCAGGGGATAGCCACACGGAACAAAAGGACATTAAGGTCCGTTTCGTTGAAGGAAAGGGCTGGCGGATCGATTCGCCAATTTCTGAAATCCATTAATCATCCACTCGAAATATGGTATACTGATAAAATAAAAGGAGGTGCCTTACTGATGGAGAATCTCTTGAGATTGTCTGTGACTTCTTACACTCATGCAAAGCCAGTATTAGAGAGGCGTTACTTTGCATGGGGCGGAATTTTTTCTAACGCTGAATAAACTTTTCTAATATTTTGGCTTTGCACCTTATTATCCAAATAAGGAGTGAAGCGGAATGAAATATACGAATGCCAAAAAAATATTACCCGAAAAGCTGATTATGGAAATTCAACAATATGTCCAAGGTGAAACGATTTATATTCCTAAGCAGGAGAAAGAATATCATCATTGGGGAAGCTTAAGTGGCGGAAGACAGTGGATAGATCGCCGAAATGCCGCTATTAGACACGCTTTCAAGACTAAGAGCAATATTGAACAGCTTGCTAAGGACTATTTTCTCTCCATTGAAACCATTAAGAAAATTGTTTATTCCCGAAATAAGTAGCAAAAGACACTGGTGAAGTTTTTTCATCAGTGTTTTTTTATGTAAGCTTTATTGGCTTGAAACAAGAAAATCATTGCAATTTAGGGTTCAATCTTTTATTATGGATAATGAAGATCCATAATAATCATGATTATGAGGGGAGGAGGGAACCTTGCAGTTCTCCAAAAGTACAGATTATGCCCTGCACGCCTTAATGCATCTGGGACATTCGGAGCGTTGCAGTAACGTCGGGATCAAGGAGTTATCCGGTGCGCTTGGTGTTTCTGAAAGCTATTTATCCAAAATTATGTCGAAGCTAAGGCAGGATGGAATCGTACGTGCTGTGCCAGGGGTGAACGGAGGTTACGAGCTTGGACGGCCGGCGGATCAGATTACGTTTTTTGATGTGATTCAAGTGATTGAAGGAAGACAGCAGCTATTCGAATGCTCGAATTCGAGTTCGCGGCAGCATCAGTTGTTTGCGGAAGAGGGAGCTGCGCAGCAGGATCAACAAGGACCGGGAAAAAACGAATGTTTGGTTGAGAAAGTTATGAACGGCGCGGAACAGCATCTTCACCAATACTTGAGGGAACATACGATTCAGTCGGTATTGGATGAGGCGTTTAAACGCTGCAGTCACGGAGTAAGCAAGAAGTGATGCACTTCTTGCATTCTAATTATGGATAATGAAGATCCATGGAGGATTAATTCCTTTTTGCGCCTCAATTATGGATATTGTAGGTCTGTAATGGTAGAGATTGTACTAAGTATAGTGACTTGGAGGAGAAATAAATGATAGAAATAAAAAATATTAAGCGCGGTCCGATCCTGTTCGCACTGATCATCGGGATGTTCGTTGCCGCTTTGAATGAGACGCTAATGGGCAACGCTCTCCCCGAGCTGATGAAATCGTTCGGCGTATCGGCGACGACGGTCCAGTGGCTGGCTACCGCGTATTTGCTTGTCGTTGGCGTGCTCGTACCGGTGACGGCGGTATTGCAGCAATGGTACACGACCCGGCAAATGTTTCTGTCGGCGATGAGTCTGTTCTTCGTCGGTACGGCCATCTCAGCGATGTCGCCGGATTTCGGAGTGCTGCTAGTTGGGCGGATTATTCAAGCGATCGGAACCGGCATGCTGCTGCCGCTTACCATGAACGTAATCATGACCATTTATCCGCCGGAAAAACGGGGAGGCGCGATGGGGATGTTAGGGCTCGTCGTCATGTTCGCGCCAGCGATCGGTCCGACCCTTTCGGGGTTGATTGTTGACGGGCTTTCATGGCGCTGGCTGTTCTACCTTGTGCTTCCGTTTGCGTTGCTCTCGATTATCGTTGGGATTGCTGTCCTGAAGAACGTGTCGCAGGTCACGAAACCGAGGGTAGATTTCTTGTCCATTGGGCTGTCTACAATCGGCTTCGGCGGAATCGTTTATGGTTTCAGCAAGGCCGGTGAACTCGGTTGGTCGGTGCCGGAGGTGATTTGGACAATCACGGCGGGAGGTGTGGCCTTGGCACTGTTCGTCTGGCGGCAACTGCATCTTAAGGAGCCTGTCATGGATTTACGGGCGTTCCGGTATCCGATATTTACGCTTGTCGCGGTTCTGCTATTCGTGCTGTTGATGACGTTCTTCTCGTCGGCGATCATGCTTCCCATGTTTATGCAGGGAGTGCTGATGATGACAGCCTTCAAATCCGGTTTGATCCTGCTTCCCGGCGGGATTGTGAACGGGCTTATGGCTCCGATCTCAGGCAAGCTGTTCGACAAATTTGGGCCTCGCGTTCTTGTCATCCCCGGACTTGTGGTTGCTGCCGCTTCCCTGTGGCTATTCACCCGGTTCGACGAAACGACGGGCACCGGCTTCCTCGTCGCCGTGCACATCGCGCTGATGATTGGCATCGCGTTAGTGATGATGCCCGCACAGACAGCTGGGCTTAACCAACTGCCGAGCCATCTGCACCCGCACGGGACGGCGATTTTGAGCACGCTGCAGCAGGTGTCCGGCGCAATCGGTACGGCCCTGTACATCAGTATGATGTCAGGAGGACAGAAAAAGTATTTAAGCGGAGCAAGCGATCCGCACTCTCCGGCGGAAATAGCCAGAGGGCTGGCAGCCGGTATCCATCATGCGTTCTGGATCGGCGTCTTCATCGCCCTCGTTGCGGTCGTATTCGGTCTCTTCCTCCGTAAAGGGAAGTCGCCGCAACATGAACAGGCGGCAGGATAAGACGGCTGTCCTTTTAAGAAAATCCATAAACGATATAGAAAGTGTGAGGAACGATCATGAACAATTTTTTTGATGCGGCATTTTGGGAGAAAGCTTGGAAAGACGATTCCAATACGATATTAAACAAAATGCAAAAGGCGGGAGTCGATCCTGCCCGCTCTTTTGACCATAAGGCCAAAGCTTTCAACGAACAATCGTTTAACGAAGAGGGAAGAAAACGAGCCAAACGAGTTATGAACTGGCTAGAAGGGCAAGGGGTTCGATTCGACGAAAACGCCTCGGTTCTGGATATTGGCGCCGCATCGGGAGTGTTTTCGGTGCCGTTTGCGGAGCGGGGGGCCCGTGTAACCGCCGTAGAGTCCTCTCCTCCGCTGGTCGACCTACTGGAAGAAAACATCTCAAAGTTCACCGAAAATAAGGTGAATATCGTAGCCGAACCGTTCGAGGATATCGACTTGCAAACAAAAGGTTGGAATGAGGCCTTCGATCTCGTTTTTGTCTCGATGTGCCCGGTCATTCACAATTGGGATAGCGTGGAAAAAATCCTCCAGTGCGCTCGGAAGTTTTGTTATATCTCTATGCCGGTAAGCCCTCCAGAGAACAGCCTAGTGAAAGAAATCTGGCCGCTCGTCACCGGCAAGCCCTTCGATACGAAACATATGGAAATGGGATATTTGCTGCATCTGCTGTATCTTAAAGGCTATGCATACGAATCGCTTATTACCCAGGAAACGAAAACGACGGAAGTATCCAGCGAAGCGGCGCTGCAAGAAGCGCTCACTTGGCTGCGCCATCACCGGCTGCCTGCAGATGAACGGAATCGGAACATCATTGCTGATTATTTGGAGCAAGCATATCCGTCCGGCAAAGTAGTCATCCGGGAGGGTGGCCGTTATGGCAAAGTGCTGATACGTTTGGAGGATCAGAGCATGTATACGAGAGAGAATTGAGTATTTGCAAAAAAAACAGCTGCTCGGGAGAAAAGAAATCCCGGGCAACTGCTTTTTTTTTATTTAAAATCACCCAACAAATAATTGTAGAAAGGTTCGTCCACCCAGAACTTATAGGAGTCGACATTCAAGCTGGGGTTGATTTTCTTTAGGCCAGCAACAACTTCGTCAGATTTATCGCTGAGGGAGAAGGACTGTGCGTAATAATGGCCTTTACTGACTTTATTGTTAGCAATCACTTTATAGTCTTTCACATCGGTTAATGAATAATAGAGCGGCTGCCACCAGGAAGAGTAAATGAGCCCTGTTTGGTCATTACTGTTCTTTTTCGCGTATTGGAAAATGATCTGCTGGAACTTGTTCTTTTGCTCAGCGTTATCGAATTCAAACTCAATGTCGTATTCCTTGGCGTAGGCGATGTAATTGCCGTTCTCGATTTGGACGACTTGATAATCGTCGGTTTGTGTCGGCTCGCCCCATTCTTTCAAATAAATGAAGGCCGACGTTTTGGGTTCCAGCTGCACTTTCGCCTGGATGTTCTCGCTGCGCAGCAATCCGATTAGCTGAATCGCATGCGTAATGTCAGAATGTCCATAGGTAAGAGACTGCTTTGGATCAAAGTTTGCATCGAAACGAGAATCCTTCAGATTGTAACCGGTAATGAGATTCTGTTTCAAGGCTTCATCGAACACAGAACGCAAATCTGCGGATGAAATCAGATCCTCCGTACGCCAGGCATCGTTAATTTTGCGGAAAATATCGTCATCGGAAGTCGTTCCAATATAATGCTTGTATTGACCGTTGAAAGTCAGAATCTTACCAAGAAGTTCGTTTGCAAAGCCTTGGCTAGCCGCAGCATCCGCTTTGAAATCCGAAGAGACAAGTCCTGTATCAATGGCCGCGGCCAGCTCTTGGGCAGCTTGCAGCGTTAATTGATTGTTTTGATCGTAATCGATATGTACTTTGGCCAGAGCGGCCTTGATTTTATCCTTGGGATAGGTATAGGCGAGTTCTTTCAAGCCGGAGGCTTTTAAAGCTATGAAAGCAGCCTGCAACTGGGTAAGCGGTTGATCACCCTGCAGCTTGCCTTCGGATAGAATCCCTTTTTGGTGTAAAGCAAGCGCTGCTTTGTAATAAGGACTGTCTTTTTGTATATCTGTAAAAACATTGGTCTGATCTTTCGCTTCCGCTTTCAAGATGCGGTTCACGGCGATAATGAAATCGCCTTTTGATAAGGAATCTGACAAGGCAATGGTATATTGATCATTCAAAAACTGCTTATAAGAGACTGCTGAATCACTTGATGCAGCCGCACTGCTTAATGTGCTTACTGAGGATAGGAGGACAGCTGTTAAAAGAGCTGCTTGCAACGGTTTACGAGATTTTAATAGTTTCATAAGAATGAAACACCTCCGATGTATTATTCATATAGGAATAGTATGGTTTATTGAAATATATCAGTTAGCACTATTGGTGTCAATAAAAAATGCTTGGCGTTTAGCGGGAAATAAACAAATGTCAAATTAAGGTTTAACAGCCGGTTAACAAAAAAGATAGTTTCTTTTAATACTAGTCTTATAGAATGAAAACATATTTGCTTACTTCCACGGTTTTAAGCAATCAGAACAAGGAGGAAATAAAATGTCAGGCTGGTATTCATTTTTTAATCTAGGTATGGAGCATATTTTAGGTGGATATGATCATCTTTTATTCTTGTTTTCGCTAATCATCGCTAGTCAGAAGTTTAAGCAGTATGCTTCCATGATTACCGCATTTACGATTGCTCATAGTATTACATTAACATTGACTGTATTAGGAATTATTCATGTGCCAGCGTGGTTTGTCGAGCCTATGATTGCGCTTAGCATCTGTTTTGTAGCCATCGATAACGTTGTACGTAAACAGGTTAACTATCGTTGGGTCATTACTTTTTTGTTTGGTTTAATTCATGGTATGGGTTTTGCCGATTTATTGGTAGAAATGAACCTTCCGAAAGCGCAGCTCGCTACGGCTCTTATCAGCTTTAACCTTGGTATCGAAACGGTTCAGATTACAATTGTTGGGGTTCTATTCCCAGTGTTATTGCTGTTGCACCGTTGGAAATATTCAAAGCAAGCCGTTTATGCAGGATCGATAGTGGCGTTTGTCTTGGGGGCAATTTGGTTAGGGGAACGAGTATTTTTTTAAAAGATTGGAAATCAACACAAAAGTTCATCAGATTGAAACTGAATTTTCATTAATCATTCATACTATTGGCCCAAAAGAGACATTCTAATTTCATGAAAAGGTGTATAATCAACCTTGCCGCTTATTGGCTAGGTTGATTTTTTTTAACATATAAGAATTTATATGTTTTTGGGGTGAGCGAAGCTTACCCCTTATTTATGCAAAATAATGAAGTGAAAGGGGGAACTGGCATGAAGAATCGTATGACCAAGTTCTCAAGGATAGGTCTTGTCTCGGGAGTCCTAGTGATTTGTCTTTCTATCTTTGCTTTATTTTATTTTCAGCAGCCGGAGTCATCAGCCGAAGAACCCGCGGTAACTCAACAAGAAGGGTTTCAAGTTGCTACGATCAATGTGAAGGATGACGGCTTTTATCCTGCCAATATCGAGGTTCAGGCAGGTGTGCCAACTAAGCTGAATTTCAAAAAGAAAACCGGCCTTACTTGTATTAAAAGTGTAGCCTCTCCTGATTTAGGGATAGATGTCTATTTGGAAAAAGGGGATAATTTCGTTACATTGAAAGATTTAAAACCCGGAACCTATAAATTTCACTGTGGGATGTATATGTACTATGGGACAATTACGGTGAGATAGGCGAATATATTAAGATCGTTTCAACCTTATTAGGGATGAAACGATCTTTTCTTTTAATAGTCTCAATGTATCGGCGATCCATTCGGTACTTGATGATCGGGCTTCAGAAGCACGACATCCCCTTCGCTGGGGATGCCGCCTAAGACGAGTACCTCGGACTTAAATACGGCAATACGCCTGGACGGGAAATTGACAACGGCAACAACTTGTCTGCCGATAAGCAGCTCAGGTGTGTAGCGGCGTGTTATTTGAGCGGACGATTGTTTAATGCCCAGATCGCCGAAATCGATACGCAGCTTAATCGCTGGCTTGCGCGCCTCAGGGAATGGCTCTGCCTCAATGACCGTGCCGATTCGCATGTCCACCCTGTCGAAATCCTCAATAGTTATCATGTGTCTTGCTCTCCTTCTCATACAATTGTGATTGATCGAATGCGTTCGCATATTTTCAATTGTACGAAAGGATTGCCGAAGGCTTTTGTCTGAATAACTGTAACTGTTTAACCCAATGACGGCTGTTCGATTGATCGAATGCCCTCACGATATTGTCTAGGAGTTGTCCCTTCTAATCGACGAAAAAGCCGTGTTAGGGAAGCTTGATGCTCCAAGCCGACCTGTATAGCAATATGAAGAAGCGGCCAATCCGTGTGAAGAAGCAATTCCTTCGCTTTCTTAAGGCGCACTTGTTGAATATACATCGACGGGGAGCTTCCGGTCATTTTACGAAACCATTCGCTGTAGTGCGTCCTGTTATAGTGCTCGATAGCGGCAAGGAGCTCGACGGTGATGGACTCGGCAAAGTGCTCGTGAATGTATTGGATAGAAACAGGCAGGCTGGGATTCTTCGTTAGTTGCCGTGAGATGTAAGGGAAGAGCGATCGAACACCTTCTTTACTGTCAGGTGCATACTCGAGCTCGCTGTGCAGCAGATTCCGGATACCCCGCCATTCGTTTGTCACCGAATATACCGTACCTTCGTTAAGAGCGGCAATCCCTGTCGTTGGGAGCATTTCAGAAGGAATGTCTAGCACGATGAAAGAGTTCGGATGACCGTTCGAGCAAAAGATGTGCTCGCAATTCGGCGGCACGAGAAATAATGTATCTGCTGTAAGCCGCAGCTGCTGCGATTGAGTCTGCATCGACATCTCCCCGTCCATGGGGACGATTAATTGCGCATAGTTATGCGTATGCGACTCGGTTACAGGTGCGTATGTTCTCCGCTCTGCGTATAGTTCTTTTAAAAGGTTCATGATGGGTCTATTCCTTTTTTTCGATAATCTCATATTTCTACTATAGACCAATAAGAGTTTGACGTATAGATTCGGATAACGAACGGGAGTTATTATGTTGTAAATACAACAAGAATAAGAATGATTGCCAGGGCTTTGGATTCTATAAGCAATATTGAATTTAAAAAATATGTGAAAATCCAGGAATAATCCAAGAAAAGTTAGCTGAGATGATAAAAGTAGACCGGACAACAGCTGCTCGCGCTATCTGGATTCTCTGAAAGTGAAGTCGAAACGATTCATATCCTGCTGCAACGAGTCAGAAAAAATGTGGAAAAAGACTGGGAGTTTGTGAAAAAGGGAAATAAGAGAAAATATTGATTTAGTAAAAGGAGAGGGAATAAAGTGACTATAACGATAAAAAAGTGCACAATCGAAGATGCCGCATTACTACAAGAAATTGGATATGAAACCTATAATGATACATTTAAAACTGACAATTCGCCTGAAAATATGAACGCCTACTTGGAGAAAGCTTTTAACTTAAACCAATTAGAAAAAGAATTGTTAAATCCCTCCTCGGAATTTTATTTTATTTATTCGAATGAGGAAATTGCCGGGTATTTAAAGCTAAACACGAATGAGGCTCAAACGGAAAGAATGGGCAATGATTCACTTGAAATCGAGAGGATTTATATAAGGAAAAAATGTCATAAACAGGGGCTTGGCAAATATTTAATGAATCAAGCGATTGAAATAGCGAGAGAGCGGAATAAAGCGAAGATCTGGCTGGGGGTTTGGGAAAAAAATGAAAATGCAATGAACTTTTATAAAAAAATGGGCTTTGCTCAAACAGGAGCCCACTCTTTCTATATGGGTGATGAGGAGCAAATAGATTTTATAATGACCAAGACACTACATTCGAGCATTTAGATTTACATAAGGGGGAGGGAGCTGTCGATGTCTTGGTTGCAATAAAGGGACAAATTTCTAAAAATCTCATGCTAATCATAACTTAATATAGGCATTTAACTCGTGACAAGGACGAAGTTTATGGAACATGAGGTGTAAATAATGATGGATAAAGAATCACGCAGCGGATATGTACCTGTACCGCAGCCGTATAGGAGCGATGGTGCCGGTTGGTGGGATTTAGGGCCTCGGGACGTAATGCGAGACTTGGAGAACCCTGACATGTTTGTTCCGCCTGTCACCGATGCCGGGTCGCTGCCTAATTTGAAATTCTCATTCTCTGACACTCATATGCAGTTAAATCATGGCGGCTGGTCGCGGGAAGTGACGGTTAAAGAGCTGCCGATAGCAACCACAATTGCGGGGGTGAACATGGCCCTGACTCCGGGGGGCGTGCGAGAGCTGCATTGGCATCAGCAAGCGGAATGGGCACTTATGCTTGTCGGGCGAGCACGCATTACATCCGTTGACCAGAACGGGAGGAATTTCATTGCCGACGTGGGCAAAGGCGACCTTTGGTACTTTCCTCCCGGAATTCCGCATTCGATTCAAGGACTTGAGGAAGGTTGTGAGTTTTTGCTTGTCTTCCCGGACGGTAATTTCTCTGACCTGAATACGCTATCTCTCACCGATTGGTTCGCTCATACGCCAAAAGACGTATTATCAGCGAATTTTGGTGTTCCAACAAGTACTTTTGACCATATACCGAACCATCAGTTGTACATTTTTCAAGCAAACGTTCCCGGTCCGATTGAAACCCAACAGATAGCAGACCCTCAAGGTATGGTGCCATTAACTTTTACACATCGACTATTTGCCCAAGAGCCGATTGTTACTCCTGGCGGGAGTACAGTACGTATAGTGGATTCAACCAACTTTCCAATTTCGACTCAAATTGCCGCATCGTTACTGGAGATCAAGCCGGGCGCTATGAGAGAAATGCACTGGCATCCAAACAATGACGAATGGCAGTATTATATCTCAGGCACGGCGCGAATGACGGTTCTGGCGCCCAATGGTACGGCTCGTACTTTCGATTATCGTGCTGGAGATGTTGGATATGTACCGCGTGCTTTTGGACACTATATTCAAAACACAGGCAATGAAACCGTGTGGGCTTTGGAGATGTTTAAGAGTGACCGCTTTGAAGATGTTTCACTAAATCAGTGGTTGGCGCTTACACCTCATCAAGTAGTACAACAGAACTTACATGTAGGACCAGAATTTATCCATGCATTGAAAAAACATAAACAATTTATAGTAAGCAATTCGGGGTTTGCCTATTACCCAAGAACGGATAAGTAAGCAGGTTGAATGGTAAAAGATAGCGAGATAAATAAACCGTATTCCTAGTCGTACAGGAGTCCGGTTTATTTGTATAAATTAGATTACAAGGCCAGCGTCCTGATTGCCGCTGATGGTGAATGAACTGGAAAATATCCCTCTAAATGGATCGATTGATGATCTTGCACCGAGTTTAGAAGGAAAACCTCCCGTTAATTTGAACGGATTTCGTAGATTATGACGAAATCGGTGCAAACAGAGGGAGGTATTCCAGCTAAATGGATGTGACAAGCATCTGCAGTCCATTTAGAGGGAAATTTCTCCTTTACTTTGACCGTAGAAGCATAGCTGCTGGAAGGGAATTCCACATTGGAGTGAAGATAACGTTAATTTGCTGGCAATATTAATCTCTTCACGTTTATAGAAACGGATGCGGATGCGGATTGAGTTGCCCGGCAGCCAACGGCACTTTTGCATATCCAAGCGCCACAGGCACCCGAAACACTCTATTCAGCCCCGTCAAACGCTGCAAATGATGCCCGAACGTCATCGGCAGCATTCCCGGAATCAGAACTTTCACACAGTGCAGCCCGTTTCGCAGCGTTTCCGGCGACGACTGGTCCACCGCGATCACATCGAGGTTCAAGCTGCGAAACACCTCGATGATGTCCTTCAGATCATCGGTCAGATCGGCATGTTTTGCCTTACGCTTGAACTCCTCGTCAAACGTTCTGAGCGGACGCTGTCCGTCCAGCAAAAACTTCAGCCGTTCCTCTGCTTGCGGCAAACCGTACAGCATCGCATGATCCTCCATTTGCATAACGAGAAACGGATCGTCGAGCATTTGCTTACAATGTTCCAGGTCCGCTTCAAATTTCCCTTGCAGGAAGATGTACCTGCCGGCCAATTCGTGAATGGCGCTTTTCGCGGCCCGCACCGGGTCCAAATGAGCTCCCGCCGCACAGATCACATTCAACTTCCCCGGGCTGACGCTTTTCGCAAGCGCCCAAATGCTCGGTATCCCATTCTCCATGGTCATGTTAAACAAATGGATATCATATCCGGCCACTGCGCGAAGCCTTTCTACCATGAGCTTCAGTTCCTTATCATGAGCGGAAAAAGGGTCTAAGCGCGGGATAGGCAGCTGCGCATACCAAGTCATAAGGAAAGAGTCGCGCTCCGCCACTTCCAAAATCCCGTGCAGGACGGCTTCCTCCAAGCTCCCGCCTAACGCACACCCGTTGGAGCCTTCCTGGACAAAGCCGCTGCCGAATCCCGAGCTGTAATAAGCGAGGCTCTCCGGAACAAGGATCGCGCGCTTCTGCACTAGCGAATAGCCCCATATCCAATCGATCGGAAGATCGGGATCAAACGGTTCGAACGGGAAATCTGGCAGCGCGTACTGTTCCTTTGAATATAATCCAACCTTGGAGGGTTCAAGCGCCTGATCCGCAACGTTGTTGAAACTGTCATAAATTACGGTCCGTTTGCCACGGGGGGTTATACCGCAGTGCCGCTCCAAACCTTCCAAGATCGCGGTCAATTCGCTTTCCGCATAAGAGAAGCTGCGGCCTCCCGTTACCTCATCTCCCAGCAGAAACGACGGCAAATTGACCCCCACCCCGGCAAAAGGGGACTCGATGTCAAGCATCTTGGCATTAAAAACGCCCGTCCGTGAATCCAAATAGTCTTTGGCCAAATCGTGTTTCAAGTCGTCTATCGAACGGCAGCGGTAACTGTCTGCGCTTATTTTCGGTCTAGGTTTGAGCAAAATGTTTGCTCCTGCCGGTGAATCATCAGGCAAGCGGCCGCACACCTCACAGAGCGGGTCAGCGAGAATGAAATGGAGCGAGCTGTCCAGAGTGTTCAGGTTAACGATATACATATGCTCTTCCGTGTGGGCTCGGCTGCCGAGCAGCACTCGCTGCGTCTCGGCAATCAGCAAGTGGGCGGTATGCCATATACCTGAAGGCGAAGATTTTTCGCTTTGTCTATTTCCAGGTGACGCCATGAAACGCCGGTTATCCGCACACTGGGAGCATCCCGGCGCATCTGGTCGAACCAAAGGCCCGATGATGCCCTCATCCGTTGAAATACAGCCCCGCAGCCACGGGATGCCGACCTGCTGCAGCACTTCTTCAACCTCGAAGTATCCGGAGGAAGGCCAGTCATCGTGCAGCACCAGAACCAATTTCGCCTCATTAGGTATGTCTAAAGTGAAATCTGCCTGTCGAACGACATGATAATTTTCCAATAGCTTTCCGCATACGAAGTCGGCCAATAAACCTTCTCCGACAACTGATATGATAGCATTCACACGGATCACCTCATCTCGCAGCAATGTGCCCCGATCTTTTGGCGGGTTTCTTCGTTAATCTTGCCGAGGCGAAAGATAAGGAACTGCCTATCGGCAGCCCCTATGATTGCTATATGGTTTGCTGCCCGATTGTAGAACGTACATTGCTCACAATAGGCTTGGATCTGGCAGGAGTATTTGGGAGTTACTGCGAAGGGAAGTCCCGGTGACGATGAGGGGTTATTACGCGAGGTCATAATTTATTGATATTGTCAGCCAGCATTGAAACGAAGAAAAAACAGCCCGTATTGGAATATATATCTGCGAAAGGGCCGTTTTTTCTCTTTGTGTTGGTTTATGGAATTACCATGCAAACGTCATTGTGATAATAACCAAAAGAATAAAAAGAACCAAAACAGCTGCTGCTCCGGTACCGTAACCTGCACAACTTGCACCCATGTGTACTCATTCCCCTCTGGTGATTTGTCACTACGGTATAAAATATGTTCGTTTAACAAAATTTGCTTGGACGTTTGTACCAGATATCATGATACTAAGTGTTTACAACGAGAAAAAACGACCCGAATTACGCGGCCGTTTTTTCTCGTTCTTCATGGACTAAGGAATTACCATACGAAAGCGGAAGTGATGATAACTAAAAGAATAAAAAGAACCAATATTGCTGCTGCACTGTTACCATAACCTGCACAACCTGCACCATAACCAACTGCACCCATGTTTTCTCATTCCCCTCAGGTGATTTGTCACTACGGTATAAAGTATGTTCGTTACATAACGATTGCTTGGACGTATGCACATAAATTGCCGCTGGTTGGCTTTTTGTATACGAAGAAACAAGAAAAAAAACGACCCGAATTGCACGGCCGTTTTTTCCCTTTGTTCATGGATTAAGAAATTACCATACGAAAGCCGATGTGATGATAACCAAAAGAATAAAAAGAACCAAAATTGCTGCTGCACTGTTACCATAACCTGCACAACTTGCACCATAACCAACTGCGCCCATGTTTTCTCATTCCCCTCTGGTGATTTGTTACTACGGTATAAAGTATGTTCGTTATATCGGGTTTGATTGGACGTTTGCCCCAAATTGAGTTATGGAGTGTGGAACAAAAAGAAAAAACACGACCCGAATTGCGCGGCCGTTTTTTCTACTTGTTCATGAATTAAGGAATTACCATACAAAAGCGGAAGTGATGATAACCAAAAGAATAAAAAGAACTAAAATAGCTGCTGCACTAGAACCGTAACCTGCACAACTTGCACCATAACCAACTGCACCCATGTTTTCTCATTCCCCTCTGGTGAATTGTCATTACGGTATAAAGTATGTTCGTTACATCAGGTTTGATTGGACGTATGCCCCAAATTGAGGGTCGGAATAGCGCAAACGGCAACATGTTCGTTATAAAAATAAGGGGCGTTTAGCTAGGGAGTTTGCCCTCAGACCGGCCCAGCTTTTTATACACAGTAAAATAAACCCAAATGGCGTTCATCAGCAGCAGGGCGCTAGTGCAAAAAAATACATACCGCGTGCCTAGATGCGCGGCTACTTGCCCGCCTAACACAGCACCCCCGAATACGCCTAAATACCCGGCAGACATGGAAAAGCCAAAAACTCTGCCAGTAAGCGCATCAGGTGTCACTTTCTTGATCAAAACATTGACAGAAGGCATCAAGCCTGCCGCTGCTAAGCCAAATAGAAAGCGGAGCCCGATGAGCTGCCAAGGATGGGTGACAAACGCCTGAGGAATGAAAATGACCCCGGCCACGATAAGCGCGGCTAAGATAACCTTCTGCGCACCGATTTTATCGGACAGCTTTCCCAATCGGGGAGCAGCTATAATATTGGCAAGACCTGATACGGAGAACGTGATACCTGCGATCAAGGCAATATGATTGGAATGCTGTGAAATTTGCGACACATATACCGTCATGATCGGTTCTATGGAATATAAGGCCAGGGATAATACAAAAAAGGTCACAAGCATTACAATCGTTAAGCTTTTCTCAGGGATGGCAGGCCAGATCTCTTTGAAGCTGAGTACCTTTTTGTCTTGACGGGTGAAGGATTCCTTCACGAACAACGCAGTTGTCAGAAACGAAACCAACAACAGGGCGCCTGTGATATAAAAAACATCCGGCAATCCAACATTCTCACCGATGAATCCGCCGATCGTAGGTCCCAGCAAAGAGCCCGAGATACTTGCCGTAGAGAGCGTGCCTAACGCCCAACCTGCGTGTTGTTTATCCGTTTGAGTCGCAATCAGCGCGGTACAGGCGGTTCCGTAGCCGGTGATAATGCCTTGCAATAAGCGAAGCCCCAACAGTACATACACGTTCGACGCAAAACCCATACTAAAAATAACAATGGCCATACCCAGACTTGCCCGCAACAGCATGGGCTTTCGTCCGTATTTATCTGCGGCTTTTCCCCAGACAGGGGAGAAAATAGCGGAGATGATATACGTGATCCCAAACGCAAGACCTGAGAATTGAGCAATTGCAGCTGGATTTTGAACGCCTAGATGTTGGATGTAAAGCGGCAGGACAGGAGCAATTTGGCTCATGCCTATACTTGAGACGAATAACCCAAACCAGCAAACGAATAAGTTTCTTTTCCAAATGGGCATGACAATGGCCTTCTATCTATACTAAAGTATCAATCCACCTGTCAACGGTCAGAACTTCGGCTTGTCGTGGAAACACTTTCTCAGTAAGTACACGGTGAACCTCCGGATCAGCATCCAGACAAGCATCTGAAAGCACGCTAATGGCAAAATCTTTATCCGCAGCCTCGCGCAATGTGGATAGAACAACCCCGCTTGTCGCAATGCCGCTGAGTATTAACGTATCAATTTGGCGGGCCCGGAGGATAACCTCAAGGTCGCTGCCGGCGAATGCACTCACGCGGCGTTTGGTCACAATCGGCTCACCTGGCTGAGGCTGCACGGACTCATGAATTTGTGTAGCTGTGTCATCTATGGTCATGCCGCCAAATTCTGCAATACGCGAAAAAGATTTGTTGCGAGGACTGACCTCCGGATACCCTTCGCGGAAAGCGACCCGCACATAAATAACCTGGATGTTATGTTGACGTGCGGTTTGCATAGCTTTTTGAAAAGGAACAAGCGCCTCCTCGTTATCTGAGAAACGGGAAACAATGCCGTTCTGCATATCCATGAGCAATAGTGCGGTAGTTGCGTGTTGATTTTGCATAGGGGATACACTCCTTTATTTGGTTAGTAATCTCCTTCTTGATATGTTACTATTAAGCGGAGAACTCTCCACTTGATATTAAACGGAGACCTCTCCGTTTGTCAAGCCAGGCCGTAATTCAAACTAGGAAGTGATGATACCGTGAATGAAACTGAGGGAATCCAACCGAGATCTGAACGCCGTGATGCCGCCGAGAATCGCCAACGAATATTGGATGCGGCACTTCGATTATTTGAGCAGAATGGTGTTGAACAGGTAAGTATGAATCAAATTGCGACGGAAGCACAGATCGGTCCGGGGACGCTCTATCGCCGTTATAGCAACAAAGGGGAACTATGTCTGGATTTAATGAAAGACAACGTTGTCAACCTTTTCGAGGATATTGAAAATTACTTGCAAATGAACCGCGCTGAGCCGCCCTCACATCGATTGAAGGGCATCCTCGGTTTGTTTATTCGATTCAGGGAACGGAAAGCGCAATTCCTTAAAGGGGTGGAGGATTCCGCTTCAACTAATCCGGTCAGATCCCTCAAGCGCGGGCCTCTCTATCATGAATTGCATCAACCGATTGTCGAGCTATTCGATGAAATGCATGCAGCCGAGCAGAACCCTCCGAGCAGTGTCTTCCGGGCCGATATGCTGTTGACGGCTTTAAGCAGCGACTCCTATTTCTATCAAAGAGATGTGCGCGGCTATTCGCCGGAGCAGATTTTGGAGCAGTTGATTTTAACATTCGTTGTGCGCGAATCATAACGGGAAAGACCCTCGCCAATAATAGGGCAGAGGGTCTTCATTTGTTGCTGCTTTTTTGACATATGCATATGCATATTGACGTTCGCTCCATAAATGTGTACTATACAATTAGACATTTAGATATTTATCTAAATATCAAATTATGGCGGTGATAAGTTATGAATGAAGCTTTTAAAGCATTATCGGATCCGACTCGTCGGCAAATCCTGCAGTTGTTACGGGACAAAAGCATGAGTCCAGGGGAGATATCGGAGCATTTCCAGATTAGCAAGCCGAGCATATCTCATCACCTAAACTTGCTCAAGCAGGCAGGCTTAGTCTTAGATGAACGGCAAGGGCAGAACATTATTTATACACTTCATACGACAGTTGTAGAAGATGTTATAGGATGGATGTTCAATATTATTAACAAAAGCGAGGGTGAAAAATGATGAAAGTAATGAGAGAAATTTTCCTTATTTTGCTTAGCATTTCGCCTGCTGTCGGGGCATTAATTCTTTACAACCAACTTCCAGCAACGATGGCTACACACTTTAGTGTAAATAATGAAGTGAACGGTACCATGAGCAGAGGAATGCTGATTATCATGCTTATTTTGCTTGGTCTTATACCGGTTATATTCCGTGTCTTACGTTTCGTCGATCCCAAGAGAACGAATTACGAACAATTTTCTAAAGCATTTGAAGTATCTCGGGCCGGTATCGCTGTTCTGATAGCTGTAGTTGGCTGGATGATCATTGCTTACAACCTGGGATATCATGTCGACATGACGAAGGTGGTCTTGTCCGTTACGGGGTTGCTTTTAGCGACTATGGGTAATTACTTGACTCAAGTTAGGCATAATTATATGTTCGGCGTTCGGACCCCGTGGACACTGGCGAATAAAGAAGTTTGGAGGAAAACCCACAGGCTGGCAGGCCCTCTCATGATGATCGGTGGGATCATTGCCGTAATTTCTTCGTTCTTAAGCGGGTCGGCAGCCATATTCGTATTTATCGTCGTGATCGTAATTGCATCTATTATTCCTGTGATTTATTCCTATCTGTTATACACCCGCACTAAAGTTAAATGACGATGTGTTAAATGTTATTGACGGAAAATCCCCTTGAGCCGAGCGGCAATGAGCCGGCGCCGAGGGGATTTTTTTCTGTCGTCTAAAAACCCCATTCATGGGGATAATTAGATTAATAAAGGAATTGTTGGAGGAGATCGCGTTGGGTTTTATGGATCGACTTTTAAACAAACACAAACAACCCTCCCCTGATCGTCATGTCCAGGACACGGCAGGCTCGCTCATCAGAGAGGCTTTGGATGAGAGTCTCCAAACAAACATCGGACATGTTCGTGAAACACTAGGCAACAGCGACGATATCGTCATTCGTGAAATTCAAATCGGAGCCGGGGTCGATGTGGGAGTTTTTTACACGGACGGGCTGGCTGATGCCAAATCAATCAATGATTTTATTATGGAATCGCTGATGTTGGATTTTCCCGAAGAGGGCTTCCAAGAGCAGAATCTACTGCCTTTTCTAAAAAGTAAAGTTCTTACTGTCGGGGAAATCAAAGAATTCACTGAATTCGAAGAGTTATTGGACGCCCTTCTATCCGGTGATGTTGTTCTCTTATTGGACGGGTATACACAGGGGCTTATCATCTCAATGAAAGGCTGGGAGCACCGGGGAGTGACCGAAGCCTCAAATGAAACGGTCATTCGCGGATCCAAGGAAGGCTTCAACGAAAACATTCGCACCAATACGGCAATGATCCGGAGACGAATTAAAGATCCGCATCTATGGATCGAAAGCAGACAAATCGGCAAGGTTACCAAAACGCTTGTTTCCCTGATGTACATCAAAGGAATCGTAAACGACAAAGTGTTGGGGGAAGTGCGCAAGCGCTTGGATCGCATCGATACCGATGGCATTCTCGAGAGCGGATATATCGAGCAAATGATCCAGGATTCCATATACACTCCATTTCCAACCGTTTATAACACGGAACGACCTGATGTCGTTTCCGCCGATTTAATGGAGGGGAAGATTGCCATTGTAGTTGATGGCACACCGTTTGTCTTGACGGTTCCGGTCGTGTTTATTCAGTTTTTTCAGGCTTCAGAGGATTATTATCACAGATTGGATTTTGCCACGCTGCTTCGTATCCTGCGTTTTATTTGTTTTTTTATCGCATTAGCGGGCCCTTCTCTTTATATCGCCATTACAACGTTTC
The DNA here is from genome assembly GCF_058789495.1 of Paenibacillus sp. FW126-R14. Classification (NCBI taxonomy): domain Bacteria; kingdom Bacillati; phylum Bacillota; class Bacilli; order Caryophanales; family Paenibacillaceae; genus Paenibacillus; species Paenibacillus sp. FW126-R14. The sequence goes on along the minus strand of NZ_JBYTBS010000035.1, from coordinate 43,602 downwards.
ACCAAGAAATGATTCCTACCGATTTGCTGATCAGTTTGGTATCGCAAAGGGAGAGCGTGCCGTTTCCGGCTTTTATAGAAGCCGTTGCAATGGAAGCAAGTTTCGAAATTTTGAGGGAAGCTGGGATTCGAATGCCGCGCGCTATTGGCCAAGCAGTCTCTATCGTAGGGACGTTGGTCATCGGGACAGCTGCGGTTGATGCCGGGATGGTATCGGCAGCCATGGTTATTGTGGTATCGATCACAGCCATCTCGAATTTCGTATTCCCTTCTATCAACATGGCCATCCCCATTCGCATTCTCCGGTTTCCGTTAATGGCTCTGGCGGCGACCTTTGGATTGATCGGCATCATTGTAGGCTTCATTGCTTTACTACTTCATTTATGCAGCCTGCGCTCGTTCGGTATCCCTTATATGAGCCCTTTTGCACCACTTATTCCAAGTGATTTGAAGGATACGTTAATTCGTGTCCCCCAATGGGCCATGTCTACGCGTCCTCGATTTTTTAGCCAGAAAAATGTCATTCGGAACCGGGCACGACAACCAGAACCGCCAAAATCAGAGAGATAGGATTCATGATGAAGAGAAAGATGCTGCTGACAGCCGTTTTAATCATTATCCCTTTGCTCGTTACGGGCTGTTGGAGCCGAAGGGAGTTAAACGACCTTGCCATTGCTTCGGCAATTGGCATTGATAAAGAAGATCATCAGTACAAGGTTTCTGTCCAAATTGTGGTGCCCAGTGAGGTTGCTTCGTCGAAAGGCGGAGGGGGCGGGTATGAAACTCCTGTGACCGTGTACACGGCTAAGGCTAAAACAGTGTCTGAAGCAATCCGGAAAATGACGACAGTGACGCCGCGAAAAGTATATTTGTCTCAACTGCGTGTGGTCGTGATTGGCGAGGAGTTAGCACGGGAGGGCATTGCTCCAATGCTTGATTTCTTGGTTAGAGATCATGAGGTGCGTGAGGAAGACACTTTTACGATTATTTCTAAAGGGGCAAGAGCAGAGGATACGCTTAACATATTAACCCGTTTGGAGAAAATACCTGCCTTGAAAATGTATGGAAGTATGAAAACAATGGACAAATATTGGGCTCCTACGACGGCTGTCAAGTTGGGGGAGGTTTATTATGATCTAATTACACCTGATAGGCAGACTGCTATCCCAGGGATCGAAATCATTGGCGACAAGGAGAAGGGGAAAACGAAAAATGTTGTTGCATCTGTAAGTCCTTCCACCTATATGAAGTTTAATGGAACCGCCGTATTTCATAAGGACAAATTGGTTGGATGGTTAAACGAAGCGGAAAGCAAGGGATTTAATTACATTACAAATCACGTGAAGAAAACAGCGGATCACTTGGCCTGTCCCCATGGTGGCACGTTGGCGATCGACATCATCCGTACGAGAACGGATATCATCGGACATATCGAGAAAGGAAAGCCAGCGATTGAGGTGGTTGTGGGGATGGAAGGCAATATAGCCGATGTAGAGTGTGACATCGACCTTACGGACCCTCAAACGGTTCAAGATTTGCAGCGTATAGGAGATGAAACTTTGCAGGGTGTAATTAAAACGGCTCTCAATAAGATACAACATGACTACAAGACGGATACCTTCGGGTTCGGAGAGGCCATTCATAGAGCAGATCCCCGTGTTTGGAGAAAGCTGCGGGAAGATTGGGAAGAGTTATTTCCATCTGTTCCCGTAAAGATAGTGACGGACTTTAAAATACGGAATTTAGGTACTACTGGCAACCCTGTCCAGAAGGGACCGGAGGAGTAGATACCTATGCTCCCTATTCTAGGGATAATTGCGGTTGCCGCTGTGATTACTGCCATTGACGTGCCCGTTCTTTGGAGAAACCAATATATCAAGGAAATGTGGTTCTTTTTCGTTTTGTTATCCATCGGAATCGTTTTGTGTGTTCTGAGGGTTTTGCATGTGAGTCTGCCGACCCCATTGGAATGGCTGACGTATATATATAAACCTATCGACGATGTTGTTAGGGGGGTATTAAAGTAAAGGGGGGAAATGGATGTCCGAGACCGTCAAAATCAGCACGCGCCAATTGTTTATTCTGTCAACGCTTATTACTTTGGGTGATTCCATCCTCGTTTTACCGGCAATTCCGGCACTTGAGGCCAAAAAGGATGCATGGATTTCCGCAATGATCGGTTTAGCTGCAGGCATGCTCGTTATCTGTCTATTCGAATTGGCAGGAAAGATTAATCCTAAGTTTACCTTGGTTGAAATAAATAAACATATTTTCGGAAAATGGGTGGGGACAACAGTTTCTTTGTTGTTTCTAGGGTACATACTCCTTTCTATTACTGCGCACCTGAGGGAGATTGGGGATTTTATCATTTCTCAAATCATGCCGGATACCCCTATAGAAGCACTTCAAATCCTGCTGCTGCTTCTTATTATCATGGCGGTACGACTAGGGCTTGAGACGTTTTCGCGAGTGGCAGAAATCCTTTTCCCCTTTTTATTATTGCTTTTACTTGTTCTCTTCGTTTCGCTTGCCCCGTCAATCGATTCCCACAAAATATTGCCGATGTTCGACCAGGGGATCAAACCGATTATCCGTGGCTCATTTACTTGCGTAGCTTTTCCATTTATGGAGTTGGTTGTACTTATGATGATATTTCCAAATGTAAATGAGGCTAGTCAAATAAGGAAGGGACTATTAACAGGTGCTTTTATCGGAGGGGTCATCTTAATCGTCACAATTGCTCTAACTATTCTAGTTATCGGTGCTGAACCGTCCGCGAGGAACATGTATCCAAGTTACGACTTGGCCAAAAGAATCAGTGTAGGGGGCTTCTTCGAGAGGATTGAAGCTACTATGGCTCTCGTGTGGATTATTACGATCTTTTTTAAAGTCACCTTATACTTCTACGCCATAAATCGGGGTCTGGCCCAGATATTCAAACTAAAGGATTATCGAATGATGGCATTGCCGCTTGGTATGATTATTATACCGTTCTCCCTGACGATATCCCCGAACATTACCTATTACAATAATATTGTGTCCAAATACTGGCCTTATTTGGATATGACGTTCAGTGTCCTAGTACCGGTACTGCTCCTTGCCGGACATGCGATTCGGAAAAAGTGGAAGTTTACTTAAGGATGGGGAACATGCTAGTAAGAGAACTTTCCTATGTCTATTCAGGCATTAGGTAAAGTTCTCTTTTGGCGTTTATCCGTAGCTATTCCCGTCCCATCGATAGAATGCAAGCATCTCAATGTCAAGATCGACGCCAATGCCACTGCCGCATGGTATTGAGATTTCACTTTTCGAAGGCTGAATTGGAATTAATTTTGTAAAAGGATTATCCATAACATCCCATTCCAAAGGTTCGATTGCGTCTTTTTCCGTCTTGCCCCAAGGCTCCAAACAAGAATGAGCGAAAATGGCATATAGGCGCGATAATGCACCATCATACGCATGTGGTGTTACACGAACGCCAAAACTTCTAGCGAGGCTTAAAGTCTCCCTGTAACAGTCAATGCCGGACACATGGAGGGGATCCGGAGTGATATAATCGAGAGCTTGTTGGTGAAGAAGCGGGATAAAATCGGCTGCTTTTTCGATATTCTCGCCGCCAGCCAGCGGAGTGGACAAGCGAGTTCTTAGCCATACGTAGTCAGCGATGCGGCTGATCTGCAAGGGCTCTTCCAACCATATTAGATTAGGCAAAGCATCGAGCTGAGACTGCCAACATATAGCAGCAGTGGCGTCATAGCTTTGATTAGCGTCCAATGCTAAACCGATCTTTCCTTGCAGCAAGGTCTGAACGGACTCGATATGCTGTTTGTCCTCGGAGATAGATTTTCCGCCTATTTTCACCTTAATCTTATCAAATCCTTGATCGATTGCTTGTTCAATAACGTTCAGAGAATGTTTTTGCCAATTCGCCTCTTCTGAATAGGTCTGAAACGACGCATACACGGGTACTTTCGCTCGAAACTTGCCTCCCCAAAGGTCGCACACGGATATATAGCATGTTTTGGCCATAATTTCAGTTAATGCCATACTTACAGCCGCAGACGAACGGGCATGCCATTTCTTCAATGTCCGCACCAATGTCACTCTGTCAGCGACTGACTTCCCAATCAAAAAGGGAATGATGCGTTCTTGAAAGCCTTTATGCAACGTTGGCAGCCAATCAACGCATTCTCCCCAACCTTCGACACCTGCATCAGTCGTTATCCGAATCAGATAACAAGTACGGTACGCTTTGATACCGTTAGCGTCCCCATATCGCTTAGGCAGAGGATAAAAGAGTGGAAATGTTTCAACTTTTCGTATCAGCAAGGAGTTATACCTCCCAAAATTTCGTCACCAAATTCGTATTTCTCATGCTCAGCCTTGTTAATAGTAGTATGTCTTTTACAGAGGGCAATTATGAAGCCATTGCTAATATATGTAATAATTTCTTGTGATGCAGGAAATGATTAGAAACGAATAGAGTATTCATGAAAAGAGGTAACAGCATGATTTGGCACGCATGGTCCATTGACCGGATTCTTATTCTTTTCGTAAGTGTGGCATTTTTAGCTCTCGGTATTCAAGTGACAATGTTTCATTACCGGCAAAATTTTCACAATAAATCGATGTGGGTACCCGTCATTTCAGCGCCCATTTTTTTTATCTCGGGCATGATTTTGACCTGGTGCAACGTCGGTTGGCTGCATAGTTTGTTTTCGGTTCTAATGTGGCTGGGCGTTTTATTTGGCCTGGTGGGTTTCTTTTTCCATTTTCGGGGAGTGGGTATTCGAGTTGATGGGTGGTCATTAAGCAATTTTCTCAAAGGCCCGCCAATTATGCTTCCGTTATTGTTCTCCGCTATGAGTGTTCTCGGGTTGATTGCCATGTATTGGGAGGTGAGTTGATTCCATGCAAACGCAAAACTATAGGAATGAAGAAGTCGATGTCGTGATTGTTGGGGCAGGGGCAGCCGGGGGTGTGCTTGCCAAAGAATTGAGCGAAGCCGGAATGAGCGTGGTCGTCTTGGATGCGGGACCTTTTCGAGATACGCAAAAAGACTTAGCAAGTGACGAGCTAACGATGCAAAGCTTAGGATGGCAGGATACCCGGATTGTGGATGGAAACAACCCCTTAACGATGGGGCATAACAATTCCGGCTGGGGGATCGGCGGAGGGACGGTACACTTTACGGCTGTATTTCTACGATTTCATGATGTGGATTTTAAAGCTAGAACCATGGACGGCGTTGCCGATGACTGGCCGATAAGCTATGAGGATCTGGAGCCTTACTATGCCAGAACCGAAAAGGAAATTGCCGTATCCGGGCCTAAACATTTTCCATGGGGGAATTATCATGGCCCTTATCCTTATCCCGAAAGGGAGCCTCTAAGTCCGAATGCTTATATGTTCAGGAACGGTTGCGAGAAACTGGGGATACGCTCATCTGTGGCTCCGCTTGCGATACTTTCTGCGCCGTTTGAAGGCCGGCCCCCATGTATCAATCGCGGTTTCTGTAATCAAGGATGCATGCCTGACGCTAAATTCAGCACACTCATCGTTCATATTCCTAAAGCTATTAAAGCTGGAGCAGAAGTGTTGGCCGATTGCATGGTGACGCAGGTAGTAATGGGGAAAGACGGGCTGGCGAAAGGAGTCACTTTTGTACATAAGGGAAAAACCTATGAGCAGAAAGCTAAAATTGTGATTCTGTCTGCTTTTGTTGTAGAAACTCCGCGTTTGCTTCTTAACTCTGCCAATGCGCAGTTTCCGGATGGTCTAGCCAATAGCAGCGGATGGGTTGGGAAAGCGATCATGGTTCACAGCTCCCAAGACGTCTATGCCAGATTTGAGGATGAAATTAGACTGTATAAAGGTACGCCGGTTTTAGCAACAACGCAAGAGTTTTACCGAACCGATCCTAAGAACAACTTTACTCGCGGTTATACACTTCATTCTCATGGTTCGAGGCCGGTCGAGTTTTCCAAAGCGATTTCGCAAGCGGAAGGCGGACCCATCTGGGGGGAGCGCCTCAGGGAGACGCTATTGAACTATAACTATTACGGGAGAGTTACATTAGTTGGCGAAGTACTTCCAAGCCCATCGAACCGAGTCACGCTGGTAGACGAAAAAGATGAGCACGGTTTGCCGCGCGCAAAAGTAACCTTCAGTTATGGGGATAACGATCAGAAACTCATTGAGCATGCTGTCGGAAATATGAGTGCAATACTCAAGGCGGCGGGTGGGAAAGTCGAATATGTCGTGCCTGACACCGCGCATATGATGGGAGGCTGCCGGATGGGGAACGATCCGAAATCTTCCGTTGTCAATTCTTATGGACAAACTCATGACATTCCGAACCTATTTATATGCGATGCGAGTATATTTGTAACTTCTGGCGCCGGGAATCCAACGAATACGGTGATGTCGCTTGCGCTGCGAACTGCGGAATATATTAAAGAGAAAGCAAAACGGTTTGAATTGTTAGGCGCGAAGTCGGTTTAGCGAAACGAATGCTTATCCAGTTATGACTTTCCAGAGAATTGGTGTATAATACCGATAAATCAATGCATTCCGCTGTTTGACAAGCGCCCGTCCTGAAAGGACGACGAAGTCGTTTATCCTTGTGACTATAGAAGCATAACTGCTGGGAAGGCTGTCCCACAAGTCATAGTAATGACAAGGGGATAGCCTCTTATTTTTGTATAAAACTCACCGGCTATGTCCATAGCATGAACGGGAGGGAGGATAGGCCATGAACAAAGAAGACCAGGTGATGATGGGATTCAGGGACGTATATAACAAGATCGTTTGGCTTAATAAGGATAAGATGGAAGAGAGTCTTAAGGGGTATAAATCTTCCGAGGTACACTGCGTCGAATACATTGGAAAAAATGCAGATTCCAACGTGACAAAACTTGCGGAATCCTTTTATATGACTCGCGGCGCTATGAGTAAAATGACGAAGAAGCTTATGGAAAAAGGCCTTATCGAAAGCTACCAGAAATCGGATAACAAGAAAGAAATCTATTTTAGGCTTACTGAAAAAGGGAAAGTCATTTATAAAATTCATGATGACCTGCACAAAGAGTTTCAAGAGCGGGATAAAGCTGTGTTTGAGCAGGTAACCGAGGAACAATTTGATAGTATGCTTCGCTTCTTGGAAAAGTATAGTCAGCATTTGGAGGCAGAAATTAAGAAACAGGGTATAGATATGAAGTCGGAATAAATTTGAATAATGAAAATGAAAACACAAGCAGCCGGCACTATAGTGTATGGTTGTTTTTTTTGATCAGAATTTTAGTGCGGAATGCAGTTTTGCAGTTGTCACGTGAAGAGGGTTCGTTCAGCTGGTTGGGCAGGCGTAATTACGTTAGCACAGTTTTGTCCTCGTTACCGGACTGAGTGGCTCTTATTCGATTGAGAAGCCCCTTTTCAAACATGTAGCGGACACCAGCGCTGTTATTTACTCCCTTGGGGACTATTTACTTCCCGAAATTGGCAAATAAGGACGCTGGTGTCCGTCAGCAGAGAGACATGATGCTTTTCGCATAGATAACGACCGTTGTGTCCGAAGCGTGGTTTGACTCTTTCAATCGAATTGGGCTGTCATTTTGTTGACAAGGAAACAAAAATATGAGAATATGATTTTGTTTCCTAGGAATCAATATTGCAACTTTTGAAAGGAGAACGTAATGTTCAAATCTAAATCACTCCATAAACAGGACACAGATCACACCGTAAATAAACATGCTTTACTATTCGGACTTATCTCTGTGTTTCTTTGCGGAATAGGCTTCAGTATCATAGCACCTGTCGTCCCATTCTTAGTTCAGCCTTATATGAACAATCCGGGAGAACAGGCTATCGTTGTTACGCTACTGACCTCTGTTTATGCTGTCTGCGTGTTTTTCGCGGCCCCTGTGCTTGGCGCTTTGAGCGATAAATATGGCCGTCGTCCATTGCTTTTAGTATGCCTATTGGGTTCAGCCATCGGGTACTTTGTTTTTGGCATAGGAGGAGCTTTATGGATCCTATTTGCTGGTCGCATAATAGAAGGTATAACAGGCGGGAGCATAAGCACGATTTTCGCCTATTTTGCAGACATCATTCCTCCAGATCAGAGAACGAAATACTTTGGATGGGTGAGCGCTGTTGTAGGCGTAGGGACCGTCATTGGTCCAACGCTAGGCGGATTGCTTGCTAAGTTTGGTTATTCGGTACCGATGTATTTTGGAGCGGCAATCACTTTGTTGAATGTTGTTTATGGATACTTCTTTATGCCTGAGAGCCTCGCCAACAATCATAGACGGAAGGAGATTACCTTTGCCAGACTGAATCCATTTACACAGCTTGCCAACCTGCTTACTATGAAGAACTTAAATAGACTGCTTGTCTCTGCATTCTTGCTTTGGATACCTAATGGATCATTACAAGCCGTTTTCTCACAATTTACGATGGATACTTTCAGTTGGAAGCCTGCGCTAATCGGACTCATGTTTTCAATTATGGGCGTCCAGGACATCATTTCACAAGGTTTCATCATGCCAAAGCTATTGAAGAAATTAAAAGATAAACAAATAGCCATTCTTGGAATGGTTTCGGAAATGATCGGCTATAGTCTTATTGCGCTATCTTCTTTGTTCTCATTTTATCCTCTTTTAATCGCTGGCATGTTCATATTTGGTTTTGGCGATTCGATTTTTGGGCCATCATTCAATGGAATGCTCTCCAAGTCTGTCGATGCAAGCGAACAAGGGAGGATTCAAGGGGGCAGCCAGTCTATTCAAGCATTAGCAAGAATGATTGGGCCTATTATTGGTGGTCAAATTTATGTATCATTTGGTCATGCCGCTCCCGCTTTTATGGGTATGATCCTTATCGCAGCCGCGATATCTGTTTTGTATAAGAGGACGCATGTTGCATGACAATGAAATAGAGCCGTATGCCATTAGAGGAACTCCATATTAACGGGGTTCCTCTTTTCGTCTAATCCCCATTACCATTTTATGTATAAGGAGAATCGCGGCAGGAAAGAATATGCCTAAATCTTCGATCGGAGTTTGAATATGTCATTCTGGAAACAATTTCGCAAACAATGGAGCAGAAAATCCCAGAATCCGAAAAAAGAGTTCGAAACCAATTCCGGAACGCGGAGTCTGTCCACCGACTTGCAAACGAATATCGATCAAATGAAGAAGGAATTCGGTTATAGCCCTGACATTATTATCCGTGTATTCCACCTAGGCACCGGGTCCGTGCTTCAAGCAGCTGTCATTTATATGGACGGATTGGTCAACAAAGATGCCATCACGCATTTCGTGGAACATATTCTGGGCAGCGATAACCTGGATCCGTCGTTGACAAACGTAAGTCCGCACGAGAGCTTATTGCAATTTCTAAGAAATCATGCTCTTGAGATCCATGAACTTCACACGATGGATACTTGGAGCGATATGATGATGTCTTGTTTGTCAGGCAATACGGTTATCTTGATTGACGGTTCCGATATAGCCATTAGCGCCAATACCAAAGGAGGAGAGCAAAGACCCATCTCGGAATCTACGACCCAAGTCGTTATCCGCGGTTCTAAAGATGCATTTACCGAATTGATTGGCACCAACATCGCACTTGTCCGCCGCCGCATTAGAAATCCGAATTTATGGCTGGAAAATATGAGGATCGGAAAAATCACGCCAACAGATGTATCTATTTTGTATCTCAACGGAACAGTCAAAGAGGATCTTATAAAAGAAATTAAGAAGAGATTTCATGAAATCGACATCGACTCCATTAAGGAGACCGGTACTATTGAAGAACTGATTGAAGATCAGACATTCACGCCGTTTCCGACCATGTATAATACGGACCGTCCCGATATTATCTCGGCTAATATTCTTGAAGGAAGAGTAGCCATATTCGTGGACGGAACACCCTTCGTACTCATCGTACCAACGATTTTCTCTCAATTTTTCCAGTCGCCGGATGATTATAACCATCGGTTCGATTTTGCAACATTTGTGCGGCTGCTGCGTTATATCAGTTTTTTTATATCGATCATGGGACCTGCCATCTACATCGCATTGATCACATTTCATCAGGAAATGATTCCGTCTCAGCTCCTGTTCAGTCTTGTTTCTTCCAGAGAAGGGGTTCCATTCCCCGCATTAGTTGAAGCATTGATGATGGAACTGAGCTTTGAAATTTTGCGGGAAGCGGGCGTTCGTATGCCCCGTTCTGTCGGCCAGGCCGTTTCCATCGTAGGAGCGCTCGTCCTAGGTCAAGCAGCGGTACAAGCGGGAATTGTTTCCCCGGCTATGGTTATTGTTGTCGCCATTACCGGAATTGCCAGTTTCGCTTCGCCAGCGTTCAATATTGCCATAACCGCAAGAATGCTGCGCTTCGTCCTGATGATTTTGGCTGCAAGCTTCGGTGCTTTCGGCATTACGATGGGGACGATTTTTTTTATAGCTCATATGACCAGCCTGCACTCGTTCGGGACACCTTATTTGTCGCCTTTCGCGCCATTTAATTTGTTCGATCAAAAAGATACTGTGGTTCGATTGCCTCACTGGTCGGTCATCGTGAAGTCTAAACTATTCAAATTTATGAAAATTACCCAGGTTTCAAAAGGGAATTCATCCCTTTTCAGTCATCATGGAGAAAGGAATGAAGATGAAGACCATTAACGTCAAACGGTTTTTATTGATCTTAATCCTTTTGGGAACGCTGATGATTACAGGATGTTGGAATCGGAGAGAGCTATCGGATCTTTCCATTGTTTCTGCCATAGGCGTGGATAAGCTGCAAGATGATGAGTACCGCGTCTCTTTTCAAATTATTAATCCTTCGGAAGTAGCAGGCAAGTCTTCCGGCGGTGGCGGCGGATATTCACTGCCTGTAAGCGTGTATTATGGGGCGGGGAAGACGATTCGCGAGGCTACGCTTAATGTTTCGAAGCAGCTGCCGCGGCGGATATTTTTCTCTCATGTACGTCTAATGGTCATTGGGGAGGCTTTAGCTCAAGATGGCATTAAGGAGCTCTTTGATTTTATCGAAAGATTTTACGAGGCCAGGCTGAACATCAATGTACTTATCGCCAGAAATGGAGACGCGAAATCCGTCATCGATATCCTATCTCCCATTGAGAAAGTACCGGGTACCTCCGTTGTGGATCAATTAAAATTAGCGTCAAACGAATTGTCGTCGAATATGAGCAGCGAAGTGGTAGACGTTATCAAAATGATAGTCAGTGAGGGGAAAGAACTTAGCATTAGCGGCATTCAAATATTTGGAAACCCAAAATCTGGAGGCAAACAAACAAATCTTCGGACAACCGAACCCAAAACCATGCTTGCTATCAGCGGAATTGCGGTTTTCAAAGATATGAAATTAACAACATGGTTAGATGGCGACGAGGTATACGGTACCGAATGGACATTAAATAAAATGAAGAATACGGTTGTCACGCTCGCTTGTCATGAAAAAGAAGATTCGCTCGATATCGTTGTTCTCCGGTCAAAGACAAAAGTACACGCAAAAGTTACTGCGGGGAAACCTTCGATGAATATCGAGATCAAAGAAGAAGGCGATATCGCCGAAACAAGATGCGGTCTGGATCTGAGCGATCCTGAAGAAATAATGAAAATTGAGAATGAGTTGGCTGACAAGACGAAACGAATGGTGCTCGCAGCCGTTAAGAAAGCACAAAAAGCAAAAACCGATATTTTTGGTTTTGGGGAATATGTGAACATAGAAAACCCCAAGGCATGGAAAAAGCTCAAGGGTGACTGGAACACGACATTTGCCGAAATTCCTGTAAATGTTGAGGTGACAGCCTATATACGCAGGACCGGTTTAGTGACAAAGCCTTATTTCTACAAAAAATAAGTTCGTGCAGTCGCGGGAAGGTGTTTGATGCTGATGGAAAAAACGAAAATCAACGCATGGCAATACTTTGTGCTCATCCTTCTGTTTGAATTCGGAACTGCGATTGTTGTGAGTCTTGGGGTAGCTGCCAAGAAGGATGCATGGATTGCCATTTTGCTTGGTCTCATTGGGGGATTGATCCTGTACAGTGTTTATGTCACTTTATTTCATAGGCATAGGGGTCTGCCGTTAACCGGATATTTGAGAGAGATACTTGGAAAGTATCTCGGGTGGTTTGTAGGATTATTGTATCTTCTTCTGTTCATTTACGGTGCCGCAAGAGATTTGAGAGATGCCGGAGACTTGCTGGTAACGGCTCTTTATGATCAAACGCCGCTCTTTGTTGTTAACTTCATCATGTTTATTGTGATTGCGTATGTGTTGTATAAAGGGGTGCAAGTGCTGGTAAGAACAGGGGAAATTTTCTTTTTGATCTTGGTTTTTTTGGGCATCATGGGCAACGGGCTTGTATGGTTGTCGGGTCTCGTAGATATTAAAAATTTATTGCCGGTACTCGAAAACGGTTGGAAGCCTATTTGGACAGAAGCTTTTCCGCAGACGCTGGCTTTTCCCTTCGGGGAAATGATTTGCTTTACAATGTTGTTCCCATACCTGCAAAAATCTCAGCATGCCATGAAAACCGGTCTGTTTGCCATGGTACTGGGCGGGCTCGTATTAAGCTATACGATCACGCTTGAAATCTCCGTACTTGGTTACAACATGGTAAGCCGCAATGCGTTCCCTTTGTTGTTAACGATCAGTATTGTTAAAATTGCAGACTTCCTCCAGCGCTTCGACGCGATCGCGATTTTAACCTTTATTATATGCGATTTCTTTAAGATCGCTATGTTTTATTATGCGTCAGTTTTGGCCATCGCAGATTTATTTCAGATTAAAGAACAGAAGAAACTCGTTTTGCCGATTGGTATCGTCATCCTGTTCAGTTCCATGACGATTGCCAGCTCTTTCACGGAACACATGAAGGAAGGCATTAAATTCGTTCCGTTTAAACTGCTGTTTCCTTTCCAAACGGTTATTCCGATCCTGCTGCTCCTGATCTCATGGCTTCGACAATACTGGGTCCGTACGAAAAACAGCCCTTAGCTCTCTGATTTGTTGAGATATCGAGACAGTAGAGGCGGTGCCAATAACATAAGACCGATGACTATCAAAATAACGATCTCTGCAGGGGTCATCATTTTCAGCGTGCTTAGCATGCCTCGGATTGAATAGTGCAGACTTATCCCCGAAAACAGGTCAATGGCCATTGCATAAGATGTGGTTAATACAAACATTAAGAAAGCCAGCAGCAGTATTTTCATCATCGGGCAGCTCCAGTCACAAAATCGTAAGTTGTTTTCCAGCTACAGCTCACCGTTTATGTTTACCAATCTTTTTGGTTTTTATTGTTCCTTATTTTGACTATCCTATAACGTGCAGGATACTGCAGTAATTGCATGGAATTACCTAATAAATCCATACAGGAGGTTATAAAATGATCGAACAAGTTACGGTTGTGGCAAACGCGGCTTACCCGTTGGAAGGACTGTTGACGCTGCCGGATTCTCATACAGATAAAGTCCCGGCCGTTGTATTTGTACATGGCTCCGGTCCCTTGGATAAAGATGAAACAATTGGCGCAAATAAGCTGTTTCGAGACCTTGCGGACGGCCTTTCCAAAGAAGGCATCGCATCGCTCCGGTACGATAAACGCACTTATACCTATGGCAAGGAGCTAATAGAAGAACTCGGCGGCAAGCTCACAGTAAAAGAAGAGATTATTCAGGATGCGATTAGGGCTGTCCAAATGCTAAAAAAAGACCCTCGCGTGGATGCAAACCGCGTATTCTTGATTGGACACAGTCAAGGCGGAATGCTTGCCCCCAGAATCGATGCCGAAGGCGGCGACATGGCAGGTTTATTCATCCTAGCCGGCACTTCCCGAACGCTTGAAGAAGTCATTATCAACCAAAATGAAGATGCCATCAAGCATCTTGAAAAATCTCAGCAAGAGATAGCCATCAAGCAGATAAAAGAACTGCAAGACAAGTTCGATGCGATAACCGAAATGACGGATGAGATGGCGCAACAGACGATTTTGTTCGGTTCTGTTTATGCTTGGTACCTGAAAGAAATGAAGCAGCATCCAATCCAAGATTATTTATTGCAAAGCAAAAAGCCGATTTTCGTCATACAGGGTGATAAAGATGTACAGGTTTCCATAGAAAAAGATTTTGACCGATTCCGTGAAATGTTAAAAGACCATCCTGATGCTGCATTCAAGCTCTATCCCGGTTTGAATCATATGTTTATGACAGCTGTGTATGGTACGTTGAAAGACATTTGGGAGGAATATAAGATCCCGCAAACCGTGAACAGCACTGTTGTAGAAGATATAGCACAGTGGATATTGTCGGTTTAGGTATGAAAATTGACCGTTTGCTGGCAATGACGGTGCTGCTGTTGAATCGTGAGCGTGTCAGTGCCAAAGAATTGGCTGATCGTTTTGAAGTTTCGACGAAGACAATTTATCGGGATATGGAGACCTTGAATCAATCGGGCATTCCGATTGTAGCCCACCAGGGCATCTCCGGCGGATTTGAAATCATGGCACCTTATGCCATGGCTCGGCAATTTTTAACGCTCGGTGAAATAGAAGCGATCGTCGCGGCAGTAAAAGGGATACATACAGCCGTGGATGATCGCATGATTGGCACTCTGCTGGATAAGGTAAAGGCGCTGCTCAGCAGGGTCGACCGCCTTCAATTGGAGCAGCAGGGAGCGGGAATTGTTTTCGATTTCAATCCGTGGGGGCAAGGACCTGCTGCGCGGGAGAAAGTGAACTGCCTGAGACAGGCGATTGAGCGTACAAGCAAAGTTAGCTTCAAGTACTTGAACATGAACGGTACGGAGAGTGAGAGAGTCATTGAGCCTGCAGCTTTAATTTTAAAAGGATACCTCTGGTATTTGCAGGCTTATTGCACGCTTCGAAGTGAATTCCGGGTGTTCCGGTTATCTCGTATACAGGAGCTGCGGGTGCTGGAGCAATCTTTTATAAGAAAACAAGCCCCTTCGCTAGAGGGCTACGCCTGGGAGTCGGATTGGTCGAATACGAATTTGCAAGAGATGACATTTCTGTTTGATTCGAAAGTTCGGCACCGCGTGGGGGATACCTTCGATCCAAAGCTAGTGACAAGACAAGAGGATGGTTCTTTGCAGGTAAAAGGACCCTTCACCGAAGATGAATGGCTGTACGGCATGCTGCTGAGTTACGGCGAACATGTTAGAGTCGAAGAACCGTCCCACGTAGCCGATGAAATGGTGAATCGGGCACGAAAAATTATGGAGCGTTATCAGAAACTGGACAGATAGGTGTCCACGTTCTCCCTGTATACTGATGATAAATACAAGGAGATGAGGACGAATCGATGCATACATTTATCATGGAGCAACCAGCAATAACACTAACAGGCGTTCACGTGCGAACAACAAACGCGGACGAAGCGGGTCCGAATCGGCGGCTGCCGCAGTTGTGGGAAACGTATTTTCAATGCCAAATCGCGTCGCAAACCCTGACTATCAATGCCCATCTGATCTATGCGCTCTATACGGATTATGAAAGTGACGCTTCAGGCGCTTACACCACGCTGATCGGGCACGAAGCAGCCGGCGATAAATCGCAAGATCAGGAGAAGTTTCATACCGTTCATGTGCCGGCGGGCAAATACTTAGTATTTACGACTGAAAAGGGCCCTGTTTATGAAGTGGTCGCGCAGGCATGGGGAACTATTTGGGCTTATTTTAAGGAATCAGAGGAAGTAAGGACATACACGGGGGATTACGAGCTGTATGACACCAGAAATTGGGATCCCGCTGAGACGCAGATACAGATTTTTATTGCAGTAAAATAACTGGAAAATAAAATCTCCCTCTAAATGTCACGAAAGAGGACCTCTCAAGGATTATTAAACGAAACTCCCATTCATTTGACCGGATTCAGAGAATTCTCATGAAATCGGCGAAAATAGTGGGGGTTTTTCCTATTAAATGGATATAAGAAGCCTCCGAAGTCCATTTAAAGGGAACTTTTCCCTAATTTTTACATAGTAGTAACGTCATCTATGATTGTATTGACATAAATTAGGAGCCGACTATATACTGAGTTTAGTTAGTTTTTACGTCGGACAAACAAAACACTGCAAGGAGGTTGTCATGACCAAAACGGGTAACTTGGAGATGATCAAGAAGGTAAACCGCTCTCTTGTTCTCAGACTCATTCGCGAAGATGAACCTATCACACGTGCTCAAATTGCTCAAAAATTGCATCTCAGCCGTTCGACAGTTTCCTTGATCGTGGATGAATTGATTCATAAAAAATTTGTGAAAGAATTAGGCTTAAGCAGTTCGACAAGCGAAGGCGGGCGCCGGGGGATGAAGCTTGGGTTTAACACCAAGTCGGCCTATGGGATCGGCGTTGATATTGGCGGCACCAAAACGCTCATTCTGATTTCGGATTTAGACGGAAATGTAGTTTTCAAAGAGAACCATCCGATTCCCAAACAATTTTCGGTCTTGATTGAACTTATCAAATCCTGTATCGAAAGATCACCTTTAGAGTCTAGCGAAATTATCGGTATGGGCGTGAGTCTTCCAGGTACAATTGACATAGAGAATGGTATCCTAATGAACGATGCACCCGCTCTGGGGTATAAAAATGTAAATTTGAGACAGGAGCTTCAGCCCCATTTTACATTTCCGTTGTTTTTCAACAACGATGTGAATTGCACAGCGCTTGGGGAGAAATGGCTAGGGTCCGGAGGCAATGCAAGCCACATCGTATTTATCGCCATCGGTACCGGATTAGGCAGCGCAATTATCGCCAACGGTGAATTAATTACCGGGCATCGCTATGCCGCCGGTGAAATCGGATATTTTGTCACCCCGGATGAAGTAAGAAACAATCTCGTTAATGATGCTGAAAAATTCGGCATGTTGGAAAATAAAATTTCCGGCACGGCGCTTGCCCAAAGCGGTTACTCGCCTGAAGAATTGTTTCAACTATCGTTATCCGGCGATCAGCGAGCCAGTGCCATTGTAGATGAATTTATCATTCATTTGTCAACGGCCATCTCCAATATTGTTAGCCTCATGAATCCCGAGAAAGTGATTATCGGAGGAGAAATTTCCGAATTGCTCGAACCTTTCTTAGATCTTATTAAGAAGAAAGTTGCCAATTCTACTCCCATTGAAACGAAGATAGAGCTAGCTCTGCTAGGAGGAAATGCCGGAGCCATCGGTGCCATTACATACGCTTTTGAACAGATACAGGAAAATGAATGACGGGTAGTTAGGAATAGAGTTATGAAAGCGGTAACAATTCGCGGTATTTCGAAAAAAGTAAGGAATTATAACCGATCCTAACCATGATAGAACCTGCTCTGCTCGGCGGAATGCCGACGCCATCGGCTGATTACTTACATTTTTCATCAAATACATGAAAAATGAGTGAGGGAGGCAAGGCATATGAACAAATGTGTCGTTCTAGTGTTGGCCACTACATTGAGTATCGGATCGTTAGCAGCTTGTTCAAGCAAGGGGAGTCAAACAGACAACAAAAATGTAACATTGAAAGCCATTTTTATGAAACAGGCGGGGTACAGTGAAGAAACGACGCAGCAGGCTACCGACGAGTTCATGAAAGCAAATCCAACGATTAAGGTAGAGCCGATCTTTGTACCTTATGAAGCGTTGGAACAGAAAATTATTACAGGCGGGGGCAGTTATGACGTTGTACTGATTGATGCGCCTTGGACTGCAAAATTCGCCAAAGCCGGCATTATTATGGACGTTACAAATAAGCTGCCGGACAGCGACCGAAAGGATATTTTTCAGGGAGCACTCGATGCGGTATCTTACAACAACAAATTGTATGGCATGCCGTGGCTGAACGATACGAAATATCTCTTTTATAACAAAGAAATGCTGCAGCAAGCAGGTATTGCCGCTCCGCCGAAAACGTGGGACGAACTGATTGCCGACGCGAAGATTTTGAAGGAGAAGAAGATTGTAGAATTCCCGGTTGCTTGGTCGTGGAAGCAGGCCGAGGCGCTGGTATGCGATGTGACGTCGATCACGGAGTCCTTCGGGGGTCATTTGGTCACGGACGGCAAGCCTACCGTTAATAGTCCTGCCAATGTGGAAGCAATTAATTTCATGGTTCAATCGATCAAATCAGGGCTTTCCAATCCAAGTTCGCTTGAATTTTTGGAAGAAGACGTGAGAGGTGCTTTTTCCAGCGGTAAAGCGGCGTTTGCGCTAAACTGGACGTATATGTATGACATGGCAAATAATGATTCGAAGGAATCCCAAGTTGTAGGAAAAGTAGGGATTGCGCTAAGCCCGGGCACATCCAAAGTAGCAAGCGCAACAGTGAACGGTGGAATGGGACTCGCGATTCCGAAAGGAAGCAAGAATGCCGATGCAGCATGGAAATATATACAGTTCTTGGCGGCAAAGGATTTCCAGAAGAAATATGCGAAAGATGCTCTCCCGATTTGGAAGTCGCTCTTTGACGATCAAGCCGTAATCGCAACGAATCCAGACCTCGTGAAGCTGTCGAAAACACAGTACGACTATTTGGTTAACCGCGCAGTTGTTCCGTGGTACGGCGAGTTTTCCAACGAATTGCAGGTCGCGATAAGCAAAGCGTTGAACGGTTCCGTTACTGTGCAAGCGGCGTTGGATGGCTTACAGCAAAAAGCGATAAAAATTTCCGAAAGCAAATAAGGAAGAGTAAGGGAAGGGAAGCCTCATGCGAAGAATGAGTGATAGCGCCTATGCCTGGTTTAACATCACTCCGGCTATCTTGGTGGTATTCGGAATCGTCCTTTTTCCATTGATCTATACGTTTATATTAAGCTTATATAGCATGTCGCTCACCGTAGAATCGATGGGGGATTTTGTAGGGCTGCAAAATTATATAAATGCGCTAACGGACTCGACGTTCTGGGCTTCCACTGGAAGAACGGCCTACTTCTCCTTCGTATCGATTTCAATAGAAATCGTTCTCGGTTTGATGATTGCTTTGTTAGTAAACGAGAAGATCAAAGGCATGGCTATTTTACGCACAATCATCATTCTGCCGTGGGCAGTGCCGACGATCGTGAACGGCGCCATGTGGAAATGGATTTATCACCCGGAGTACGGAGCCTTGAACGCTTTCTTGACCCAATTGCACATTATCCCGCATTACCAATCATGGCTCAGCAAGCCGTGGCTTGCGATGAACATGGTGATTGTGTCCGACGTATGGAAGATGACTCCGCTTGTCGTCATCTTCCTGTTGGCCTCGCTGCAGATGACCAATAAATCGGTGTACGAAGCGGCTAGTGTTGACGGGGCAAGCATGATGCGGAGATTTTTCACACTGACGCTTCCTCATTTGAAGCCGATGATTTTGGTAATTATCGTCATGAGAACGATGGAAACTTTCAAAGTGTTTGACCTTGTCTATGCACTGACGATGGGAGGACCGTCTGATGGAACAAAGGTACTTACCTATCAAGCCTACGTGAAAGCTTTCAACAACCTGCAATTCTCGCAGGGGGCTACGATTTCATTCCTGATCGCCATCATGATAGGATTGATGACCCTTGTTTATGTCAAAACATTAAAGGCAGAGGGAGAATCGGCATGAAAAGCAGCAAAACATTCAGAGTTATTCAGTACGTGTTCGGCGTTTTGGTAGCTTTCTGTACGCTTGCCCCCTTCGTCTGGCTGCTGATTTCCAGCATATCCTTTCAAAAAGATTTGACAGCCGTGCCGTTAAAATGGGTTGCGAAAGATATCACGTTTCAAAGATATATAGATATCTTTGCCAATGAAGGGAACAACATGGCGTACGCATTCCGCATTTCCATGTACAACAGCCTTATTGTCGCCCTGTGCACGATGATCATCGCTTTGTTAATTGGCGGTTTGGCCGCTCACGCTTTTGCGAGGTATACTTTTAAATTCAAAGAAAAGATGCTGTATATGTTTTTGTTCACTTATATGATTCCATCGGTCGTCATCGTCATTCCGCTGTTTACCATGCTCCAGAAGGCAGGAATGATAGACTCGAGATGGTCATTGATTTTCCTGGATTTAACTTTTATCATCCCATATGTGATTTGGATTATGCAAAGTTATTTTAAGTTTTTGTCTTCCGATTATTATGAAGCTGCTTATATGGATGGCTGCAGCCGATTTCAAACGCTGAGGCTTATTATTCTGCCCATCGTGCGCCCAGGCGTGATGGCAACGGGAATCTTCGCCTTTCTTCTTGCCTGGGATGAATTTTTCTTCTCATTATTATTCACTTCCAGTCTTAACTCCAAAACAGTCCCCGTCGCGATCGCAGAATTCAGCGGAAAAAACGCAGTCGATTTTGGTATGGTCGCAACTGGCGGTGTGCTTGCGTGTTTGCCGCCACTCCTAATCACAATCGTATTCCAGAAATATCTCGTTACCGGAATGACATCAGGCGGGGTAAAGGAATAAGTCGTTTTCCGCAGGAAAGAAGGTGATAAAGAAAGTTCATCCACGTTGTCAACCAGCCTAGAATGCTTCCTTTGTACATTAACCACTCGCAATTTCCAAGACTGCATGTAATGCTCTTGAAAGTTAGTTTATCTGCGTCTCGTTGGATACAAAATGTATCGAATTGGTTTTTGGTAATTAAGGAATTTTTCAATTAAATGGGAGGGATAAGGGGATGCCTGTCAGCAGATCATTCACAAAAAATCTGTGTCTAATGATGGCTTTGTTGATGTCGATCACAAGCTTAGCTTTTACGAACAGCACACCGGCGTATGCAGAATCGACGAATTCCAGCGATACGAATACAGTGGGTAAAGCGATTTCTCTGAATAATGTGTACGCATTGAGCAGCAATTGGAAGATTCAGTCGTCGGCCATTGCAACGCAAGATGGATCAGCAGTTTCATCCAGCAGCTATAACACGGCCGGTTGGTTTAAAACAACTGTTCCCAATACGGTTTTGGGAGCCTTGATTCAAGCGGGCAATATTCCCGATCCGTATATCGGCGACGGCATAGCCAAAATCGATGAAAGCAGATTTACAGTTCCTTGGTGGTATCGTACGGAGTTTACTTTGCCTGCCTCTGAGCAGGGGAAAAGAATATTGGTAAATTTCCAAGGAATCGCTTACACAGGCGATATTTGGGTTAACGGACGTCAAATTGCTAAAACGTCTGATATTGTTGGTTCTTTCCGGACTTACGAATTGGATATTACGGATTATATCATCTCTGACGGCGTCACCAAAAATACGATTGCTGTCAGTGTATCCAGGTCGGATTATGGAAAAGACTTTTCACTCTATTGGGTGGATTGGGTTCCAAGACCACCGGATAACAACATGGGGATATGGCGCGACGTATTCATTACGACTAGCGATGCTGTAAAGACACGCAACCCGTTCGTGACGTCCAAGGTGGAAAACGATCTTTCAGCCGCACATCTCAATGCTTATGTGGAAGTAAGCAATAATAGTGGTGCTTCCGTTTCTGGAGTCATGCAAGCATCCATTAAAGATCCATCCAATACCGTAGTAGCCGTGTTATCTCAGCCTCTAACCGTTAACGCGGGAGCAAAAGATCAGGAAGTCGCGTTTACATCGAATAAATTTAACGAACTCAATATTAGTAAACCTCAGTTATGGTGGCCAAAGGATATGGGCGGACAGCCTATGTACACCATTGAATTCAAATTTACAGCAAATAATAAAGTTAGCGACTCCATTACTCAAAGATTTGGTATTCGTGAAATCAACACGGAGATGAATGTATCTCCTTCCGTAAGGACGAATCCGCCTCTTAAGGATATGGTGCAGTTCTACGTGAATCACAAACCTGTCCTTATCAAGGCGGGAGGCTATTCTCCGACCGACCTGTTCCTTCGCCGAAATTCGGATACAAATCGTGCAGTTGTTCAGTACCTGCAAGATATGGGCATGAACGCCATCCGGGATGAGGGCATGTTCTTCGACGACAGCTTGTTGGATCTTCTGGACGCAAACGGGATTATGTACATGACCGGATGGGTCTGCTGCAGCAAGTGGCAGCAACCGGCTCAATATACCGATGCAGATATTGCCATTGCTAGTGCGTCTTTAAATTCACAGCTTCGCATCGCAAGAGTACATCCGAGTATGATCGCGTGGATGAACGGCAGTGACGATCCGGCGTCTTTAAGCAGCACAGGTCGTGGTAAAGAAGTTGAGCAGAAGTATCTGGATATCGAGCACCAGATGCACTGGGATGAGTATGGAGCCATCATCTCCAGCGGTTCAGCGAAGGTAGCGACGTTGACGGGAACGGTTGGCGGCATGCATATGGACGCTACGTATGACTATGCTCCTCCGGCGATGTATTTTGAAGATATGAACGATGGCGGTGCATTCGGTTTCACTTCCGAAGCGGGGCCTGGTCCGAGCATACCGGTCATCGAAACGATGAAGAAAATTTTGCCGGCTAATGTTTTGTGGCCTTACAATGTGGGCGGAGATAATTTCCAACAATGGAATTATCACAATGCCAGAAGCAACTTCAGGGATCTCTCGAATTTCAATCGGGCTATGGATAACCATTACGGTCAATCGAACAGTCTTGAAGAGTACAATATCAAGGCCCAAGTTCAACAATATGATGCACAGCGTGCACAGTATGAAGCGGTGAATGCTAACAAATATACCAAAGCGTCGGGTTGGGTTCAGTGGATGCTCAACAATGCTTGGCCTAGTTTTTATTGGAACCTTTTCGATTACTATATGAACCCGAACGGCTCCTATTTCGGTGCGAAGATCGCCAACGAACCGCTTCACATCATGTATGACTATGCGTCCAAGCAGGTCAAGATCATTAACAGCACGCAAAATGATTACAACAGTTTAAAAGCGAAGATACAGATTTATAATACTGACAGCAGCAAAGTGTATGAAAAAGAGTTCAATAACCTGGCCGTGACTCCGGATGGAGCAAGCGCAGCTGTGGGTGGCGTACCTAAGCAAATCGGTTATCAAACGATTAATTTCCAAGGAAAAATTAACAATGCTTACGGGATCACAGTGGTTGACGGCATCGATGAAGGGTCAATCGCTGTCACGCCGACTTATTTCCTTAGATTGGAATTAAGAGACGCGAATAACAAGCTTGTAAGTGTCAATTCTTATGCGCAAACTACGAAAAAAGATTTGGTCCGCTACGCGAACCATAGCTGGAACTATACGCCGCAAAATCAATATGCAGACTTTACACAACTGCAGAAGCTGAAGCCGGTTGACCTGCAAATTGTCGGTACTCCGAAGGCGGTAAATCAAGGACAAGAGCAGACGCTTACCTATACGGTTAAAAACAATGGGACCTCCATTGCCTATGCCGTATTCGCTAAGATCAGAAAAGGCGTCTATGGTGACCTGATCGCTCCGGTTAGAATGGAAGATAACTATTTCCTATTGCTTCCGGGAGAAGAGAGAACCCTTACCGCCAAATACTATCTTTCCGATTTGGGTAATGCGAACCCTTACGTTGAAATCAACAGTTATAATAACTTAACTACGAAGCAAAATCCGACACCTACATCGGCTAATCTTGCACGTGGAAAGTCGGCAACAGCATCAACGACACAAGGTTCAAACAATGCAAGCAATGCTTTAGACAACACGGTATATACCAAATGGCAGAGCTCTACGAATACCGGCACCGGTGCTGATCCGCAATGGTTCAAAGTTGATTTCGGAACACCGACTAAATTCAGCAGAGCGATCGTCAGATGGGATTATGCGAACTATGCGCAGAACATGACGATTGAAGTATCTGACGACAACACCAACTGGCAGACTGTATACACAGGGAAGAACAGCAACGGTTCCGCTATGAGCGATCTGCAGTTTGCACCTGTTACCAAACGGTATATCAGGCTGACGATGTCCGGGAAACGTCCGGCAGGTCCTCAAATAGGTTCAGGAGGCACCGGCCAGGGGGTTACTGGATTAGGCGCTACAGCTGCATCAACCAGTTTCAATATTGCCGAGTTTGAAGTATATGACCAATCGAGTGATCGCCTTACTCCGTTTTTGGGAGGAACCGGCACGGCAAATGCTGGCGATGAGTTTAGCTTGATCTATGGATTGTCAAACGTGAAGAATGGGATTTATGCCCAAGATGTGACGATATCTTATAATCCAGCTCAAGTTGAATTTGTCAAAGCGGAATCGTTGCTGAAGGATAAATTTACAGTAGTGGATTTCAAAAATAATACGGAGTTAGGTAAAGTCCGAATTATTGGGGCTAGTTTGGGAAGCGATAATATGGTAATAAACGGTGGCGAGGTCATCAAGCTGAACTGGAAGGCCAAGCAGAATGCTTCCGGTCCTGTCACCTTGGAACTGTCTAAAGTTGTTCTTGGTGACAATGTTGGGGATGAAACAACACCGGCACTAGAATCGGAAGCTTCCCACGTCGTTATTGTGAACCCGGCGGACAGAACCGTACTTTCCTTCAAAATTAGCGAGGCTAAATCCACATACAATCAGGCAGTTGAAGGCGTGGATTACGGCCAGTATCCGGCAGGATCGAAAGCTGTCCTGTTAGCCGCTATTACGAGCGCGGAAGCTGTGCTGAACAATGGGGCAGCCACCCAAAATCAAATCGCTCAAGCAGTAACCGATTTAAGCTCGGCATTGGCAGCGTTCAAAGCTCAAATCGTTATTCTTGATAAAGAATCGCTCTTAGCTATCATTAACACGGCTCAGAGCTCGCACGACTCCGCAGTTGAAGGCACCAAAGCCGGTCAATATCCGGCAGGATCGAAAGCAAATCTGTTAACGGCAATTGGCAGCGCAAGAACCGTTTACAATAATGCAGGGGCTACTCAGGCTCAAGTCGATCAGGCAACAAATGATTTAAGAGCGGCGCTGGCAGCATTCAATGCTTTGGTCATTAAACCAACCCCTGGAGATATGAACGGGGACGGTAAAGTGAGCATTGGGGACTTGGCTGTTATCGCAAGCAACTACGGCAGATCGTCCACCGATCCGGATTGGGATCTTTACAAATTTGCGGATCTCAATGGGGACGGCAAGATTGACATTGTCGACTTAGCGATTATTGCAAGTAAAATTCTTGAAATGGAATAGCTGCTGAGTTGGGAGGGAGGCTTTGAAGCCTTCCTCTTTTTATTGTGCAATTTAGATGAGAAACCGAATTCGAAACGTCGTATAGAGTATGATTTCGATATAATAGATGAGATTATTGTATTTTTCGACAAATATTTTATTGTTATAATAATCTAAGAATTTCCATTAAAGAGAGAATAACGTCACATTAGGAAGGAGAATGTATCCAACCCAATAAATTTCTATCTTACAAGTGAGGAGTCATTTCGTGCAATGTTTGTGTCTGCAAATGATTTCAATTTTTGAAATCGTATTCAAACAGAGGAGGTTATTCAAATGATAAAAAAACTTATAATCATTCTGCTAAGTATTTTCATAATCAGTTCGACGTTCTTACTGCCTGCTGTTTTGGGAGCTAATGAAACGCTGCCTGAAAGCGGTTACTCGATTGATATGGATCTCATTCCAAAAGTTTATTTAGGCGAACATAAAGATTGGGAACAATTATATAATGCAGCATGGCAGTTACATAAACACAACATAAAGAATAACGCATCGAATACGGCAGGAATCAGCGATTATTGGGTAGATGAGGCGTTTGACAATAGACTTTTTCAGTGGGACACGTTGTTTATGATGTTGTTTGATAAGTATGGTTACAAGCAGTTCCCTACATTGCCTTCCATGAATAATTTTTATCGTGGACAATTCGATTCCAACGGTACTACGGAAGGAAATAAACAGAATGGATTTATTTCAAGGATATTAAGCGAAACGGATGGGAGCCCTCAGTATAAGTATGATAATACCGATGCTATTAATCCGCCTTTGTTTGGCTGGGCGGAGTGGGAGCAGTATTTGCTGCATAATGACAAAGGTCGATTCACGCAGCCATTGACCTCCTATATGACATCATCCATTCCAAACGTACCGGGCAACGTTGTAAGCCCTGCATCAAAAACGGTTTTGCAGCGCATGATCGATTATTTCGAATTTATTAAAAGAAATCGTACGTATGCAGATGGAGTAGGCAAGGATTTATTTTTCACTGACGGACAAGCCAACGGTTTAGATAATACCCCTAATCAGGATTGGGGTGCGAGAAGGGAAGTTTATAACGATATCAGCATACAGATGGTGCAATATGCGGATTATATCTCGAAAATTGCGGCTGAAATCGGTGACACGGCGAATGCCCAGAAATATGCTGACGAGCGTGATCGAATTAAGGGACTGATCAATTCGACTCTCTGGGATGAAACGGATGGTTTTTACTACAATTATGACAGAAGCAAAGGGGCGTTCACGAAAATAAAGACGCCAACAGGGCTTTGGGCCATGACGGCGGGAGTTGCGTCAACGAATCAGGCCGAAAGACTTGTTCAAACCATGTTAAACTCTGAAATGATGTTCCGTCCTTACGGTCTGTCGTCGGTGGCTTATAATTATTCTTCATTTAAACCTACCGGCGGCTATTGGAACGGCGCGGTTTGGGCGCCAACTTCCTATCAAGCGTTAGACGGATTGAAGAAATACGGTTATGGAGATTTGGCTTTCCAATTGGCCATTCAGCATATTAACGCTATGGGTGACGTGTACAGACAAGGCGCCTATGATCGCGATGGGAACTTTCTGCATACGCTTTGGGAGAACTACTCCTCTGAATATATTCGGCCTGGCTCGACGGAGTATGGTGACAATGAGCCTGCTCGAAAGGATTTTGTAGGATGGACTGGAACGATTCCGATCGCAGCACTCATTGAGGATGTTCTCGGCATCGAAGTCAATGCGCCGAAGAATACGATCAACTGGACCCTTCGACTTCTGGAAGAGCATGGTATGGACAATCTTGTTTTCGGCAATGCAGCTAACCAATCCGATAACGTAGTATCTTTGCGTGCTGCAGCGAGAAAAAGCGGGACATCCGGCACGGCGGTATCGGTAACTGCCCAAAGGCCGTTTACACTGCAAGTTCATTTGAATGACGCCGTATCGAAATTTGAAGTAGAGGCTGGCACTCATACCTATACCGTTGATGGCATAGATGGCAATGCGCCGTTTTTAAGTGCGGCGATCCAAGGCTTTGACAACCAAAAGGATTCTATTGATAGCATCACCGCAAGTAAAGACTTTGTTTTGTTCAGCGATCAAGTAGATCCTTCGGTGACAGATGGATTAAAAAACCGCTACGGCAAATCAAAAGCCGACCGGCTGATCTACAACGTAAATACGATCGGCAACCGAAATGCGACGCTGCATGCAGCCTCCGGTCAGATAGGGAGCATAGAAGGTGTGCGCCTTAATGACATGGCTAAATCCGGTGTCAATGAAGGATTTATGGTGATGGCGCCGGCAGATAACCATATGCAAACTTTACGACTGCGGTTAGGCGTCAAAAATGCGACAGCGACACTTAACGCAACGATAAGCGATAGTTCACAGCCCGGTATCACCAAGCAGCTTCGTGGCGGAGATCAGGAAGTTGAATATATCATCGACATTCCTTATCGAGCTGGTTCCAAAGACAAGAATATTCTCGTTAAATACGTGACGGCGGAAAATGCCCCTGGAAAAGAAGGGGAAATCACTTTGAAGGCGATTACGCTGAATGACGGAGGTCAAGCATTTAAATTACCAGATGCTCCTACAAACGTGACGGTTATTCCTGGAGATAATAGCTTGACTGTAAATGCCGAAGTAACCAGTCAAGCTGATCTCGACGGTTACAAGATTCAACTGGGCGTAACGCCATTTGAAAAAATTGATGAGTACAGTACGACAAGCTTGCCTTTCACGATTAATGGACTTGATAACAATACAAGATATTATGTAGCTGTACAGGGGGTTAAACATTCCGTAGCGGGTGACCTCAGCGAGCTCGTAACGGGAGTTCCAATCGATGGCGGCGTGGATGGGACACGCGAAGAGAAAGTGACGAAGGATTTAAGTACAATTCTGCCGCAAATCTTAAATGGAAATTCCGACTTGGGCAATATTACTGAAAATCTAAAATTGGATGCTCTTGAAGGACAATTATATGGCAGTAAGGCGAAGGTCAACTCGCTTACTTCGGATGTCATAGATTCACGGGGCAATGTAAGGAGATCTATCGGGGCGAATGCCGATAAAACGGCAATCCTCGAGGTGAATGTTACATTGGGAGATTACACGGTCACAAGGAATTTCATAGCTACAGTCAAATCTGTTGATCCTGTAGTAGAGCCTTATGTGGCCGCTGAAATGAACAATCATACCGCGAATATAAATTTAACCGAGCAGGGGACGCAGGATTGGGTACATTTCGATCGAATTGCAGCTTCCGATTTTCCGAGAAAGAAGAATGCGAATCAAATAGCCAATATTTCATTCAGTTCAGGTTTACCGGACGAGAACCCGCGCGATTATCCTAGAAAAGTATCCTATAGTGACGGCCAGACAAGCAATGGCGATGTTCCTTTCATTACGGAAAGTTCCAATCAGTCCATGTACTTTACAGGTATTTCGGGTCAAGGCAAAAAGCTTACATTCACGCTGCCCGGCGGAAATGAACTGAAAGAGGCCAAGATTTATGCAGGCTCATGGAACAGTACGGTGCAAGTTGAGGTCGCTTCATTCAATAATCCTAGCAAAGTCTACTATTCCAATACGTTTGGGAAAGACAGCTCTGCAGGTGTATTAGCCAAGGAGATCGCAATTAAATATCAGCTTCCGGAAAATGATAAGCTTAAAATAACGATCTCTGTCGTTGACGGACAGAAGGCTTTTATTCAGGCAATCACCCTAGGTACTGCAACTGCGGAGAGCGGGAATAATGCTAAGGTGATGGCTCCTGCTCCTCAGGTTGATCTTACGCAAGAAGGTTCCATGGATTGGGCTCATTTCAATAATCCAATTCCAGATGCTTACGAGAGAAAAAATAGTCCAACTAGTTACATGACCGATTTTATCATGCTCCCGGGCACGGAGATTGAGAAAGTTGCCACCGATGCTTCAACAAATTACACCTATTCCGATGCCAAAGGCAGCAATTATACGAGTGCTAGCGGGAATAGCAAAGGCGTGGTGGCAAAACACGTAGGCGGTGGTTTTCAATTTTCGCTACCGTATTCTCCTGTCAAACAACATGTTAACCTTTATGCAGGCTCTTGGGCATCGACGATTTCAGCAGAGTTTTATATTTCGGAAGAAGGTAAAGGGGATGAATTGTATGATCGTGTCGAATTTGGAAAAAAGGCCACAACTAGCGGTGCTGAGAGTTATGTTGTGAAGCTGGATTATCAACTGGACCATCCGGGACAGAAAATGAAGGTCAAAATCTATAATAAGGAGCTGTTCGATACTACATGGGGCAATATGATGTTTCAAGCCATCACGTTAAGTGAAGACGCCAATTCTACCTATAGCAGCGTCGCGGCATCGGCCGGTGAAGGCGGCACCATAACACCAAATGGAACGCTAACTGTTTTTAAAGATGTGCCGCAGCCTTTCATCATCGAAGCTTTACCGGGATATCAATTGGATAAACTGTATGTGAATGATCAAGAGGTTACGAATTTTAATGGACTCGTTTATGATTTGATGGTCAACAGCGATCCTATGAAAATTCATGCGACCTTTAAACCGAAGATTTTTGTGGTCACAACTTTCGCAGGAAGCGGCGGAACCATACAAGCAGATCATCTTCATGTTGAAAAAGGCGGAAGTGTAACATTCGCAGTAACGCCAGATGAACAGCATGATATCCTGGGCGTGTGGGTCAACAGTAAGCTGGTTCAATTGGACGAGCGAAATCAATATACGTTGTCTGGCGTTAAAACAAATGTTGTTGCATCGGTTGTGTTCAAAACGAAAGAGATTTCAAACGTGCAGCATGCGATCTTAGCAACCTTCGGAGATGGCGGTACAATTAGTCCTAGCGGAGAAGTGCTGGTAAATGAAGGAGCGAATCAGGATTTTCTGATCATTCCTGATGAAAATTATGAGATTCGCGAGGTACAAATTGACGGTGTGCCAACAACTGTGATGAATAATGTATATACGTTTGAGCATGTAACAACTCCGCATACCATTGTGGCTATGTTCCGGGAGAAGCCGACAATTCCTGTTACTTATACGATTGCAGCGACGGCTGGAAGCGGTGGCAGCATCAATCCTGAAGGCAGCGTCAGTGTGATAAGTGGAGGCAGCCAAACTTTTGAAATCCGCAGCCAGTCCGACTATCGGATCGCAGATGTTCTTGTAGACGGGCAATCCGTTGGCGCAGTCTCTTCCTACGTATTTGAAGATGTGACGAGCAATCATACAATTACTGCAGCATTTACGCGAAAAAGCAGCGGCGGCGACGGTAACTCGTCCAGCGGCAATGAACCTACAAGTGGAAATAATAGTTCAGGAAATATTCGTACAGTAGATAAACCGAAAGAAAGCGTGACAACTCCTCCGCAGGAAGAACCCGTCGTCAAAACTCCGCCGAAATTGGAACTCAATGATCTGGCGGACCATTGGTCATCATCGGCGGTTCAAGAGGCTATTCATCTCGGGTTTATCAATGGATATGAAGACAATACGTTCCGGCCAGAGAATAAGGTGAACAGGGCTGAGCTAGTGACAATGCTGAGCCGTGCTCTGAAGCTTGACGACAAGTCAGATCAAGTAGATTTCTCTGATCAGGGGAACATACCCGCTTGGGCCAAGGATGCCGTGAATCAGGCTGTGAAGAAAAGGATTATCAACGGCTATGAGGATGGTACCTTCCGACCGGAACAGCCTGTCACCCGCGTTGAAATTACTGTTATGATGGTTCGAGCTCTTGGACTTAAGCTTATCTCGGACGATGGACTATCCTTCAGTGATTCCGAGCAGGTGCCTCAATGGGCGCGTCCTTACGTTGCAACCGCTTATGCAGCTGGTCTTATTCAAGGCAGAGACAATCATGTGTTTGCACCTAACGATGAAGCAACAAGAGCGGAAGCTACGATATTTATTCTAGGTATGCTGAAAAAACTGAAGTAAAAAACATCCATACTGTCCTGCGGTCAAGAGATGACTGTAGGACAGTATTTATTTGAATTGATTATATGATTAATCCATGCTAAATTGATAATGATTCTCATTATCGAAATATTCATTTCTAACCCAACAATAACTTTATTTACAAATAAAAGAAGGAGGACGGCCTCATGATGGATCCCCATTCGTTTTCTAATGAATCTATAAGTAAAAACTTGCTCCTGCAAGCCCGCTTCAGCTTGACCTGTGCGGTTAAGAGATTCGATCATGGACATGGTTATCGCTTGTTATTCAGCGAATGTCCGTTACATATGCTCATTGCTGTGATGAACCGGCATGGACATCTCGTCATTGATGGAATCGTACATGCTTTGTCGCCGGAGAAAGTCTATGTCATTCCGCCCGGACCAAGGGTAGAAATCTACTATCCTTCCGATGAAGAGCAGTCCCTGTTCCTGTTTCAGTTCGATATGTGGATGCCAAGCCATGCGAACGCCGAACTGGATCATTCGCGCCTTGAACTGATGTCTGGCAACGTACCTTCCTCCGATCGACTGCTGGCGCTTTGCGAGAGAATAATCGATCACTGGCACACGGATGATCTTGCTGACCGCTTCGCCAGCCAGGGCGGATTTCAAGATTTGCTTCATATGCTGTTGAAAAAGCCTGAACAACACGAAAATGCGTTGAATCAGGTTCGCCAATATATGGAGCAATATTATCAGGAGGTCATTACGGTCGAAGACTTGGCGAGATTAGCGGGCATGAGCCGTTATTATTTCATGAGATCTTTTAAAGATCGGTTTGGTCAAAGCGCCATGGAGTATCTCACCGAAATTCGAATCAACCGTGCAAAGCAGTATATGGAGGAAGGGGGGCTGCTGCGCGAAATTGCGGAAAAGGTGGGCTATAAGGACTCACAGTACCTCAGCAGCCAATTCACTAAGCATGTCGGAGTGTCCCCGAGCATTTATTCGGCTAATCGCAGCAACAAAATCGCCGCCTACAGCTGGCCTAACATCGGACATTTGCTGGCGCTGCAGATCATTCCTTACGCAGCTCCGATCGATCACTCCTGGACAGATGAATACCGCAAAAAATATCATTTTGATGTGAAAGTCCCTTTAAGCCACGATTATGATTTTAACCGTGAAGCGCTATGGCGTGCACGTCCGGATAAGATTGTCGCTTTGGAAGAAATGATTACGGACGAGGAGAAAGCGAAGCTGCGCGAGATAGCTCCTGTCTTGTTCTTGCCTTGGCAGCAAGAAACATGGAAAGTTCATCTGCAGATGACCGCACAATTTCTCGATCGGGAGAAGGAAGGGAACAAGTGGCTGTCCCGTTATCACGAGAAGGCGGCAGCCGCCCGAATATCCATTCCAGCCGCATTTAAG
Source organism: Paenibacillus sp. FW126-R14 (assembly GCF_058789495.1). Classification (NCBI taxonomy): domain Bacteria; kingdom Bacillati; phylum Bacillota; class Bacilli; order Caryophanales; family Paenibacillaceae; genus Paenibacillus; species Paenibacillus sp. FW126-R14. Next base: position 11,092 of record NZ_JBYTBS010000035.1, on the reverse strand, counting down.
CGAGGCTCGCTGCTGATAGTCAATTTTAGCTCCAAAGGAATCAAAGTTTGGGGAAGAAGAGCGGGAACTGTCCTCTATGATGATTTGGAAATTGCCTGTGCGAAAGGCGTGGAGCAGATCCGGTTTACCGAATTCGTATCAGCCGACCAGTTGGAGGCATTCGAGGCTGACTTGTTGCTCATACATGTGATGAAGGACCAGGTGTCGGCAGAGTTATGGAGAACAACGCAGTTGTCAGCTGCTTGGCAAAGTCTCAAAGCCGTCCGAAACGGCCATGTTTATCTGACTTCAAGCCCGGCTTGGGTAGCCGAGCCAATTATGGAGTACACCGCATACAGGCATGATCATTTGCTTGATGAACTGCAGCAGGTATTTCGTGCTCTGTAGTTCGAAAAATTCAGCATCTTTTCATATTCCTATCGATGTGATAGCGATATATAATTCTTACTAGCGATAATGAAAATCACTATCAATTATGGAGGGGAAGTAATGATTCATACAGATAGACCCCAATTCGCAGCATCCCGCGCGATAAAAGGGCGAGGCAAACTTAGAGGTTATACCATGTTGCTGGCGGTGCTGCTGATTGCCGCATTGTTCAGCGCATGTGGTAATAAAGGAGCTTCCGAAGAAACGAGCGGAAAGGCAGAAGTGAAGTCTAACGCTCAGCAAGCTGCAGCCGAGACATCCAAGCCCGGCAGCGAAGGGCAGCAGCCGATTAAGATCAAGCATGGCTTCGGCGAAACGGTCGTTCCGGCGCATCCGAAGCGGATTGCGGTGTTCGGTCTGGAAGATCTCATGCTGTCGCTGGATGTCCCAATGGTGTATGCCTATGATTTCAAAGGCTATTATTTGGACAGTCAAATACGCAAATTGAACATCCCGGTATCAGAGAGCGCTAGTTTCAAGCCAAGCTTGGAAGCCATTTTGGCGGCGGCACCGGATTTGATTATCGTTCAGCAGTATTCCATCGATCAAAAAGTATATGACGAATTAAGCAAAATCGCTCCAACGCTAGCCTTTGCGCCGGATGATTGGAAATCCTCCATCGTTGAAATCGGCAAAGCTTTGAGGATTGAAGATAAAGCCAAAGCCGTCATTCAAAGTCACGAGGCCATGCTGAAGCAGGCTAAAGAAAAAATCATTCAAGCGGTAGGAGCGGATAAAACCGTCGCCTTCATCCGCCCTTCGGATAAAGGCTTGCAGCTTTTCTTTCCAAGCTTCAATCTGGTTTATACCACTCTTGGTTTGAAGCCTGATACAAGCGTTGCGGCATTCCAGAAGACGGCAAAGGATGATTGGGGAATCAATTTGTCACTGGAAGATCTGCCTTCGATCACCGCCGACTATATATTCGCCATTTATGGAGGATCGTTGGATACGGAAGACGCATTCCAAAAAGCGATTCAGGCATCCATTCAGATCGAAAATCTACAGCTCTGGAAGTCCATTCCTGCTGTGAGAAAGAATCAGGTTTTTAAAGTCACGTCCAGACACTGGATGTCTTCGGGTCCGATTGCGGAAAGCAGAGAGGTTGACGATGTGGTGAGCGCAGTTACCGGTAAGCATTAACGATGACCTGCAACCACCTATGCATACCCAGGGCCGCTTAAGTTGAAGCGGCCCTTTTCAATTGATGTTCATTTTGAATAAAGGTGGCTTCCTATGCGTTTAAGCAAGATCGAAATAAACCTCCATCAGCAGGAAGAAACGAATATTCCGCTGAGTTCACGACCCTGGGTGGCAGCGGTCATTCTTGTCGGCGGAATAGTTGCTCTTATTTTGAGCCTCGGAGTCTCTGTATCGTTTGGGGCAGCGGATATTCACTTTATGACCGTTTGGCAAGCCATTTTTCATTATAACTCGGACTTGACGCAGCATCAGATCATCCAGGAGCTTCGGCTGCCTCGTGTGCTTGGCGGCGCCATGGTCGGAACTTCACTCGCCGTGGCCGGAGCGATTATGCAGGGGATGACGCGCAATCCGCTCGCGGATTCGGGCTTGCTTGGATTGAATGCAGGCGCAGGATTTGCTTTGGCGCTGTGCTTTGCGTTTTTCCCGGGATTGCCGTTTATGTCCTTAATTCTGTATGCCTTTTTAGGAGCAGGCTTGGGTGCCGGACTCGTATACGGGATCGGTTCCATGGCCAGAGGGGGACTGACGCCGCTGCGATTGGTTTTGGCGGGAGCGGCTTTGTCCGGTTTGTTTACTGCCCTTAGCGAAGGCATTGCCCTTTATTTTCGCATCGGTCAGGACCTCGCATTCTGGTATGCCGGCGGAATCGCCGGCACCAGCTGGCTCCAGTTGAAAATCATGTTCCCCTGGATGCTTGCCGCCGTGATCGGCGCGATCATACTGTCGCGATCCATCACGATGCTCAGTTTGGGCGATGAAGTCGCCAAAGGTCTTGGCTTAAGAAACGGCAGGGTAAAGCTTGCGGGTACCGTCATCGTCTTAGTCCTGGCCGGCGCTGCTGTTTCGGTCGTCGGAGCCGTAGGTTTCGTCGGACTGTTGATTCCGCATTTGACGCGGAAGCTGGTCGGAGTCGATTATCGTCACATTATTCCTTGTTCTGCGGTGCTAGGCGCATTGCTCGTCGTTTACGCCGATCTGGCGGCACGGATGGTGAATCCGCCTCACGAAACACCGCTCGGTGCATTGATCGCTCTCATCGGTGTCCCTTTCTTCCTGTACATTTCGCGTAAGGAAGGGAGAGAAATGTAATGATGCTCGAAGACAAGAGAAAGCAGAGGAAAGAAATTCTCGTAATTCTCGTTCTCGCCGTAATGATTATCTTCGCCTTCGTGATGAGCATGAACATCGGATTCATACGTCTTTCGCCGATGGACACGCTGCGGACGTTATTTGGCGGAGGAACAGCCAAAGAAAATCTGATCCTGTTCGATTTCCGTCTGCCTCGGATCGTCATTTCAATTCTGATCGGCGCGGGACTTGCAGTGTCCGGATGCATTCTGCAAGGGATATCGCGAAACGCGTTGGCGGATCCGGGAATCCTTGGCATCAATGCCGGTGCGGGACTCATGGTATTGCTGTTTGTTGCCTTTTACCCGACTCCGGGCGCCGCTCCGGTATTTATACTTCCCGTGCTGGCTTGGATCGGAGCGGGGTTGACCGCTGCGATTGTGTTTTCGCTGTCGTACAAACGCCATCGCGGATTGCTTCCGACAAGATTGCTTTTGTCCGGCGTCGCCGTCGCCGCGGGCATTAGTGCTGCAACGATCGTCATCACGCTTCGGATCAGCCCGGAGAAATATCAATTCGTTGCGACATGGATGGCTGGCAGCATCTGGGGAACGAACTGGAAGTTCGTTTTGGCCTTGCTGCCGTTCCTAGTGATCCTTCTTCCCTTTGTTTTCTACAAAGCGAGAACGATGAATGTGCTGAATTTGGGTGAAACGACAGCGACAGGTCTGGGTGCACAGGTGTCGAGGGAGCAGCTGGTCCTGCTTGCGGCAGCGGTCGGACTTGCCGGGTCCTGCGTTGCGGTGAGCGGAGGCATAGGATTCGTTGGCTTGATCGGGCCTCACGTGGCAAGAAGGCTCGTTGGACCGAAGCATCAAGTACTGCTCCCTGCCTCCGCACTGACGGGCTCGCTGATGATTATCATCGCCGACATGCTCGGCCGTTTGATTCTGCAGCCGTCGGAAATTCCGGCGGGGATTATCGTTGCCATCATTGGCGCGCCGTATTTTCTGTACTTGCTCGCCCGTTCACGGGCTTGAGTTGGACTATATGTAATAGCGGTAAAAGCCGCCGTTTAAAAAGGAAGGAGTGCGGAGTTTCGTGCTGTGGAAGTTTTTTTCTTATTACAAGCCTTACAAAACGCTGTTTCTGGTTGATTTTTGCTGCGCCGTTTTCTCAGGATTGCTGGAATTAGGCTTTCCGCTCGTGGTCAATAAATTCGTCGACAATCTGCTGCCGAGCGGGAACTGGTCGGTCATTTTCTGGGCCTGCGTGGGCCTGCTTGCGGTGTATGCCTTTAACAGCCTGCTGCAGTATGTCGTTACCTATTGGGGGCATCAGCTCGGCATTAACATCGAAACAGACATGAGGAGCAAACTTTTCAATCACGTGCAAAAGCTGTCGTTCCGTTTCTTCGATAATAACAAAACCGGACATTTGATGGCCCGTATGACGAGCAACCTGATGGAAATCGGCGAAATGGCGCATCATGGACCTGAGGATCTGTTCATCGCTGCGATGACCCTGGTCGGCGCCTTCGTGCTCATGCTGATGATCAACTGGAAGCTGGCGCTGCTTGCGGTTGTTATTATACCGGGATTGGTGTACCTATCCTTGTATTTCAACCGGAAAATGATTCGTGCCTTTCAGCGAATGTTCAAAGACATCGGCGAATTCAACGCGAGGGTGGAGGACAGCATTGGCGGCATCCGCGTCGTGCAGGCGTTCACTAACGAGAAATTTGAAGCGGAGCGTTTTGCCAAAAATAATGAGCGGTACCGCCAAACCAAGTTCATCTCTTACAAAATTCAAGCCCAAAATCTGTCCATCAGCTATTTCCTGATGCGACTGATCATTTTATTCGTGCTCGTTTGCGGCACCTGGTTTGTCATTCAAGGGGAAATGACGAGCGGGGAATTCGTGGGATTCCTGCTGTTGTCCAACGTGTTCCTGGGACCGATCAACAAAATCAACGCCGTTATCGAAAGCTACCCCAAAGGCATGGCAGGCTTCAAAAGTTATCTGGAGCTGCTCGAAACCGATCCCGATATCGCCGATGCACCGGATGCTATGGATGTGGATGATCTGCGTGGCGACATTCAGTTCAGCAAGGTTTCGTTCGGTTATGAAAATGAAGCCAAAGTGCTGAAGGATATCGATCTTAGAATCCCTGCGGGAGAAACCGTTGCCTTCGTCGGTCCTTCGGGTGCGGGCAAAACGACGCTGTGCAGCTTGCTGCCGCGCTTTTATGAAGCGAATTCCGGAACCATCGCCATCGACGGCATTGATATAACGCGAATGAAGTTGGCTTCGCTGCGAGGGCAAATCGGGATCGTTCAGCAGGATGTTTTCCTGTTCTCCGGCACGATCCGCGAAAATATCGCATACGGCCATTTGCATGCCTCGGACGCGGACATATGGGACGCGGTGAGGCGCGCGCGTTTGGACGATTTCATCCGATCGCAGCCAGATGGTTTGGAGGCTGTCATTGGCGAACGCGGAGTCAAGCTGTCCGGCGGACAGAAGCAGCGGCTTGCGATCGCCCGGATGTTCCTCAAAAATCCGCCGATCCTCATCCTGGATGAAGCGACATCCGCCCTCGATACGGGAACCGAGAAGGCCATACTGCAATCGCTGAGCGAGCTATCGGAGGGCCGGACGACGCTGGTCATTGCGCACCGGCTTGCTACGATCAAGAACGCCGACCGTATCGTCGTCGTCACAGAGCAGGGCATCACCGAGCAAGGGAAGCATCAGGAATTGGTGGCTGCAGGAGGCGTATACAGCAAGCTGCATGAAATGCAATTCGGTTCTTATTGAACAATGGAATTAATGAACAAATATCATATTTTGAGGAGAGATTATGAACATGTTTAACTTAAAAAACAGATTTATGCGATCATTTGTACTTCTATTAATTATCGTTATGCTTTCCGCGTGCGGTAAAGCAGCTCAGTCTGAGCCCAATGCGACGTCACAGGCAGCAAAAACGGAATCGGCAGCAGCTGAGAGTAAAACTAGAGTATATAAAGATGCGCTGGGCCGGGAAGTTACCATTCCGGCGCATGCCCAGCGGGTCGTGACGACGCAATATTTGCCCGAAATGTTGGCTGCTGGCGTCAAGCCGCTCGGTGCGGTTACGCATCTGCTAACGAGTTTCACGTCCATTAAAGACCAGATCGGCGGAATCGAGGATATCGGATCCGTCAGCGAGCTCAACTTGGAAAAGGTGCTTGCGCTCCAGCCCGAGCTTATCATCGCCAACGAATACAACAAAGACAAACTGGATTCGCTGAGTAAAATCGCTCCGACCGTTGTGGTGAAGTGGGAAGGTCAGGATGCCTTCCAGCATTTTAAAGCAGTCGCCGACGTCCTGGGTAAAAATGAGAAAGCGGAAGAATGGATTCGAGCCTTCGATCAAAAAGCCCAAGATGCACGGACAAAGCTCGCGTCTTATGTAAAGGAAGGGGAAACGTTCGGCGTCGTGGTCGTCGGAGGGTACGCGAAAGGGCAGCTGCGGATTTACGGTGGCAGTAACGTCGGATATACGTTGTTCAATGCGTTGAAATTCCCTATGACGGAGAAAGTCAAGCAGGAGCTGGAGAGAAATGGTAAGGAGGTGGGGGATAGTATCTCGCTCGAGCAGCTGCCTGAATTTGCCTCAGCAGACCGGCTGTTTCTGGTCAAGTTCAATAATGACCCCGACTTTGTCAAAGAGGTTGACAATAGCAAGCTATGGAACAACCTTCCTGCTGTGAAGAATAACAAAGTATATATCCTTGACGAGGGTCTTTGGTTCTCTTATGATGTGATGTCGATTAGTGCACAGATTGATGATGCTATTAAGCTTCTTAGTAAATAAATTTATACTTAACAAGGAACGTTTGGAGAGCTCTGAAGGTTTTTCGCAAGAATGGATGTGAAAATGCACATTAATGTAAATCCCGGTGACTGTGTAATAGTTGCCGGGATTTTTTATATGTTTTTAGGGAAGAGAAGAGCTTACTAAGTCAGCGAAAACGTCAGAACACCTTAGCTAACGAAAAGCTTTGGAAGGCTGTCTGCTCAGTTGGTCGAGTAGACGTAATGGCGTTAACACAGTTTGTCCTCGCTAACGGACTGAGAGGCTCTTATTCGAAAGACAAGAACCTCTTCGAACATGTAACGGACATAAGCGCTGTTATGTACTCACTTTGGGACTGATTTCTCCCCGAATTTGGCAAATAAGGACTCTGATGTCCGTCAGCAGAGAGACACGATGGTTTTCGCGAATACAACGGCTGCTGTGTCCGATAAGTGATGAACCCATATGACTCCTTCAACCGAAATGCGTATGAGAAAGGGAATGGAAAAGCCGCAAGAAGTAACTGATGAGTGCCAAGAATATTGCTGAATGAGGCCAATAATATGTACGGAGTATCGATTCAGTGAAAGAAATTGGAGAATTGCTAGCGACATGTTGTTTTATTAAGGACGGGAGTAATGCCTCTCGTTTCATGAAATTATCAATAAAAGGAAATATTACGAAGTTCTCGAATAATAAATAGCATAATATTTTATCAACTCACAAAAAAACGATATAAGAAAAATAGCGCAAACACGAGATTATGTATTCCTGTTGTTGCTGGATATTTACTGTTTGCAAGTATTTATTTCCAATTATCGTGCTGCCTCTCAGCTTTTCTAAAGGTTTAGCGAAGGACAGTCAATACAAATCGAGAAACAAATAACCCAATTCACAGCAAAGGACTAAAATAATGAATGCGAGTGAATTCATAGTAGCATACGCTACTGACAGCGTGGAGTTTATTTCTTTCAAGTGGAATGGTAAACATGCGAATGAAATGATTGATGACAATTTGCACTTTAGGCGAGAGGTTATTAAATACTTAGAATCTATTAATTATAAGAACATACATGCTGAGTTGCTTAGAGATCTATTAGTAGCAGAATCACAGTATGCCAAAGAGGCATGGGGGATATATCGTCATTATAATTTACTGGTTGAGAACCTGGTAAGACAAACAGGAACTATTTACTTAGACGATTTATTAAAATCTGCTTCATTAAGTTTCGATACTTATTGTTCCACATTAGCAGCGGAGTTAACTGGTATAGATATTGACGAGATTATTATTGAAATTAATAGCAGAAGAACAAATATAAAAGAAGAGAATATGCTAAAAGTGTATGATTTAGGAATTAAGATATTTTCAAACTTCAAATCCAAGCAGAGTATCGTGAGTGATGATATGCGAGAAGGGAAAAACACATTTAAACCCAGCATATTTAAGAAGTTACTAAGAATTATTAGAAGAAAATTGTGAGTTGTTTTGAGCTTACTGCGCATTATCATCAATTTAAGTCAGGCTATCTTTTTATCGATCGGAATTCAACGCGAAGGAGGATGGTGTCAACCCGATTCCACGGCGAACCGCAAGACAGCTCCGAAAAGGCAAAGGCCAGCATATGCTGGCCTTTGTCTTTTGAATAGAAGCGTTATCCGATAACGGTAAGTCCCTTCGGGAACGACGTCAGCACCTCGACGCCGCTGTCCGTGACGAGCACATCGTCCTCGATCCGCACGCCGCCGATGCCCGGTACGTAGATGCCCGGCTCGATCGTGAAGACCATCCCGCTGCGCAGCAGCTCTTGGTTATTGCCATGCACGGACGGATACTCGTGTACATCCATGCCAAGGCCATGTCCGAGTCGGTGCATGAAATACGTCCCGTAGCCGGCTTCGGTTATGTGCTTGCGCGCCGCGTAGTCCAAGCTGGCCAGCGTAGCGCCGGGGCGCGTCGCTTCAATGGCCAGCAGGTTCGCCTGCAGCACCGTCTCATAAATTTTCGTCTGCTCTTCCGAAATATCGCCTACCGCGAACGTTCGCGTAATATCTGATGCATATCCGTCTGCATAGACTCCAAGGTCGAACAAGAGCAGCTCTCCTTCGCGAACGGCCCGTGAGCCCGGAACGCCATGCGGCAGCGCAGATTTCTCGCCAGCCAGCACCATCGTCGAGAAGGAAGGTCCGCTCGCACCGAGCTTCTTCATCTGGTACTCCAGTTCCGCCACAAGCTCAATCTCGGTAACGCCAGGCTTCACTTGCGCAATGCCTGCGTGCAGCACATCCTCGATGATCTGCACCGCATGCTTCATGCGCAGCACTTCGTCCGGAGTCTTAATGACGCGCATCTCGCGCAGCGGCGCGTCGATATCCGCATAGACGGTTGCACCGACCGCTTGGCTAATTGCCTCGAAGCGGCTAACGGTCATGTAGTCCTTCTCCAATCCAAGCGTCTGGATGCCCGCCGGCATAAGCTTGCTGAGAACTTCGTAAGGGTTATCGGTATCCGTATGGGTATGGATATTCTTAACGGACGATGCGGCTTGCGCCGCTTCTAGATCCAGAGCCGGTACGATTAGCAGCGGTTCGGCTCCACGCGGAATCAGCAGACCGAGAAAACGCTCATGCGGGTCGCTCGCAAACCCGGTCAAATAATACACATGCTTCGGCATCGTAATCAGTACGGCATCGATCGCCTGCCGATCCATATATGCTACTAGTTTTTCAATACGAGTATTCATTAAATCAATCAACCGTCCTTTCGCCGTTTAGGGATATTAAGTAATCGCATCGTAAGCATTATTAGTAGATGAGTGACTTTAATGCCACTGCGGGTAAATTTTACATAATGAACTAATATGATGTCAACAAGAGTCGGTGACAAGTAGATTATCACATTAAGCTTTGCGAAAATCGCGACTATTATGTTTGATGTGATAAGGTCCTTTTCAAAACCAATTAGCAGGCCTTAGGGATCAAGGACAGGTAGGTTAGCTTAGTATTGATCAAGTACAATTTCGATGACAATAACGCTATAAAACCGAAAAGAAACAGATTAAGCATTTTATGCAAACAGAAAAGGACTCTATGTGGTGAGAGTTCCAACCTTGTGACTGCTGAATGCCTCTAGAAATAGTCCCATATTTGAAGCAATTTTACTGTTCGGTAAGATAGGTATAACTCTTGAATCTAGATTTACTTCTTAGTAGCCTGTTCATCAAATTAGCAGTAGAGCATGGTTGTTGATGTATTTAATGATTAAGTAAATTGTGGTAAGATATTCCACATTAGGCTAGCGAATAGGCTTACAGGCAAAAAGTTTCGCAATAGTGTTTTCCCTATAAGTTGAATGCTCTTGAAACGGAGATGGAGGAGGTTAAAGGAAATGTCGGAAGAGTTAAATCAGGAAATACTTGATGAACTTAAGAAAATAAATCTAAAATTAGATACAATTGGAGAACGAAGAGGAATATCAACTCCTCTTAAATTTGTTGCGGTAATTATAGGTATTACAATTGTAGGTCCGCTTATTATGTTGATGATTGGAATAATAAGTAGGAACATACATATAGGTTGAGATGTATACCTTACAATTTCATAATATATGGGGGCGGAAAGATGGGGGTAAATTTTACAGCAACTTTTCAACATTCATTTGACTTCAAATCTATTGAGCAATTTAAAGAAGAACTCGTTAAAGGTGCCAGGTTTCCTAAGACAATTCAATGTATTGAGCGAGTGAATGAACATAACTCACACCTTAGAAGAGACTGGTCAATAAATCGTGAACGAATAATTGAGTCAATGAACTTCGGTCCAATGGATCCAATCATAGTTGGAGATGATGAATATATTGAAGTCTATGGTCCTGGAGGCTTTAACTTCATTTTTAATAAAAATATATGTGAATTTACTCCGGGTTATAGGTGGTACAGTTTTTTAGTTAATTCTGACTTACAACAAGAACTTAGAAATATCTGCAAAGAGATTGCTGATTGCTTTGGTTTCAACTTTTCAATTTATATTGGTGATAGTTACTGTACATTAGATTACGTTTTTGAAGGTCGTGATATGGATTATTTTAAAGAAGCTATTAAGAGGAGATTTGGTGAATCACAGGAGACACTACAAGGACTTTTAGAGAGAGCTGATAAAGCAGGTAATTCAGGTGGGTACTACATAGATATTTTCCCAGATTGCTAAACCACAAAAAATTGACACTAGTGAGTATTTAGATATATATAATTGCTATCAAAACAATTTTTGAACAAGAAGCCAATTTCTATAATAATTCTACGAAATTCGGATATAGAGACCAATTTAGCGAAAAACAAATTTGGTGGTATGGCGATTGAATTAGAAAATGTAATTTTCAGAACAGATGGGAAAGCAATACTAACTAGCAGGAAAACTTTTTTAGGCACAATTCAAATAAGACAAACAATCGAGAAAAGGGATGATACTTGGATTACAAGCAAAATAGATAAAATAGTGAAATCTAAATAAAAGGTAACGGGTAAAATTAATTGAGAATCTGTAATT
>NZ_JBYTBS010000034.1:0-77919 GCF_058789495.1 Paenibacillus sp. FW126-R14 | reverse complement strand
TATTAACATAGCGGCTTGTCCAGGAGGCAAAAAATAAAATGGAGCATAATAGAGTCGTTCCAACCAATCACATAGAAATAAAATAAATAAATTCAAAATAAAAGGAACAAGTAAAACCACAAATCGGTGTGTCACCCATGAAGAAATAGCCAATGAAAAAACAGCAAACAAACCCGCAAATACAAAATTGATAGTGGTATATAAAAAAATATACATAAAGGGGGATGTAAATAATAATTCGCTCCACATACTATTCTTTCCAACAGTATAAGTCCCATCGGTAAATTGCGGATACACGATCGGTAAAAAACTCGACACAACAATAAAATTGAACAAGATTATAAAAGTAAAAGAAAGACCGCCTGTTAAAAAGACAGATGTAATCTTGGCCATCAAATAACTTTTCTTGGGCACTCGTGATGCAATAAAATTGATGTATTTGCTATGTAAGTCAGTATAGTAACTATCCGCATAAGGTAGAGCAGAAAGAATCGGCATCAATAAATACAAGGATACTGAGAAGTACTCGTTTGGCCTCATCGGAAACCAAGCGTTAAATGCAGATAATGGCATCTCATGTTTGGTTGGTATGTAAGGAAGTACCCTATATACAAAATGTAATATGGAATAAACGATTCCAATCGATATAACGATCCAAAACCACGATCTCTCCAATGCTCGTTTGAGTTCAAAGCGAATTATGTGCATGTTAGCCACTCCTGAAAGCAAATAGCGAAGCAACAATGGTACGAAAGTTGCTTCGCTTATTTTATATTTTCTAGCTATTTAAATACTGTCTGGACTCCAAACACCAGAGGCAGAAACATTCGCTTTTACGCCCAAGTTTGCTTTTATATGCACTGATGTATTAGGGCCGTGGTTCTCAAATACATAGTTTTTCAATTTCTTTGTAGTCCCGCTGCTGAAAGTATAATAATTGCCGCCAGACTCATCTGTGCTCCCGACTTCTACCCAACCTGTAAAGGAATAATTAGCTGTCATACTGTTTACTTTCATATAGGAGCTTGTGTTGTCTTGCTTTACACGGTCTGAAGTAGCTTGATATTGTGTTCCTCCTAACCCTAACCAATTAGTTGCTGCAAAGCTAAAGCTAAAAGATTCATCCTGGGTATTGCCTGCAGCACTTACTTGTGCAGCCCCTAAAATAATTGCAGCAATTGGAATAGAATATAAAAATTTCTTTTTCATGAAAAACTACCTATACTAACCATATTTTACTTTCGAAAAAATATTACCATATACTGCTAGATACTGTCAACATTTTGAAATGATAGTTTGAGGTTTTAGTCTTTCACAGATCCTATTTTTATCTGCTATCAGAAGTCAAAGCAAAAATGAAAACCGAAAAACCTGCGGATGCATGAACGCTACTCGAATAGAAACAAACCTGAATTTCGAAAGTGACTTTCTCTAAAAATAAGAAAAAGGGCTGCAACCTTTGGTAGAATGGTGTTTGCGAAGACAACATCACCCAAAGAGAGGAGCACCTTTAAGGTGAAGTCTATCATGCCCTTCAGCAATATCAAGACAGAATTTTCACTACAACATACGACCAACGTCGGCGGAAGCAAAATCTTCTTGGCGTATCTGGAAAAGATCAAGCTCTCCGAAGCCTTGCAGGGGTTGTCCTGCGTCAAAGCGGGCATTTCGCTTTTTCCGGATTACCGAATCCTACTCTATTTCTTCATCGGCTGGATCCTTGGCTGCGAGCGGCTCTTTCACTTTCGCAAGTTGCAGCATGATCCGCTTATTCAACGATTTCTCGGCGGAAGCTGTCCACATCATTAGCTGCTGTATAAAGAGTTGGTCCGATTGTGCAAGGCATGTCCGAACCTCCAGATGGACTTGCGAAAATTAAACTATGAACTCATTTATCCCTGTCTGCCTTCCTATCTGATACTTGACTTTTAGAAATAGCCACAATAACTTTAGAATGCGCTACAAAAACCAAAATTCCGTGAATTGCAGCTTAGCCAGTGTGCGGGTGCACCTATTTTACATACCCTATGGGAGCGATTCGACCTCTCATTACTTTTAACTCAGTCTGGCATGATGAAACGTAATAGAGCGTCATCTTGGCTGCTATGCTTTCTTTACGTTGTCGGTCTCATCTCCAGTTGCTCTTCTGTTGTCCAGATGGCAGAATTGGCTCAAAAAGACTCTTTATTGAAACTCATGTTTAAACCTTGGAAGCTTGCTAAGTATACTATGAGTTGGAAAACATTTTGGGGGAAGCGTGTTGAACGTCTTAAGCAAGATGAGCAAACGAAGTTGCAAGAAAGCGATGTTGTAAATTTAGATGATACGCATTGCGCTCATCCATACGCGAAGCAACTCCCGTTTTTGTCTTGGCTTTTCGATCATTCGACTAAAACGTATTCTTGGGGATGAATTTGGTTGTGATACAAGCTGTCTTGAAAAGTGGATTAGAGTATGCCTTGTTTCAATTTGGCAAAAACCGAAAACAAAGGTGAGGGTTTTACGAGGATGGATTTGGCCAAACAAATGCTCTTAATGCTGCCCGAATCCGTGGAATGAGAAACAAGTCACTAAACAAAAAAATGTTCAGATCGCAGCTGTGTGGCTACGCGTTTAAAGGAAGATGAAGTTTCCAAGGTAGAATTGAGCGAAGATGATGAAACTCCTGCCACTTACAAAGGGGCTTACTTGCTCATTAGCAATCGATATGATGCCCTAGAGGAAACTCTGCAGACTTATTTGAAACGTTGGCGAATTGAAGTGTTTTTCGTACAGCAAAGTTTCTTCCGGAGTAAAACGCTCACTGCGAAACTGGATTAGCTTTGTCCTAACAGCAGGGAGCCAGATGATCGAGCGAGTTTCCATTATACAAAATCCTTAGGAGACAATGATTTCAAAAGCTCAGAAGTTGACATTCCTTTACCTTGTTTATATTCTACACGACTTTCATCAATCATGCGCTTAAGCTCTGGATTCACTTTTACTTCAGAACTAATAGATAGATGATCTTCCTCTTGCAAAACGACCGTAAATTTCCCTTTTCCAGGTATAAGAAATTGACGCACTGATTGCTCACTATTCATGCTGATAATGGTTTCCATGAGCTCTTCGAAACTGGTTACTTTTTCCATAAATTTCACCAATTTTCTTTACTTACATATTAAGAACAGCATATGCTCTCGATGGCTTTCACCCTACTAATTCACTTCCCCAAAACAATGACAGCCCAATCACAATTCCCATCACATATCCCCCGCACACTTGAATATATTTAATAACAAGCTTTTTTTCCCTATGTCTGATTAGCGCCATTGCTTATCATAAACGCCATGGAGGTGTCAACATGACAGAACCCCTGTTTACCGTTTCCCGTGAGGATTGGTCCTTGCACCGTAAAGGGTACCAAGATCAAACCCGACACCAAGAGAAGGTGAAAGATGCCATTAAACAGAACCTCCCTGATTTGGTAACAGACGAGAGCATTGTAATGTCCAACGGAAAGCAGGTCGTGAAAGTACCGATCAAGAGCTTGGATGAGTACCGGTTCCGTTATAATTTTAACAAAGGCAAACATGTCGGTCAGGGAGACGGCGACTCGCAAGTGGGCGATGTGTTGGGAACGGATCCCCAACCCGCTCAAGCTCCGGGGAAAGGTCAGGGTGCGGGCGACCAGGCCGGTGAAGATTATTATGAGGCCGAAGTCAGCATGGAGGAGCTGCAAGCCATGCTTTTCTCCGAGCTGGAGCTGCCGAATTTGCAGAAAAAAGAGAAGCGCAATATGACGACCACCGAAGTCATTTTCAATGATATTCGCAAGAAAGGCATCATGTCCAACATCGATAAGAAACGCACCATCATTGAGAATTTGCGCCGCAATTCACGTTCAAATTCGCCGGGCATCCACCATATCAGCCCTGATGATCTACGATTCAAAACGTGGGACGAAGTCGAGAAACCCCACTCGAATGCCCTCATTATTGCAATGATGGATACGTCAGGCTCCATGGGCTCCTTTGAAAAGTACATCGCCCGCAGCTTCTTCTTCTGGATGACGCGGTTTCTGCGAACGAAATATGAGAATGTGGAAATCGTCTTCATTGCGCACCATACGGAAGCCAAAGAGGTCACCGAGGAAGAATTTTTCACAAAAGGCGAAAGCGGCGGCACGATTTGCTCATCGGCCTATCAAACCGCCATCGATATCATCGATAAACGCTATCCGCCTTCGCAGTTTAATATTTATCCTTTCCATTTCTCCGATGGAGATAATTTAACGTCAGATAACGAACGCTGCGTGAAACTCATTTCCCAACTGATGGAGCGCTGCAATATGTTTGGATACGGAGAAGTGAATCAGTACAATCGGAGCAGCACACTCATGTCTGCTTTTCGTCATATTCACGACCCTAAATTTCTGCATTACGTCATCCGCGAGAAAGGCGAAGTCTACAAAGCGTTAAAAACCTTTTTTACCAAGCAGGAAGGGGTGGCTGTTCAATGAGTAAAACCGAGATTCAGCAGCTTGAATACGCCATTGATGAAATAACGGAAATTGCCAAGGGGTTTGGGCTCGACTACTATCCTATGCGGTATGAAATATGTCCTGCGGAAATCATTTATACATTCGGAGCATACGGGATGCCAACCCGGTACAGCCATTGGAGCTTTGGGAAAAATTTTCACAGAATGAAGACTCAATACGACCTGGGGTTAAGCAAAATTTACGAGTTGGTCATCAATTCCGACCCCTGCTACGCTTTCTTGCTGGATGGCAACTCCCTCATTCAAAATAAGCTCATCGTCGCTCACGTGCTGGCGCACTGCGATTTTTTTAAAAACAACGTCCGTTTCTCCAAAACGAACCGGAACATGGTCGAGAGCATGTCCGCTACGGCGGAGCGTATCCGCCAGTATGAGCTCGAGCATGGCATTGACGAAGTCGAACAATTCATCGACGCCGTACTCGCGATTCAAGAGCATATCGATCCTGTCCTTACCCTATCCTATCGGCAGGCCCGCGACCGGCAAGAAACGAACAAAGCTTCAGCTCCTGCTGCGCGTTCTGAATTAACCTACGGTTATGAAGATCTATGGGGTCTTGATGCCAAAAGCAAACCTGCTCCTGCAGCCGATAAAGAGGAAGTCAAACGCTTTCCGCCGAAGCCGGAGAAAGATATTCTACTTTTCATCGAAGAAAATGCGCCGTACATGGAGGATTGGCAGCGGGACATTCTGACGATGCTGCGCGACGAAATGCTGTACTTCTGGCCGCAGCTGGAAACCAAAATCATGAACGAAGGCTGGGCTTCGTACTGGCATCAACGCATTTTGCGGGAGTTGGATTTGACCGAAGAGGAAACCATTGAATACTCCAAGCTTAACTCATCGGTCGTCGTGCCCTCCCGGCATACGTTGAATCCGTATTATTTAGGTTTGAAAATATTTGAAGACATCGAGAAGCGCTGGGATAATCCGACCGAAGAGGAAATCCGGACGCAAGGTCGCAAGAAAGGCGAAGGCCGAAGCAAAATATTCGAAGTCCGCGAGTATGAATCCGACACATCTTTCATTCGGAACTATTTGAATAAGCCGTTAGTGGAGGAGCTGGATTTATATATTTTTGAGAAGAAAGGTCCGGAGTGGAAAATTACCGATAAAACGTGGGAAAATACCCGGGATCAGCTGATTTATTCGCGTGTGAACGGCGGATTCCCCTACATCGTCGTGGAGGATGGCGACTACCAGCGTAATGGCGAGCTGTATTTGAAGCATGCCTATGAAGGGGTTGAATTGGATCTCAAATATGTCGAGCGAACGCTCCCCTACATTTACAAGCTCTGGGGCAAAACCATTCATATGCATACGATTGTCGAAGATAAGCCGGTGTTGTTCAGTTATGATGGGAAGAAGCATCATCGCAGATTTTTATAGGAGAATGACCGGCCTCGAGCGATTGAGGCCGGTTCTTGCTATTCCAGGCTGAACAGCTCTCTTGTATCGATTGGATAAAAGCCTCGGATACCTAGAAAAAATTGAAGGGAACTCAGATGTTTTGTGATAAAATAGAGGTATCAGAACCTAATGGAGGTGCCAGCTATGCAATGGGAAGAAGTACGTAAGATTTATCCTGACCAATATGTTAAGCTGCAAATCCTTGTATCCCATACCGAAGGCAATACCAAATATGTAGATGAAGTTGCCTTGATTAAAGCTATTCAGGATCCCAAGGAAGCAACTCTAGAACTGCTCCGTTCAAAGGACGGTATCGTTGTGTCTCACACCTCGAATGAAGAGCTGAAGATTGAACTCCGCTCACTTAGAGGCTTACGAGGAGTTGCTCAGTATGAAAGTTGATCTTGTGGATGGACTGCTGCAGACCTCGATTACGATAAATTTCAAGGGACAAGCACTCACAATAGACAAGCTGGTCATTGATACCGGTGCTTCCCACACTCTCCTTTCCGCCGATGCTGTAGCTGATATTGGTGTTTATTTTGAAACTGGAGACGAACTCGTCAGTGCTTTCGGCATCGGCGGCGAAGAAAGCTGTTTTAGAAAAGCGTTTGATTTTGTCACGCTGGGTGACTTCAAGATTGAAAGTTCCAAGCTCGATGTTGGTGCCTTGCATGAAAAACTTGAGATTAATGGGCTTTTAGGATTGGATTTGCTTATGGCGGCGAATATTGTACTGGACTTATCTAGTTTTAGTATGTATACAAAATTAAGAGAATAGTACGGCTGTCTAGACAGCCTCTACATTCATAAGTGCCCTAATCAGGTAAGATTTTTATAGGAGAATGACCGGCCTCGAGGGCCGGTCATTTCCCTATTCCAGACTAAACAGTCTGGTCATGGGCACTTGTAAATCTTTAAACACATAGGATTGGATAGTATCCTGCTCCGCAAATAATTGGCGCACTTGATAGCCGCCATCTTCTAGCGAATAAACATGAGCCGTTCGATTCCCTGGGTCAACAATCCAATATTCCTGCACTTTATACTTCTGATATAAGTTGAATTTCTCATTAAAATCTTTTAATGCCGTCGATGGCGACAGCACTTCAATGATGATAGCCGGAGCACCGTGACAGCCATTTTTGGAGATCATCTCTTTCGAGCAAACAACCGAGAGATCGGGCTGTGCGATATGATCAGGTGACTCATACTCACCACTTTCGCTGAAAAATACATCAAATGGAGCCACGAACACTAAGCAGCTCCGATTCTGAAAAAATGTCCGTAGGGAGAAATGGAGCTCTCCAACAATAAATTGATGCAAAGAAGTCGGAGCCGGCGACATATTGTAGGCCTTGCCGTTAATTAGCTCCCAGGATCCATCCCACGTCAGCCAATCTTGATAAGTGTGGATTTTCTTCTCATCCGGATTTGACACGAAGTTCGACCTCCTCCTGATTGTTACATTAGAGACTTGATTAATTGTACCATGCCTCCTCAGCACGTTGCTAACATTTACTCGTTATGATAATCAGTATTACCCAAATAACAACCGTTGTATCAAGCCTACCCGATCTCACACCGACAAAAGTAGTGCTTTTCCGACAACGTTAATCGACGGACATCCTTTACAAGCCATGTTACGCTTAAAACTCAGTTAATTGATAATAATTTTCATGTTAGGAGATGAGCTGAAGTTGAGAATGAATATTTTATTTAACAAGAGACCGATTTCTGTGAACTTTATTGGCACGGATCACAAACTAATTCCCTCTCTGATCAACGCTCTTCGTTATAACAAATTTACAACGACGAACCTTGGCCAAACGTTAGAGCATGTTGACTTATTTAGTTCAGAAGCCATTTTATATGCAAAGGATGGAAATAAAGCCCGAATTCCTATTTTCTAAAAAGCCTTCTTACATAAAAAGAAAGTCCATTCGTCTGAGTGATTCTATCACTAGGCGGATGGGCTTTTTTCATGCGTCAAGCATATTTCTTTTGTGATTTTCATAGAATGATAGAAAGAGTTGATTTAAGAGAATAGGAGTTGCCTTATGCCTATGTCTACGATCCGTCCAGCCAAAAGTAACGCAGCCACCCTACTTATCTATATCCTGATTATGCTAACTAGTTTCATATGGACGATTATCTTGGGGTATCACAAAAATGACCAACCGCCGAACCTCGCAATCTCCGAGTACCGCGTCGTCCAAGCCAGCAATGGCGTTACCCTTCATAGTATTCAGACACCGCCTCAAAACATCGGGCTGAAGGCCATTACCGGGAATGTAACGGACATGAGCGAAAATGGCATCAATGGCGGCTTCTTTTGGCAGGGCTATCTGCTGAGCATCGCCGTCATCAACGATCGCCCCGTCAAAGGGCAGCCTGGCGATTACGGCTCCGGCTGGTTTAATATTGACCGCAAACGGGGAACGTTGGTCTGGGATGAGAAAGCACAAACTTTCACGATTCAGGTCGTTGAAAACGCCGAGGAGCTGAAAGTGATGGACCGGAACCATTACTGGGCGCAGGGGGGCGTAAGCATGGGATTGACCAATCCCGACGGATGGGCGGCCCAGGCCATTTCGGAGGAGATGCCCGTCATTGATGAGAAACGCATGCGCTCGGGAATTGTTTATGACAGAAACAATAACGTTTACTTAGTCGTTGCCCCGACACCCTGCACAGGCGAACAATTCCGCACAGCGGTGCAGGAACAGGTGGGGAACGGGCAACTGGTGGACGGCCTGTTCTTGGACGGCGACGGTTCCTCGCAGCTTAAAGTCGCGGATTACCTGCTTCCCGGCGATCATCGCGAGGTATATCAGATGATTGCGCTGCTGAAGTGAGGGGAGTCGGAACGAGGTTCGGCGAACTGGGAACTACAGGGCGTTATTTCGACGAAAGGAGTCCTTGAAGCCGCCAAGGCGGAACTATAGGGCCTTATTTCCTCGAAACTCAGCCGATTTCGCGAAAAACAACCAAATAACGGACCACTGTTCCCACTAAACTGCAAGTTAGCTGTTTTGTAGGTAAATAGCGTACTGTAGTTCCCTAACATTTGCACGCGCTTTTTGCGGGGAGGGAGGGGAGCTACGGGTACAGGTACAGCAACAGTAAATGCAATAACAGCAGCACTCCCCAGCGTGCCCAGAGCCCCCCCGGTCCCGCCGCTCGCGAAACAAAAAAGAGGAATCCCCGCCAACCATCAGCGGCAATTCCTCTTTCCTATTAGAACGTCACGTTGTCCGGGTCCGGACCAATGCGCTTGTCTTGGTTCAACGAATCAACGAGAGCCATATCCTCAGCGCTCAGCTCAAAATCAAAAATATTCGCATTCTCGCGAATTCGATGCTCTGTCACCGATTTCGGAATCGTGACGACACCGTTCTGAATGTCCCAACGCAGCACGATTTGCGCTGCCGATTTCCCATGCTTGGCCGCGAGCTGCGACAGCACAGGATGATCGAGATTCCCCTGCATCAGCGGACTCCAAGCTTCCAGCTGAATGTTGTTCTCGCGGGTGAACGCGAGCAGTTCCTTTTGCGCCAGCTGCGGATGATACTCGACTTGGTTCACGGCAGGCACGACACCCGTATCCTCAATCACGTGCTGCAAATGATGAATTTGAAAATTGCTGACTCCAATAGCGCGCACGTGGCCTTCTTTGTACAAGTGAACAAGCGCTTTCCATGTTTCTCTATACGTCGCCGGTTTAGCCCAGTGAACTAAATACAAGTCGATCGTCTCGAGACCGAGCCGCTTCCGGCTTGCTTCAAATGCTTGCAGGGTAGATTCGTAGCCTTGATCCGCATTCCAAACTTTCGTCGTGACGAAAATCTCGTCGCGCGGCACGCCGCTCTCGCGCAGTCCTTGACCGACGCCTTCTTCGTTCTGATAGATGGCTGCAGTATCTATGCTGCGGTATCCCAGTTGCAGAGCTGTTTTGACAGCGCCAATTACCTCTTGGCCTTCTTGGGTTTTCCAAACGCCTAACCCCAGCCATGGCATATGCACGCCATTATTGAGCTGGACGCCTTGTGTAAATGCTTTCGTTGACATTGGCTCATACCTCCAACATATAAAATATGGTGTGACAGCTCTTGAAAGAGTACGCCCAATGTCTATCATACCACTAGTTTTAACCAATCACATCTTTGTGTGCGCGTGAATGAGATTCATCTTAAGCTCCCACAGCTCCGTGCTTAAGTTTACGCGGTATCCTTCCGGATTCAGCTTGCGAAGATACTGCGGCCAAAACGTCTTCATCTGCTCCGCATGATACGCCCGGATATGTTCCAGCGTCGGCAGGTCATAGACCAGCTCGCCACCGGCAAAAATAGCTTGAAGCAGCGGAACCGCTTCATAGTTTTCAATATACTTGTAGATATATGTATGGGTAGGATCGAACAGCTTGATCCGCTCCCCCCGCTGAATATCGCTTTCGTGCTCCAGTGCCAAGTAATCCGCTTCCGCTTTGCCTGTTTGCTTGTTGACGATCCGGTAGACTTCCTTGAAGCCGGGATTGGACACCTTCTCGGGATTGCCCGAAATCTTGATGACCGGCTCGAATTCGCCGTTCTTCTCACGGGCAACCAGCTTGTAAACCCCACCAAGCGCAGGCTGATCGGCCGCGGTGATGAGCTGGGTGCCGACGCCCCAGACATCGATTTTGGCGCCTTGGGCTTTCAGTCCCTCGATGATGTTCTCGTCGAGGTCGTTCGAGGCGACGATCCGCACCTCGGGGAAGCCCGCTTCATCCAGCATCTGCCTGGCCTGCTGGGACAAATACGCCAAATCGCCGCTGTCGAGGCGAATGGCGTTCATGCGCTTGCCCTGCTGCTGCAGCATGCGCGCGGTCTTGATGGCGTTCGGCACGCCGCTGCGCAGCGTGTCGTACGTATCAACGAGCAGCGTCACTTGCTCCGGCAGCGCCTCGGCATAAGCACGGAAGGCTTCCTCTTCCGTGTCATGCGCCTGCACCCATGCGTGCGCGTGGGTGCCCTTCGTCGGGATGCCGAACAGCATCCCGGCCCGCAAGTTCGAAGTCGCGTGAAAGCCCGCGACATACGCGGCTCTTGCGCCCCAGATCGCGGCGTCAGCCTCTTGGGCGCGTCTCGTGCCGAACTCCAGCAGAACGTCGTTCGGTGCAGCCTGTTTGACGCGCGAAGCCTTCGTCGCGATGAGGGTCTGGTAGTTCACGAAGTTGAGAATCGCCGTCTCTACCAGCTGCGCCTCAAACATGCTCGCCACCACGCGAACGAGCGGCTCATTCGGGAAAACCAGCGTCCCTTCCGGCACCGCTTGCAGATCGCCGCTGAACTTGAACGCGCGCAGCGCCTCCAGAAAGTCTTCGCGGTAATGCTCCTCCTGCTCGCGCAGGTAAGCAATTTCGTCATCCCCGAAATGCAGGTGCTGAATGTAATGGAC
The DNA here is from genome assembly GCF_058789495.1 of Paenibacillus sp. FW126-R14. Classification (NCBI taxonomy): domain Bacteria; kingdom Bacillati; phylum Bacillota; class Bacilli; order Caryophanales; family Paenibacillaceae; genus Paenibacillus; species Paenibacillus sp. FW126-R14. The sequence goes on along the minus strand of NZ_JBYTBS010000034.1, from coordinate 66,528 downwards.
GAGCCGCTCCAATCCGGCGAAAACCGCGTACCCGCCGTCAAAAGGCAGCTTGCGGAAATACACCTCGAAAACCGCCTTGTCCCTATAAGTTCCTTGCAGCCAATGTGCGTACATCATATTAATTTGATATTTATCCGTGTGAAGCGTCAAATTGTCGTAGTTCATATCTTTCATCCTTTCCACCAAGTGTCGTAGCAAGTGACCGGTCCTCTGCGTTTATGTTCTGTAACCGCGTAACGTTCTTCGATTTTGCGGACGATATCAGCAGGGAGGGAGCGGCCTTCCAAATAATCGTCCAACTGCACATAGCTGACTCCCAGCGCCTCTTCATCCGGAAGACCCGGCTTCAAATCTTCCAAATCGGCCGTAGGCTTTTTCAAATACAAGTGTTCCGGGCAGCCCAGCCGCTTCAGCAGTTCCTTGCCTTGTCGCTTGTCGAGGCCGTAAATCGGGGCCACATCGCAGGCGCCATCCCCGTGCTTCGTATAAAATCCGGTAATCGCCTCAGCGGCGTGATCCGTTCCCAGCACCAGCAGCCCGTAATGCGCGGCTAAATCATACTGCACCTTCATACGCTCGCGGGCTTTGACGTTCCCTTTATGGAAATCGCTCAAAGCTTCGCCCGTCGCTTCCGCAAATTGCCGCACCGATGCATCCACGGCAGGTTGAATATTCACAGTCACCACCCGGCTCGCCGCTATAAACTGAATCGCCGCCTGTGCGTCCGCTTCATCCTGTTGAATGCCGTAAGGCAGCCTTACCGCCATAAACTGACAGGCATCCTTGCCGCTTTCCGCATTGAGCTCATCGATCGCCATTTGGGCCAGCTTGCCTGCTAATGTCGAGTCCTGGCCTCCTGACATGCCAAGCACGTAGCCTTTAGCTCCTGTATATCGAAGATACGCTTTAAGAAACTGTATACGGCGCTGAATTTCGCCATCCGTGTTAATTTCATTCAGCACGTGCAAGGCTCCTTGAATCTCAGCTTGTTTGGTATGTTGCATAGGTGACATCTCCTTCATCATATTGGATGATCCTAGCATTCCTGTTAACGCAGCTGTTTCATACCTCCAAACCGCGAACAACTTTAGCCCCTAATGTGCCTTCAAAATGCTGCAAAGCCCATTCATGGCCCTGCCTGTTAAAACTGGCGACAGCGTCCTCATGCACGACGATATCAAAACCTCTATTGTAAGCATCCACCGCTGTATGCAGCACGCAGATATCGGTGCAAACGCCAACCAGATGCAGCTCTTTAATGTCTCTGGCCCTTAGCCTCAGCTCCAAATCCGTGCCGCAAAAGGCGCTGTACCTTGTTTTGTCCATCCAATCAATTTCGTGCTCATGTTGTTCATGCACCGTTTTCAACTTGCCGTATAAATCGCGTCCTGCGGTACCGCGGATATTGTGCGGAGGAAACAATTTCGTCTCCGGATGGTACGGATCCTGTTCCTCGTGCAGATCCACCGCCATGACCACAAAATGCTGCCGGGCGACGAATGCCTCGGTAATTTCACAGATCCGCGTTTCAATCGCCATGCCCGGCTCCCCGCAAGGAAGCTTCCCGTCAATAAAATCAACCGTGTAATCAATAATAATCAATGCTTTCATCCTGAACCACTCCTCCATTGTGTATGTTTGATAATATTAATAAGACAATATCAAAACGTAAAAGAGAGGCCTAGCTGTATATGGACAGCTGAGGCACGTAATCGGTAAAACGGTAAAGCTGGGCGGCGCGTTGGGAATACCTGTTGGACATTTTCCCCTGTCCGTTGTGATCCAAAACCTCTTCGATAATGCCTTTGCGGCTTTGGGTAGACGTAATTTTACGGATAAAATTCCGCTCGTTGAACGTCGGGACGACCGTTTGAATCACTTGATACAATTCGCTGATCGTGAATTCCTCGGCCAAAAATTCTTTCGCGATCGTCGTCGTCAGCATCTTTAGCTGAATCTGTGCGAGCGCATCGCGAATGATGATCTCATGGTCGAAAGCGAGATCCATGGCCAGCGCTTCCTCCACGGGGAACAGCCGGACATCGGCAGCGTCATCGGCAGCCTGCCGCTTCTCCAGGAAGCTCTCGTGAACCAACGCGAAGTAAGCGTGAGAGATGATCCATCCCCGGGGATCGCGCTGCGGCGTGCTGTACACGTTAAAATATTCAAGGTGGACGTCCGAAACGCCCGTCTCTTCGGTCAGCTCGCGCCGGGCGCTCTCATGAATCGTTTCCGTCTCCGTCGAGAAACCGCCCGGAAGGGCCCACTGGCCTTCGAACGGCCACTGTTTTCTTTGAATCAGCAATACCTGCAGCTCTCTCAGCGGGAGAGCCTTCTTCACGGACCCCTTCGCCTCGGAAGTAATCGTGAAGATCACTATATCCGCAGGCGCACCGTCCGGCGTGCGATAATTACTTGCTTTATAGCTGCTTGCATGTTCTGTATTCAAGGGTGTCACTGCCTCGCTCATTTGTTATTGTCAATTTGATATTATCATTATGACATAATAAAACACACATGCAACCCTTATTTTTAACACAAAAAACAGGGTTCACCTTTGACGACTCCCGGATATACGGAATTCGCCTTTAGTATCCCCTGTTCGATATTTTTGTCAGCTTCATTGCTCTTCGGCGTACAAATTCGCATAATTGACAAGAATCGTTATAAAGCCAAGCACGACAAATAAGAAATAGGCGAACAATCCTACGTGAAACACATTGGGAACGAGAATGAATATAGCCCCGATCACCAGGCACAGCCAGTTCTGCCAGACCCGCTTCCCTGTTTTGCCCAGAGCCAGCAGAGACCCCACGAATTGCAAACCGCCAAGCAGCACACAGGCAAAAAACGCATCCGTTTGAGCTTCAAATCCAAACACCCAGGGGCTTACCAAAAACCAGAGTCCCATGCACGCCGATAACATATTTTTTAAATACATGGTCATCTTCCACCTCCTACAAGTATTGGCACTCGTAGAACATTTTACGAGTTACTCTAGTATACGCAAACGCTTTCAATTATGTGATATGGAAAAGCCTCCGGATCACCTAATTATTGTTGTCTAATCGATTCCACAGCACATTGTGCAAAAAAATAAAAAAACTTCTCTGAGTCAGCCTCAGGAAGTTTTTTTACGCCAGCCCAATTATCAAGAAATTCGAAATTTCGTTACCACTTGATGCAGATCTTGGGCGATGCTCGCCAAATTTCTCGCAGATGAAGTAATTTCTTCCGTGGAAGCAAGCTGCTCTTCCGTTGCGGCAGCTGCGGACTGCGCGGTTCCAGAAGTCATCTGTGCAACAGAACCGACATTTGCTACCGTTGCGGCAACCTGTTCCGACGAAGCAGCCATCTGCTCGGCTGCAGCAGCGGCTTCTTGAATTTTGCCAGCCACTTCCTGCGAAGCCGCTACGATTTGACCAAAGGCCGTTTCCGCGCTGCCTACTTCTTTTAACCCTTCCTGCACGTCCAGCAGTCCCGCATTCATAACTTCCGCAGCACGCAAAGCATCTCTTTGCATGTTCGAAATGAGTTCCGAAATATCGCGCACGGAATCGTCTGTCTGGGCAGCCAGCTTGCGAACCTCCCCGGCTACAACCGCAAAGCCTCTGCCGCTCTCGCCGGCACGTGCCGCTTCAATCGCCGCATTTAGGGCGAGCAGATTCGTTTGGGAAGCGATATTTCCAATGAGGGTAGAGATTTGTCCGATGTTCTGGGAATGCTTCTCCAGCTCTTGAATCACTTCGTTCGCCGCATCTACCGAATGGCTGACGGCTTGCATTTTATGGACTACCCGCTCCATGGAGTGCGTACCTTCCTCGGCAATTTGCGCAGCGGTAACGGACAGTCCCGAAACATCGGAAGTCGTCTCAGCGATCCGTTGAATGCCAATTGTCATTTCTTCCATGGCAGTGCCGCATTCCAGCGCATTTTGCGCTTGAGTATCCGCACCGGCTGCAACCTCCTGCACAGCTGCCGCCACGTGCTGGGAAGCGGACGTGTTCTGCTCGGAGCTTGCAAACAACTGCTGTGAGGACGTCGCTACGCTGCCTGCGGCTTGCAGCATTTGCTGCACCGAGTAGCGCAGGTGGTCGGCCATCTGATTCACAGAATCAGCCAAATCACCGATTTCGTCTTTATTTTTCAAGACAATCGGCTCCACCGTCAGATCGCCATTGGCGATTCGGGTTAAAACTTGTGACGTTCGGCGAACAGGGGCAGAAATATTTCTAACAAGCATGTAACAAGTAAATATCATGAACACGATGATTACACCAAGTACGATTGCAGAGGTTTTCAGGCTTTTTTCATAAAGTTTAATGTTGTCCAGATCGGCCTGTTTTCCGCCTTCCTGGTTAAAGACGACCATCCCCGCCATCGATTTTTGCGCAGTACCAAAAGCATCTGACATCGCTTGCTGGCTTGCTGCAGCTTCCTTCACTTTCGTTGGATCAGCGGTTAGCTGTTTATTTGTTGCAAATGCAGCTTTGAACGCATCCCAATCTTTGTTAAGTTCATCGAATTGCGTCGTATCATCATCCCCGGAGAGACTTCCCTTATAGTTTTCTAACAATTTGTCGATTTTTGTCATGGAGCTGGCGATTTCGGTATCGAACGGCTCATGCTTTTTCGTATCCGGCTCCAGCTTTTTCTGATAAAACAATGTTAAGATATGTTCTGAGTTATAGTGAATCTCATCCATAACTTGTACACCGATCATCCAATTCGTAGCCATGTCCGAACTGGTGTCTTTCAGGACGCCCATCCGCGTCATATCCGTAAAACTTAACCCTCCGATCATGAGAAAAATAATTGCAAATACGGTGATCATTTTCGTTTTTACAGTAAATCGCATGAGTTAAATTCCTCCAAGTTTATGAATGAATGATCGAACTAAGATGTTATACTCAAATCATCCTTTACCCTTAATCATACATGAAAATCGTTAAATGAATTACGCAAAACAGGTGTGAAATTTGTAAATTTTCCTAACATTTTGTCAAACTGCGGAGGCACCTTATGTCATCTTCCTTGCGTTTTAAACTGGTTGCACTACTTGTTCTCATCACAACCCTTTCATTATCCGTCGTTGGCTTTACGAACTATAAGCTGTCGAAAGATAAATTAATTCAGCAGTTAAAAACCCAGTCGATCTCCTCTGTCTCCAATTCCGCTCAAAATTTGTACGACTTCCTGTCGATTCGACTAGCCGAAGTAGAGCTGGTTAGCCGGGTAAACGTGATGAGGCGGGGAACTTTGCAGGAACAGTTGAATTATTTGGCCCAAGAATTGCAAACAGGCAATAATCGCTTCTTTGCGATGGGCGTTGCGGATCTGGACGGAAATTTACGTCTTACCTCCGGCAACGAACTGAACATTAAAGGCGAGCGGAGATTTGAAGAGGCCTTACTCGGCAAAACGTACATCTCTGACCCTTATTTCGGCAAAGTTTCCGGCAAATTCATGATTACGATTACTGCTCCTGTCTACAATGATCAAAAAGAATTGACATGCCTCGTCGATATCTCGCTGGACGCAGAGGCTGCTTTTCGTGATCATCTTCACCCTCCGGTTGCAGGCGCACAGGCCGTCATTGTGAATGACGAAGGCACTTTTCTGTATCATACCGATCTCTCCAAAATTTTCACCAAAAACATTATCGCCGACAACCCTTCTCTGGCAGATACTTTTCATAAAGCATTGCAGCAAGATGAGGGATATTTGGACGTCCATTTGGAAAACGGCAAGGAAGCGCAATGGTTTTATGCTCGTGTGCCGCAATTATCCTGGCATCTTGCTTACTCTTTGCCGGATGCTTTCTTCCAGGCGCCTGCCAGTCCATTGTTTTGGTCGACAGTCGGCTTGATCGTCATTACTGCCGCCATCCTGTTTCTTTTGATCCGCTTAACGGCTAACACGCTCATTATTTCACGGATTCAGCAAATTCTGCGCGTCACGGAATCCGTGGCTGCCGGCGACTTCTACATAAAGCCTCTTATGTTCAAAAGCAAAGATGAATTGGGCGCTTTGGCGCATTCCGTCAATGGAATGATCGAAAACCTGCGCGAGCTGTTCGAGCCTTTCGAAGCTTTCATTCAGCACAATCAATACGCGATGATCGTCACGGACCCGCATTTTACCATCAATCATTTGAACCGGCGGGCGACAGAACTTCTTGGCTACACGTTCACAGACGTACACAAAAAAGCAACCCCCTTGCTATGGATGGATCAAGATCAATTGAAAGAAAGAGCGGCCAAGTACACGCTTGAGCTTGGGGAATTCGTGCCTGCCGACTGCACAGCCCTCGTGATTCGAACGCTGCGCCACCTCAAAGAGGATGCGGAGTGGATTTGGCATCGCATAGACGGCACGCGCCTCTTCGTTCAAGTGAGCGTCAGCGCAATTACGCATCCGGGAGGGGATTTGAAAGGGTATGTCATCATCGCCCGCGACATCAGCGATATCAAGGAAAGCAATGAGACGAAGATGCGGCTCCTTACGATTGTAGAAAGTGCGCGGGATGCCATTCTTACCTTTGATCAGCAGGGCTATATTTTCTATATGAATCAAGCCGGCAAAAACTTAATTGGACTACATAAGGAACAAAAAACACTTCGCTTATTCAGCGAGTACGTGGACATCCGAAGCAACATCGATTTCGATGAAGGCCTGCTTACCGCGATCCGAGAAGGGTTCTGGGAATTTGAAGCCGAAGCGTTAACGAAAGAACAGCGCCGCATCTTCGTCTCCGTCACGGTTGTCCCCCATACGCCTGCTGAAAAAGGGGAACGTTACTTCTCTGCCATTTCGCGGGATATTACGGATCGGCGGCTTGTCAAAGAAGAGCTGATTCGCGCGAAGCAGGAAGCCGATGACGCCAATTTAACCAAGGGCATTTTCCTGGCAAGGATGAGCCACGAAATTCGGACGCCGCTGAACGGAATCGTCGGACTGTCCCACTTGATGGAACGCACGGCCATGTCTTCGCTTCAAAGGGACTATATGAGTAAAATTACGAAATCCTCGCTGTCCTTATCGCAGATTATTAGCGACATCCTTGACTTCTCTAAGCTGGAGGCAGACAAGCTGGCGATTGAGCATCATGCCTTCCTGCTGGATGACACGATCGACCGCGTGTGTGAAACGCTTAGCGTGCTGCTCGGCCATAAGCCGGTTGATTTTATTTGCGATATCGAGGAACAAGTGCCGCTTGGTCTCATTGGTGATTCTCTGCGCTTGTACCAAGTGCTTTTGAACCTAACCAGCAACGCCATTAAATTCACGGAACAAGGAACCGTTGCGCTGCGCGTCCAAGTTGAGCACCTGCGGGAAGAAGAAGTACGCCTTGGCTTCACGGTTGCCGATACGGGAATTGGCATGAACGAAGAGCAGCTTGCCAGGTTGTTCCAGCCGTTCATGCAAGCCGATGAAGTCACAAGCCGCAAATTCGGGGGAACGGGACTTGGTCTTGTGATCTCCAAGAGCATCATCGATCATATGGGCGGTACGATTGAAGCTTCCTCCAGTCCCGGGATCGGCACTGTTTTTCGCGTCAGCCTCCCATTTGCCTTAACGCCGCAAACGATGAAGACACCGCTGTGTTTCCCGCTTCGCGCCCTTCTCGTGGAAGATCACCCCGAGCTGCACAGTGTGCTGCTTCAATCCCTGCAATCGATGTGCAAGGAAGGGGCAGGCGTGTATTCGTGGAAGGAAGCCAGGAAAGTCATTGACGTCACTCCACTGGACTTGGTGCTGCTCGACATGGAAGCCTTTGATATGTACGGGGAGGAAGTGTGGCTGGACATGCTTGAGGCGTGTAACCGCCATAATTTGAAAACGATTATTTATACGACCTTAGCGGGACGGGACGCTTTAGAGCAGCTTCCGCCCGAAGCCGCGCCGGATGCGATCTTGGTTAAACCGATCTCCAAGAGCATTCTCTGCCAAACCTTGCAGAATATGCTTGCTTCGGATGCGACAGGCAGGCCGGGAGCGGGAGCGCTTGACATAAAGGAAGTTTGGCCTTCCTCTCCGCGGATTCTGCTTGTTGAAGATAATGAAATTAATCAGACCGTCGCCCGCTCTTTGCTAGAAAGCATGAATGGTATCGTCCAAGTAGCTTCCAACGGATTTGAGGCCCTGCAGCATCTGGAAACCTCAGATTACCAAATTATCCTGATGGATATCCATATGCCTGATCTCGACGGGATCGAAACCGCTAAGCGCATTCGGCTTAAGCCTGAATGGAGACACATTCCCATTATCGCCCTCACCGCAGATTCGACCTTAGAGAAGCGTGTAGCCTGTATCCGCGCAGGAATGAATGAAGTGATCTCCAAGCCGATCATGCCTGACCGCTTGTTCGCGGCCGTCCATAACATGTTAAGTTTGAGCGGCGGCAAAATGACTGCTCCCGGCCTGGATACCGAAGAAGCCCTCGAGCGGCTGCGAGGAAAAATGGATATCTACCACAACATGTTGAGGAAATTTCATGAGCAGACCAAAGATTCGATAGATCGGCTTACAACGGCCATTCAACAAACCGAATACGATGCTGCCATCTCTCAGCTTCATACGCTGCGCGGCTCAGCAAGCAACCTGTCTGCCCATCGCGTGCTTGCCGCGGCAACAGCGCTTGAAGAAACACTGCAGCAATCCACCCCTCTGGATGAAACGAAGACCATCTGGATTCAAAACCAGCTGCAAACCCTTGCGATTGCCCTGGAAGAGGTTTTTCACACCATCCAAAAATTGCTGGTTGATTGAAAAATGTGCGGTTTTATGTCACTATATGCATAAGGCTCCGTCTGTTCGGGGCATGCATTTTATAACGTATAGGTGGTTTAGTCAATGACAGCACAAAGCTCTCCATACCGCATTTTGTTGTATTATAAATTCGTTAACGTGATAGATCATGAAGCATTGGCTCGTGAACACTTGGCCTATTGTAAAGAGCTCGGCATTAAAGGCCGCATCCTGATCGCCCCGGAAGGCATCAACGGAACTTTGTCAGGAACCGTCGAGCAAACCGATGCCTACATGGCGATGATGAACCAAATGCCTTTGTTTAAAGATATGGTCTACAAGATCGACGAGAGTGAAGGACATGCTTTCAAAAAGCTGTTCGTCCGCCCAAAAAAGGAGCTCGTAACCTTCCGTCTCGAAGAAGATGTGAATCCCAACGAGCTGACCGGCACGCATTTGAAGCCAAAAGATTTCTATGAGAAGCTTCAGCAAGAAGATGTGATCGTTCTGGATGGCCGCAATCACTATGAATACGAGATCGGACATTTCCGCGGCGCCATTCGCCCGGACGTGGAAACGACGCGTGAATTCCCGGAATGGATTCGGAACAACCTCCAGGAATTTAAGGACAAGCCGATTCTCACTTACTGCACCGGCGGTATCCGCTGCGAGAAGCTGTCCGGCTTCCTGATTCAGGAAGGCTTCAAAGACGTTTACCAACTTGATGGCGGAATTGTCACTTACGGCAAAGATGAAGAAGTGAAGGGCCGTCTCTTTGACGGCAAATGCTACGTCTTCGATGAGCGGATTTCAGTTCCCATCAACCGCACGGATGAGGATATCGTCGTGGGCAAATGCTACCACTGCGGAACGGCCGAGGATCGCTATATCAACTGCGCAAACGATTTGTGCCACTTGAAGCATGTGTGCTGCGAAGCTTGCGAAGAGGAGCATAACAGCTTCTGCTCCAAGGAGTGCGAGGAGAAGACGCTTAGTTCGCTTGAGGCTTAAGATAACCTCGCTGGGAATATAGAGGGAAATACTGCTTATTTTGCCCCACAAAAGCATAACTACGCAAAAGGCTGTCTCACAAGTCATAGATATGACTGGGGACAGCCTTTCGCGTATTCTCCTAAATATACTTAGTTCGCAGGCGCTTCTGTAATCGTGTAAACGCCATTAACCACGGTGTTGAACGTATAGGCAGCCTCGTTTGTATATTTCGTGGTACCTTTTGCTGCAGGGACCGTATTGCCGTTTTTGTCTTTAACAACAATGCCTTTCGCCCAAGGAGAGACAAGGGTTAACGTTTTACCCGCGTCACTGATGATTTCGACCGACTGCACTTTGCCGTTTTTCAGTTCGCTGGATACACGGAATGCGTTTTTCGCACGCAAGGTGACGAATTTGGCGTCAACGTTTTTGCTCCACGCCGGGAACAGGCGCATTTCGTACGTTCCGCCAGCCATGTCGGTCAACTCATTCTGCAGCAGCATGCTGTTGACGCTTTCCAGCGTACCCGCAGTTTCAAAATTTTCACCCTCGTAGAAATTCTTGCTATAGATATTCATGCTCAGGTTTCTATGGAGGATATCGGTTAATTGATCAGCTTTATATCCTAATCTTGCTGCAATCGTGTACGATTTCGGGAACCCATTGCCTACGCCGCCATTCGTGTGCGGATTTAAATAGTCGCCATACTCAAAGGTATCCTTAGCAATTTGAAGAAGGGCAGGGTCAGAACCGATATGGATCAGTTCGCTCGGATGAACGGAGCCTTCCAAGACAACAGGCTGGTTGTTGCTCGAGATGTAAGCTGCCCACGGCAAATCATAGACTCTAACTTGAATGGGGTTCGTGCTCTCAACGCCGCCGACAAAAATCTCCTTGTTATGGCTAAAGCCAAGCTGGGCTAAGTTGCTAACGGTCGTCGGGTTGTTCGTACTGGTCGGAATCGGAGACAGATTGGCAAGTATCTCCTGACATTTGGCGACCAGATCCGCATCGACATTTAAACGCTGCGCCATTTCCATATACTCTCTAAATGTCGTTCGAATATAGCCCATGTCCATGGAGGCATTGATGTTCCAGCCTCCTTCGTTATTCGCGCTATTAAACACCCAGTATTTGCCATCCTCTTTCTTGACTACAAAATCAACGTAGAACTCGATGGTCTTTTTGATTGAAGGATAAATAAATCTTCTCAGATCTTCATCATTTCTGTTGTACTGCCAATCCCACAGCAGCGGTCGCGTATAGAGAAGAACATTTGTTTTTTGGTCGCTTGACAATTGGGGAACCTTTTTACTAGCAACAACCGGCTTGGCAGCTGCCACTCCGTAGAAGGCGCCCAGTTGTCTTATTTGTCTGTCAGTCTGAACACCCTGATATCCTCTATCGGCCGTTCTCTGCTGCTCAAAACTTAACGTATTCACGAGATCTGCGTAATAAGGCTGCATCATATCCGTGCGGTTACTGGAATACACGCCATAGAACGGCGCTTCATAGTTATAGTTCAGAACGGCATTCCCGTCGGCTGCTGCATTATCATTCGTAACGAACAAGCCGTTCAAACCTCCGACCACATTCGGCTGCTCGGCCCATTCCGGCGTTTGACGAACACCACTGCCCAGAATATAAAGACTAGTGAAATAATAGTTCTGTATGACCGGGTCGGCTAGTTTCACATACGATTTAAGCCAATAATTTTTCCACCAATTCAGGTGATAGGAACGGGCAGTATCGATCGAAGTTTCCGTTATGGCATTTAACTTCTGTACAGCAATATTTTTCACGGTCGTAATATCTTTGGTGGCGAGAATGGAACCTGATCCTGCCGGAGCTTTCAGTCCGCTGTGCGTATACAGCACGGTAGCGATTTTTGCCGTCTCCCCCGGATTCAGCGTCAACATAATCACGTTGCCCGCTCCCATCTGATAGTTGCCCTTGATCACTTTGGTTGCCGTTGCTCCCCGGAAAACAAATCCCGTTTCATCGTGCCTTGTCAACCAGATCGCATTGCCGTCGGTTCCGGTCTCATTGGTCACTCCGCCAAGCACCGGACTCGTCAATTGGATTTTCACTTTTTGCGGACCGGAAGCTGAGCTGTCCAAGGTAACGTTCGTAAACATGGCATTCTGGTCGTCCGCCGTCCAGCTCTGGTAACTGACCGAATTGCTGTTATATTTCATTTTGCTGCGGATTTCGGCATTCAACATATCGCGTTCGTGCGAGAAGCTTCCGTCATTCACTTTAGGCGGATTAATCACATTGGCGCCGTTATTATACAAATTGATATCCGTAATGCGCGCGGAGGTCATATCCTTGGGAAAATGCAGAGTCTCATATTGTGGGTTCACAGGTGTCGTTGTATACACCCTCAAATATTTGGCCGTGATCGGCGCAGCGAAATCAAACGTACTGACCGGAGCGCCAGCCCCATAAGTACTGTAGGTTACGCTTTGCACTGTCGTCCAATTCGTTCCATTATTGGAAGTCTGAATATCATAATTGTAGAGGTTATACTTCGCTTCATCCGGAAAAAGCACACTATGATGCTTGATTTCGATCTTGTTGAAAGTAAACGGCTGGCTTCCTTGCACACTGACCCACTTCTCCAATGGACGCGGCAATCCGGTTGTTTGCGACACTTTTTGTGTCGTAGACAGCCACTCCGTAAGCTCATTCGAGTCAAAGGCATAGTCTACAGCTCGACTATAAATTTCCTCAGACGGCTCACCGGGTGAAGAACTGGAGGAATTAAACAAAAAGGAAATGGGTGGCGTCGGAGGTGTTGGAGATGGCACAATGGGATCTCCATTGCCAAATGTCAACCGGGCATTCACCAGTTTGGAACTTCCGAAAGCATCGCCGCTGGAAAGGAAATAACTTTGTTGATTTTTTCTGGCATCGGAGATGACGCCGAACGTTCCATTGCCCATCAGCATGCTCGCAGCCAAGTACTTGCCGCCAGTAATATTAATGCTATTATCTTCAGCAGATTGTTTCTCCGTAATTCCTGACAGGAGCGTGCTCAGTTCCGACCAATCGGTTTTCGCAGAAACCGGAAGGATTGTCATCGTCGTTTCATTGCTTTCCGCGTTCAGAGCAACATCATTTCCGCTAAATACCGCTTTGACCATATAGGTTCCTACATCGATTGGAGCTGTGTTTCTCCATGGAGCACCCGGGGTAAGAGGTTTATATTTGTAACCATAAGGCACCTTGATCGGATATACGACGGCTCCCGTCATTGGTACATTATTACCTGTATACGTAAAGGTCTTACTTTCAAGAGAAAGCTTTATAGCTGCTTTGGTGATCGAAAGGAGGGCAGTATTGCTCTCGGCACTGCTGTACGTGTCATTCCCTGCAAATATAGCCTTGACATCATACTGACCGATTTGGGAAGGTGCCGTTTCCGTAAATGTTTCTGTGACGCCATGCCTTTTATATATATATTTAAAAGGAATTTGTGTATAATCGGGATTTTCGCTTTTATATGCAATTGGCGCGGTTGCGCCATTCGTATACCAATTGACCGGATCGCCTGTGTAGCCGACTGTCCGATCATTCAACGTAATGACAGGTACCCGGTTGTATAGACTGCTTACGGCATCGCTGCTGCTGAAGAGCTCAATTTCGGCAAGGCGGGCTTCCATGCCGCCCGCTGCTTCTAAGGGCTGCTGCGGGGTAATATACTCGACTTTAACATAGCGGGCCGTAACAGGCGCTGCAAGCGTACGCTGCGTGACATCGTAGATGTTGTTTTCCACCTGATCGACCTGAGTCCAGTTAATATCGTCCGTGCTTACGCTTACTTTGAAGCTCTGCGGGTTTAAGCCCTTGTCTCCAAATACGCCAAAGTGGTGAAGCACGTACTTGGCGATCGTTTTTTCGGAAGGAAGCTGAATCTTCAGCCAGTGCGGCTTCACATTGTGGTTGGAAGTCCAGGTAGAGCTGTCACCCGCCACGCTTCCGTCAATCGTTCTGCTGGCATACATTTTATTCCACTCACTGCTCGCCGTTACAACAACCCCCGGAAGTCTTGTCAATGATTGGTCGGTTGGCGACGCAAATACAAAATTGGTTTGAAAAGATGCGAACATACACGCTGCTAATGAACCTGCAATCATTTTCCTAACAGCTAGCTTCCATATTCCCTTTCCTTTCAACATGAAATAACCTCCTCAATTTGTGGTTTGCCGAGGCTCTGTCTGAAGCTCCTCAGCCAATCTAAATCAGAAAGCACGTCGCAGCCAGCCAAGCTCTTGTGTCAGAACCATATTGTCATTGCCGTACCCTGAATGATTGATTATCCCTCCTTCCGCTATTTATGGTTATTTGTAAGCATGGCGGAGGTACACTTCCCCTCCGCCACGTTCAAACACCCGCTTACTTTTTATTTGCTGCCTTCCAAGCATCAATTTGCGATTGCATTTCCGCCAGCAGTTTGTCCATGCCCGCTTTTTTCAGCTTTTCATTTAATTTCGGCAGCGTAGTGTCGGGATCAAGCGCTCCGGTAATCAGACCTGCTTTAAATTCGCTAATCGCGGAAGCACATTGCGCCAACTCGCTTTTCACCTTGGAAGGGTCGAAGCTGAAGCCGAGCACTTTGGATGAAACTGCGGCTTTGTTCATGTCCGGTCCTGCCGGGAACCATTTGGGTTGCAGCGGGCTTGTGCGATAGGAGTTGAACATGTTGCCGTACTCCCAACCTGAAGCAACGTTATAGCCGCTGTTAGGGATGACTTCAATCAAATCTTCGCCAGTTTTTTTGTAGTGCTTATCTTGAATACCATAATTCATGAGATTGAATAGTTTAGCATCGGAATACATCAGATCATAAAACATCATGGCCCGTTCCGGATTTTTGGACGTACGGGGAATAGCTGTCAAAGTTCCGATAATGGAACCTGTGCTCATATAGGGGGCAGAAAATTGAGCGGTCAGGACGTTCTCCGGCTTGCCGCCGCCGTAACGATCCGCTTGGTTAGCGGGTACATCGGGGTTCATAACGGCTGTTCTTGTCAAATACTTCCCAGCCTTCTCATCCGCGTCAAGATCCGTAATGGTCGGCGCATCCTTGCGGATAATGCCTTTTTGATACCACTCATGCATCAGTTTCAGGAAGTTCACATACTCTTTTGTCTCAAACAGATTGACGACCTTCGTGTCATTGTCGTTGATCAGAAGCACGCCTGGATTCGTATCAGCGAAATATTCAATCCCAAGCGCAGAACCAATATAACTAAGCTGATCGTCATTGCCTTTCACACGAAAGGCATATTTATCCTTCTCGCCTGCGGCTGCCTTTTCCAAAAAGGGAGTCAAATCTTCCAGCTTCTTAGCTTTCGACGGATCGAAGCCGTATTTATCCGCATACTGTTTATTGATCAGCATGCCCGGTGTTCTTGCAAGCACTTGCGTATTAATAATGCCGTACAGTTTGCCGTTAATTTTCGGAGCTTCCCAAGCTTTTTCAGGCACTTGCTTCAAAATATTCGTACCATATTTCTGGAGCAGATCCGTCACGTCCAAATAAGCGCCTTTATTCACAGCGGAAACGTAATCGTTCGTCCAATTCGAAGTGAACATCAGATCTACATTTTCACCGGAGGCTAGCACAGCCTGCATTTTTTGATCGTAATTTCCCCAATCGACGAATTCGATATTAAGTTCGGCATTAATTTTTTCCTTCGTGATTTTGCTCATCTCGGCGAATACCGCTTTCGCATCCGGAAAAGCCCCTTGAGGCAGGTACCATTTCAGCGTTACCGGTTCGAGTTTCTTGGCATCGGTGCTCAGAGCCGTTGTCTCTTTGGCCCCAGCAGCCGGTGAAGCCGTCGATGCCGTTTCCACCGTTTTGCTGCAACCTGCAAGCATCATGGAACCTATCAGGATTGTGCTTACTACAAACGGCATGGATTTCATTTTTCTAATTCTCATCTCTAGTACCTCCCTGGTTTTCTATTATTGAACACCCGAGCGGGTGTAACAATCTATCCTTTTACTGCACCTAAAGTGAGCCCTTTCACGATGTACTTTTGAAACAACGGAAAAACGAACATCATTGGGCCTATAGCCAACACCGCAATGGCCATGCGAGCCGATTCACCTGGGATCTGCTCCAAATTAATATTCAGTCCTGCTTGCATATGACTGGTTAAATGCTCCAGGTTCGACATAATGCTTTGCAGCATATATTGCAATGGAACGAGATTGGCATCCGAAATATACAGCATCGCCAGCCACCAATCGTTCCAATAGCCGAGAGCGTAGAATAACCCGACAGTAGCTAGCGCAGGCTTGGACAACGGCACGATGATGCCCGCGAAAATTCGCATCTCGCCTGCCCCGTCGATCTTCGCCGATTCGATGACCTCAAAGGGCATCGTCATCAGAAATCCCCGCATGAGCATGGCGAACCACGCACTTACGCCATAGGGCAGGATTAAGGCAAATATCGTGTCCTGCAGATGCAGAATCTTGGTCACAACCATGTAGGTAGGGACAAGTCCCCCATTAAAAATCATCGTAAAGAATACATAAAACGTTGTGATGCGGTGATATCTGTAATCTTTGCGCGTCATTACGTAAGCAACGGATGTCGTCAAAGCGAGGCTTAAGGCGGTACCTGCTGCGGTAACGATAATCGTAATGAAATACGCACTGAGCAATTGCTTCGGCGTTTGCAGCAAGTACATATACGCCTTGCCTGTTATATGTTCGGGAATGAGGTTGTAACCATACTGAGCAATGTCGGAATCGGAGGTTAATGACACAGAGAGTACATAAATCAGCGGAATAACCGTAACAATTGAAATAATAATAAAGAACGACAGATTGAATCCTTGGAACCATTGCTGCGCCCGACTTCGAATCGGCATAGCTTTCTCTCCTTCCGGGCTAGAACAATGCACTCTCGCTGTTTATTTTTTTGACAATCCGATTGGTGATAAGGACAAGCACAAGCCCTACAAACGATTGATAAAGACCGGCTGCCGAGGCCATCCCGATATCGCCTACGACTCTCAACGAACGATACACGTATGTATCGATAACATCGGTTGCTGAATATAAGGCTCCTGCATTACGGGGAACAAAATAAAACAAGCCGAAATCCGAGAAGAAGATCTTGCCTACATTCAGCATGAAAAGCAAAAGCACCAAAGGCACAAGCAGCGGATACGAAATACGCAAAATTTGTTGAAACCTGGATGCTCCGTCAATCGCAGCCGCTTCATAATAACCCGGATCAATTGACATTAATCCCGTGTAGAAAATGATGGCTGTATAGCCGACATTTTTCCAAAGATACGTGATTACCAGAATTACAGGCCAATATTGGGGGTCAGAGTACCAGTCTACAGGCGCAATATTCAGCCATGCCAGCAGCTTATTTACGGCACCGTAAGTTGGATTTAGCAGGATGTAGGTCAGATAGCCCACGACAACCCAGGATAAAAAATAAGGAAAAAAGAGCACAGTTTGAAACACTCTCACAGCTTTTCTTCCCAGTTCAGCGAGCAGAATCCCCATGACTACTGAGGCAGCCAGTCCGGTAACAATAAACAACGCATTCAACAGCAGCGTATTACGGGTTACTCTGAACGCATCCTGAGAAGTGAAGAAAAACTTAAAGTTTTCCAGCCCCGCCCAATCGCTTCCCCATATCCCTTTGGCATAATTAAAATCCTTGAATGCCAGCACAGCCCCGAACATCGGCAAGTAAGAGAAGGCAAACACAAACAGCAGAGCTGGAAGCGAGATGAAAAACAAGCTTTTGTTTTTTCTGAAATAGGTTAATTCGTTCTTTCGTGCATTCACAGTTTCACTCCTTCGGGTAAATGAATGATCAAGCTTGATTCATGCCTTAACTGTAAAGCGCACAGGAATAACCCGTATACTGCTCATTTTGGTCTGAGCTGAAATCGGCGACCGCACTTTTTGCATATTTGCCCTCTCAAGGACTGCATTTTTTGGCCAATACACCAAAAGACCGTTACGCAGCAAGGCATGATCAGCCTAAGTAAACGTTAACGGTCTGTATCCTCATATGCGTTCCTTCACTCGCTTAGCAATAAATTCCCGGGGAGTTGTCCCAAATTTGGCTTTAAACACTTTATAAAAATAGCTCTCATTTTCAAAACCGACTTTACGCATAATTTCTTGAATGTTCAATTGCGAGTTCTCCAACCACTCTACCGCTTTCTCCAGCCGCACCCGATTCATATAATCAGGAATGGACATTTGTTTGTAAGCCTTGAATATCTTCCCGACTCTGGATGGAGATATTCCGATGATCGCAGCGATTTCAGAGGCTCCCAAATTGATATCGGCATAACGCTCATCGATCAGTTCTACGATATGGATCGCGATGGTTACATCTTTTGAGACTGGATTCCTTTCCACCTGACCTTCACTCGTAACCTCGTAGATCACTTCCATCCATTTGGTTTGGAATTCCGTGATCGTTTCAATTTCCAGCAACTCTTTGCTCATCAGAATCGCATTCACTTTGACAGGTTCACTGCGTGATTTATTTAGATCATAAACGACATATTTAAATTGATTCACGGCGTGCAGCAAGGACAGCATCATATCGCTGTATTCAAGCTTTTTCACTTCATCGAGCAGGATGGCCAGTCTGTCGGCAGATCCTCGAAAATTAGCGTGCCGCACTTGGTCAAGCAATTGATTCTCAAGCTCCAGCACCCGGTCCATTGAAGGAATCTGACCTAATTGCGCAATATAGTCTTGTGTGATGACCGACATTTTGCCTGCAAGGAACCGGTACATAGATACATACAGAGCTTGTTGATAAGCCGTTGTTAAGTGGGTGTGGTCTGTAACACTGTCACTTAGAGCAGCGGTAACCGAGAAATTATAGCATTGGAACAAGTAGGTTTGGCACTCCTTAAGCTGCGATAAAATGGACGCTTCCAGCAATTGCACCTGCGTATCGGTCTGTAGAATCACAGCCACGTGGTCATTGCGTAAATCGACCGCTTCCGCATGACAAACCTTGCTTAAAAATTCCGAAGCAATATTCATTACCGCGAATACGAGGAGTTCTTTTTCCTCCAATCTCATTTCGGTCAGATTCTTGTAATTATCGAACTTCAAAACACAAATCATAAAGCCGTGCTCTTGCCGAAAAGGCAGCTTATGCTCTTGGCACGATCCTTCGAAATCGCCGATGGAAACCGACAAACTGTTTAATACCCATTTGCTTAAAAAACGGTTCTTCATGCGTTGTTGACCGGAAATCTTCTCCTGATGAAATTGTCCCAATTGTGTTGCTGAATTCCTGTAAACGTCCTGTAAAAAAATAAATTCATCTCGCGATACTGCGGTTTCCCCGCCGAGCAAATGGCTTGAGCGCAGCTGCGAGACCAGTTGTTCGACAGGTTTGTAGATCCCTCTGGATACTTGCAAGAGAACTAACAAGGTCGCTAGCAAAACAATGACGGTTATGATAATAATGCTTGTTCTTAGTTTAATTAAATAAACGTAGGCTTCATCATAGGGCATAGTCTTAAACAAAACCCATCCTGTATTATCTATGGGTATGTATGCTGCCAAATATTTGGTACCGCCCATTTTTATAGAGAAATAGTCTCCTGACGCTCCCAAAGACGCAGACTTCTCTCGCAGTAAATCCTCGAGCTTCGTTCCTTCCTCCGACAATTCCTGGCTCACTTCCATGAACTGCCGATTGTCACTGAGAATGAACATTTTACTTAGCTGTTCCTCTTCAACGTTGTTAATTGCTTTGATATTATTGAACAACCATTCCAGTTTAATGTTTAGAATAACAGCGCCGTCCATACGGCCTTGCTCGTCGGTCAGTTCATACATCGCATAGGTAAGAACTTTTTCCTTTTGCACATGCTGGGAGTCGCGACTCACATCCATATCACGGATAATCGGCTTTAACGGCGGGATAGAGCCTCCATGCGCCTGCAGCACCTTCTCCAGCTCCATGTCTTTATGAATGAATTGACCGAGTGTGGAGTAGTAGTTCATCTTGTTGTTGTTATAAATATAGACCGATTGAACGAAGGAATTACTCCAGACAACCGAGGTTTTAAGCTTATTAATGACATTCATATAATCAAAGGTCTCGTCATCATTCAAATACATTAATGACCGTACATCATTATTGTTGTATGTCGACAAAATTAAGTTGCGGACCATGTTATCCAAGTATTCGATATTGTATTTGGTCTGCGCAAGAAGCTTCCGGCTATTTTTGTATTCATTCTCAAATACTTTTTCCTGTACGTTGTAATACACGACACTCGATAAAATAGCTGTCATCAGTAAGATTAATGAAGCGAACCATAAGTAGATCCGGGCCAGATATTTTTTGGCGCCCAACTTTTTGGCGATTCTCAATCTACATTCCCCCGCTTTACCCAGAATAAGTGACTCTCATTTTTTACAAACTTTAACAATGTCTTCACTCATATTTTAAATATTCCGACATATTTCGTCTATTTAAAAATAAAAAAAGAGCCCTCATCCCGTCAAAACGACTGGAGAAGACCCTTTTTCTATGTACTTACGATAATTGCTCCACAATGCGGTCGGCCAGCGGGTACACAAGCTCCTCCTCCAAGGTGAAATGCCTGAGCAGGATTAAGCAGGCCGTCATCAATTCCGACGCCATCACATGCAGGAACTCCTCATCTATCGGCACTTTCATCGCATTCACACCGTCTACGAAAGTTTGCACAACTCTTTTAGCCAAGTCATGATCCTGTTCCAAAACCGTTATAGACCGCGAAACCGAGCGCGCCGTTGTCGGATGCAAATAGGATTGCAGAAGAGGAAACAGCTCGCTCTCCTCCCATTCCGAATGCTGCTCCAGCTCTTCCACCAGAAAAAGAATCCTATCTTGCAGTTCGATCAGCTTACACATGCCTATTGAGCAATCCTCGAGGGAGAATAAGGAAGCAGCCATCGTGCGGATTTCGGCAAGCTGCCCGCGCATCTGTAAATGTTCCTCCTTCAGGCGCTCTACGAGCGAGGGAAAATAGCCCGGATCCATCATAAACTCCCTATTCGTTTGAATGCTCAAACGGTCGTTCATTCCACATCCTCCTTTGCGTTTTTTCTCAGAAAACTTTGATCATAAGCCGACGCAAAAAAGCTGGCCCATTCTGCATTATCATTGTATGCAGGAAGGGTCAGCTAACATGCGAAGGAAAAATGAACGATTAGGCCGTTAACGAATGCGGCTTTCGGTTAATTGGAACTGATTCATGAGCTGGAACAGGGATTGCGTAATCGCCCCGACATCTCCTGTCGTTCGGCGCACATGCAGCATATCCTGCAGCAGCTCCTGGACCGTTTGCTCCACCTCGGCGGAAATTTGACGGTTCTCTTTGCTTACGCCCGCTACTTTCTCCATCAGCGCCACCACTTCTTCCACCACTTGCGTCTTCATGGTGTCGTGGGCGCTGGCTTCGCTGAGAATTTCCGAGGCTGCCGCAACAATCTGTGTCCCTTCCCACACAACCTTGGTACCTTCCTCCATGGAGATGGAGGCTTCATTCGCATGGCGCTCGATCTGCTCAATCGTGTCGTTGATTTCCGTTGTCGACTTCTTCGTCAGATCGGCCAGCTTGCGGATTTCACCTGCTACGACCGCGAAGCCTTTGCCATGCTCGCCTACTCGAGCCGCTTCTATGGAAGCGTTCAGTGAGAGAAGATTCGTTTGCGCGGAAATTTCCTCAATCACCTTCAGCAGCCTTGGTATTTCTTGGGTAGTGTGCAGGAACGTTTGGATGGTCTGATTCGTTTCGGCTACCTTGGCTGAAATTTGATCCATCTTATCGCCGATGCGCTCCACTTCGTCCTGGGCAACCGCAATTTGATCGGAGGCTTTCTCCTCCAGCTCACGCAGCGTGCCGCTCATATTTTGCGTAACATCTTTGGCGACATCGATGTCCTTCAGCTGTCCGCGCAAGGAGCGGATCATATTATGAATCTGGGCGCTCATGCGGCCTGTCGATTGCTCCGTGGAGCCCGTCGATTCATTGAGCCGATCCTGACTGACCTGAACCTCGGCAGCGGCTTGTTTGACCTGCAGCATAATGCCCTCTAAGGAGTCGATCATATTGTTGATCCACTTCGCAAGCTCCCGCGTTTCATCCCCGGCAAACTCCTGCACGCGCAAGCGCTGCGTCAAATCTCCGCTGCCTTCCGCGTTCAGCCGGATGAACTTATTGATTTGGGCCAGCTGCTTGACCAGCGGCTTACTGCCTCTGCGCCTGATGATACCGGCGCCGATCCAACCGTATAAAGCGCTGGCGGCGGCTGTAATCGCTGCGCCCAGCCCGCCCGAAACATGGCCGTTCAGCAGCCAGAAGCCCCCTCCGGAGAGTAATATAAATCCTACAATAAATTTGAGCTGCAGGCTGAACATTTTCCAATCTATGCTGCGAATCCGGTACACTTCTTCCAGATCCCCTTCGCACATCATGCCCCAAACATCCGGACAATGCGGCAGCTGGAAGGTAACGCCTTTCCCGATAACCGAGATGTGCCGGTAATCGGAATATCCCGGAAATTCCACGAACAGATTATGCCCTTTGGCAATAGTCCCCGCTACTCCGGGATGGAGCTGCCCTGTCGCCGGATCTGTGAAAATAAGCTCCAGCTCCGTATGCTCTTTCACGCCAACTAGGCCAAAGTCCGTGCGGACGCCGTCTTTTAAATTATCGCCGTGCGTAAAGGTCAGATCCTCAAACCGGCTTCGCGATAACGCCGTGCCCGGAGCAATCTGCTTGTTCAGTACCGGCTGTGCCATGAATAAATAATTATCGCCGGAGTCCGGGTACACGTGCCCCGATTCCCGCTGAATCAAATCCCCGAGCACGTCGTTCGGCACGCGGCCGCAGATGGCTCCTTTCCACTCCCCGTTCTCGATCAGCGGCAGGATGAAGGCCATCGTCATCGCATCGTGGAAGGGCGATGTGCTTGGACCGATCTGCACGGTTAGCGGGTCCGAGAACGGACCGAACAAACATTTCGCCCCTTTGCGCGTCTCGTCCAGCCCTTTGGCAAGCACGCTTCCCGCTGCGTACAGCTTCCCTACATGAGCGGGGTATGTGGAATGGATCACGCCCGCCCTTTCATTTAATATAAAAATTTCCGAAAAGTCGGCTCCGCTCTTTTGAGCGGCGGCAAGCATTTTCTGAAATGCAGCGGCATCCTGGGACCCCTGCGGCGAGGCGGTCGCTGATTCGGAAATCATCGCATGCAGCCTGTCCAGATGGGACCAATAGGTCTCTACCCAACTTCGTAAAATTTCCGTTCTCGTATGAGCAATGCCTTCGAAGATATGTTCAACATCTTCCTTGAGATGTCGATTCAGCCGATATGACCACCAGAGCGGCAACCCTTTTCGAAATCCAAGCCAATCAAACATACCCCGTCCCCCTATATTCACATATCGTGTGAATTTTTTTAACATTTGTCATATTCGACATTCTATAGCGGTTTCTGTTGTAAATCAAGACAAAAGTGCGAATTGTTGAAAATTTTTAATACTTTTGTCCTGCATGATTTTTTGCTCCGTTAATTTTAACGTAAGTTATATTGACATAATTTTCTGAAAAATCTACAATATAAGAAAAAATAAGATTCACCATCAATTAACGTTATATTTTCTAACATGATTTCCGAATTAAGATCAGAAAGAAAGGAGGCCTGGTTTCCGCTTCGGGCCCTTATCTTCATGTAGCTTCCGAAGGCATAGTCACGAAACCAGGAAGCTGCGATGTCCAAACCTGAGAATCTGGTCACCACACCCTACGATCCCCACCCTTTTTACGATGAAATGTTCGTGAACGCCTATGCCGTTAGGCCCCATTATCAAACCGTGTTCCGTCAGTTCATGGCCATGAAGGCCGGCAGTCTGAGCAAGCGCCAAGACGCCACGATGAAGCGCATGATGGAAGAAGGAATTACCTTCACCCTCTATAGTCCCGGCCAAGCCGAGGCGCTCGAACGCACGATTCCTTTCGATCCGATCCCGCGCATCATCCCCAGGGAGGAATGGCATAAGCTTGAAAAAGGGCTCAGGCAGCGCGTCAAGGCGCTGAATCTGTTTCTCAAGGACATCTACCATGACCAATGCATCCTGAAGGAAGGCATCATCCCCAGAAAAATGGTTCTGTCCAATTGCTATTTCCGACCCGAAATGATGCATTTAGCCGTCCCGGGCGATGTATACGTAACCGTTTCGGGCATCGATTTAATCCGTGATGAGCACGGCGAATACTTCGTTCTTGAAGATAACCTTCGCTCGCCGTCCGGTTTCTCCTATTTATTCAAAAGCCGTTCCATCATGACGCACTTGTTCCCCGAGCTTGTTTTCAGCCACTCCATCCAAGATATCGAACAGAGCTTAAATGTATTTCTGTCCGCCCTGCGCAGGCTGAGCCCTTCCGGGAAAACAGATCCCGTCATTGGCCTTCTAACCCCCGGCTGTTACAATTCAGCCTATTTCGAACATACGTTCCTTTCCCAGCAAATGGGGATCGAACTTGTGGAAGGGAACGATCTCGTCGTTATCGATCATAAGGTGTACATTCGCGGAATCAAAGGACTTCGCCAGATCGATGTGCTGTACCGCAGAATTGACGACGATTTCCTTGATCCGCTTGCTTTTGATCCGAATTCCCTGCTTGGCGTAGCGGGCATCATGAATGCCTACCGGGCCGGAAACATCAACATCGTCAATGCTCCGGGCACAGGCGTAGCGGATGACAAAGCCATTTATGCCTACGTGCCGGACATGATCCGCTACTATTTGAACGAGGAACCTATCCTGAATAACGTGCCTACTTATATTCTTTCAAGACCGGACGAAAGGGAGCACGTGCTGCAGCATCTACACACCATGGTCGTCAAAGAAACATCGCTCTCCGGCGGATACGGCATGCTCATCGGACCCTCGGCTTCCGACAGCGAATTGGCTGATTTCAGGCTGAAGATCATCGCGAATCCTGAACGGTATATCGCTCAACCGACCATTCAGCTGTCAAGAGCCCCCGTCATGATGGACGGTCAAATGGCTGCGCGGCATATCGATCTTCGGGCCTTCGTTATCGCAGGTGAAACGATTCAAGTTATTCCCGGCGGGCTTACGCGTGTGGCGCTCAAAGAAGGCTCGCTCGTTGTAAACTCCTCGCAAGGCGGCGGCTGCAAAGACACATGGGTAACGAATGGATAGAGATCCACTTTAAGATGGGAGGCCAGCGAACATGGTGATGATGGGACGAACAGCGGAAGCTTTATTCTGGATCGGCCGGTATACGGAAAGAACAGAGAATCATGCGAGGTTAATTGATGTGTATTACCATATTCGTGAGGAACGGGAGAGCGGCAGCGGTCAATCCTGGAGCAGGCTCATCGATACGATCGGGGACAGGGCGGCATTCACAGAGCATTACAGCTCCTTCACCGAGCAGCATGTCCTCCAGTACATTACACTCGACAAAAATAATGGCAATTCTTTATTGGCCTGCACCAATCATGCCCGTACCAATCTGCGAAATATTCGGGAGAAGATGCCCTCCGAGCTGTGGGATATTATGAATGGCTTGTATTTGTGGCTAAAAGAGAAAGATGTCCGCGATATCACGAGCGATTCGCCTCATTTGTTTTACCGCTTCATCCGCGACAGCTTATCGATGTTTCACGGGGCCGCCACCTCGGTCATGCCGCGCCAGAATGAATGGCATTTCATTGAAGCGGGACGCCATTTGGAGCGTGCTGAAAACCTGCTGCGCCTGCTGCAATCTTTGTGCCAGGATTACGCCAGAGAGGAATCGTCTTCCTACCCGCTTATGCTCTCTGTTTTGAAATCGGTGAGCGGCTACGAGTCGTTCCGCAGGGAGTATGCGGATACCGTAAACCTAAGCAATATCATCAAATTCCTGATGCTGCACGAGGATTTTCCCCGTTCGATCAGCTACGCTTTTCAAGCGCTGGAGCGATCATTAAAGAGCATCCAGCTGGAAGACCCGGATTTGAACATCACGGTACGCAAACTCGCCAAGCTCGCCGGGAAAGTGAAAGCTAACCTGGCTTGCATGGACGAGGACGATATTTTATCCGGTAAATTGGAAATGACGCTGCAGGCACTCCGTGAATCGTGCAATGTGATGGGCGTGCGGATGAGCAAAGTCTTTTTTCCCACCCGGGAGGAGGTCATTGCATGAAGAAGCTGGAGATCACGCATATCACGCGCTACTCCTACACAGATTTGGCGCAGGACAGTGTCAATGAAGTGCGTTTGACGCCGCTGACCGACAACCGTCAATCCTGCTACCACCACAGCATTATGACGGAGCCGGTAACTGCCTTTTTTACGTATTCGGATTATTTTCATAACCGCGTGCACGCCTTCACCGTCAATAACATTCATCGCGAGCTCACGATTAAAATGACGTCCACCGTTGTCACGCACGATAACGATAACATCCCGCGCACAGCCTGCTCGCCCTACGAGGATAAAGCGCTGCGGCTTAGCGATGAGTTCCAAAATGAACACGCCGAATATTTGCTGCCTACAGGGTATACGGAGCTGACAAGTGAAATCAAGGCCTATTCCGATGCCATTGCGGATCAGCATATTTCTTTATTTGAGCTGCTCTGCACGATTAACACAACGATTCACCGCGATTTCACGTACGATCCCTCTGCTACGTCCGTACAGACTACGGTGGGCGAAATGCTGCAGCTTAGGCGGGGCGTATGCCAGGACTATTCGCATTTGATGATCGCCGTTTGCCGGGATAAAGGCATACCTGCAAGGTACGTAAGCGGCTACCATTTCGTTGGCGACTTGCAGGGAGGAAGCGCGGAATTTACGCAAGCCTCCCACGCCTGGGTCGAATGCCTCATCCCGGGCAGCGGCTGGTTCGGCTATGACCCCACCAACAACTGCGAAGTCAATTGGCGCTATATTAAGCTGGGGCATGGCCGGGATTATAACGATATCGTTCCCGTCAAAGGCGTCTATCGCGGATCCGGCGGGCAGGACCTGGAAGTCATCGTCGACGTCAAGCTGGTTGAATGATTTGAAACGGATGCGCCGGTTTAGTCGCCATTTATGATTTCGGCACCCAACACTGGGGCTCAGTCGTGATTGTTTCTCCGGTTTGAATCGCTTTCTCGATCATCATCCCGATATACTGGTCCTGCGAAGCCTCTTCCAGACTATAGAAGCCAGGTCCGCCGAACGTGTAGTCCGCCATTTTTTGCAAGCATACGGCAATCGCAATCTCGTCATCGTATAACCTCGCCGGAGCGAACGGATTCTCGTAGACCCATTGTTCTCCGCAAAGGATTCCTTTCAGATAATAGCCTTCGGCATTTTCCAACTCGCCTCTGTTCATGCGCTGCAGCTCCAACCGAAGCTCTGCGCATGATTCCTGTTGGATCAGCACCCGGTTGTCAAAAATTTCTCCGCGCTCCCCTCTCACGGACAAATGATTCGAACGGGTCCATGAGCGGTGCTGGTCCTTCGTAAAATCATAAATACCCAGACGATCTCCGAAGTCCAGCCATGCCATATCCCTTTGCAAAGGAATGAGTTTATCTTCTGTAGGCGGACCGCTGCGATTAGGACCCTGAACCCACTTCGACTCAAAACGCATCGCCCTAATGCGTACGTCCTCGAAGTTAACCCCGAGCATTTTCCGAATCAAGCTGACGCCATGATAGAACTGCGAGATTGAAACCGTCGTTTCGGTAATTTTACCAAGTCTGCCTGAGCGGATAAGCTCCAAACGGGCTTGCTGTACGGGATGAAAATGGTACTGCTCCGCAACCTGAACACGTGCCCCGTTAAGGGTTAATTGATGATGCATAAGCTGGAGTCCGCTCAGATCGGGAGCGGGCGGCGTTTCCAGCAAAGCGGGGATTCCCCGCTCCGCCAACCTCATCAGGTACTCAAGACTCTGAGAAGGAGAAACTGAAACGACGACAAAATCAGGCTGCTCGCTCTCCAGAAGCTGCTCAAGCGTTCGGTAGGTCGGCGTTCCCCACTTCGACTCCATTTCCTTGGCTTTGTCCTCGTTCCTTACGACCATTCCGCTAATTTCAAACCGCTCAGGCAGTGCCTGAGCAATTCTTAGAAAATATTGCGCCCGAAAACCGGCACCGCCAATCAAGCTAAATTTCACTGTACGCATCGAAACTTTCCTCCCCTGGAACTTCGTTCGGATATACCATGACCTTCAGGCTGCCGCTCTTGTTATGAATGGCCCGCTCCAGCGCGTCCTGCGTCTGCTCCAGCGGATAGCGGTCTGTAATAAGCGCCATCGCGTCTATGCCATCACCGGCAAGAAATTTAATGCCCGTCGGATAGGTGTTCGCATAGCGGAAAACCCCGTAAATATCAATTTCATTGTCCGCCATGAACGGGACATTCAGGGGAATCTCATCCTGCGCAGGCAAGCCTACGATCACAAGCTTGCCGCCCCGGCGCAATGAATAGAGCGCCGATTGCAAAGCTCTTGGATTGCCGGCCGTCTCCCAGGCGGCATCCACGCCAAGCCCGGCCGTCATCTCCTTGATGCGCTGAACCGCATCCTCTTCTCTGACGTTGATGACGTCCGCCGCTCCCATCCGTTTGGCGGCGTCCAAACGGACTTGCTCCAGATCGGTGACAATGATCCGGCTTGCGCCGAAGGATTTGGCTGCCGCAACGGCCATGAGGCCGACGGGGCCCATGCCCATGATGGCAACCGTCGAACCCGCCTGCAGGCTGCAGCGCTTTGCCGCATGAATGCCGACGGAGAACGGCTCGACCAGCGCCGCCGCCTCAAAGGACAAATGATCCGGAATGGCGAACACCATATCCCCGCGGATTTTCATATATTGGACGAAAGCGCCGTCCACCGGAGGAGTCGCCAGGAACTGCACATCCGGGCACAGATTGTAACGGCCTTCCTTACAAGCCTGACAGTATCCGCAGGTAACGCCAGGCTCGATGGCAACGCGGTCGCCAACGCTCACGTTCGTTACGGAAGCGCCTGCAGCCACAATAATGCCGGCGCATTCGTGCCCAAGAATAATCGGCTTTTCGACCACGTAACGGCCAATTCGCCCATTTTCAAAATAATGAACGTCCGAACCGCACACACCGACAGCCATTACTTTAATTAACACTTCATTGGCGTCAACTTGCGGGACAGGACGCTCCTCCATCACGATCGTTCCAGGCTTCGTCATGACAGCCGCTTTCATCACTGCAGGTAGTTGTCCATTCATTTCTTCTCGCTCCTTCCAGCATCATTTAATGAGTTCCGTCGGGTTCATACCGGTAAATTTCTTAAAAAGCGTGCTGAAATAAGGCACATTTTTGTAACCAACCTGCTCAGCTACCTCATAGACGAGCATGTTTCTTTCCAGCAGCAGTTCCCTTGCTTTTTCGATGCGCACACGCGTCAAATAGGTGTTGAACGTCTCGCCGGTCACATTTTTGAAAATGATCGACAAATGATTTCGCGAGATATACACCTTATCCGCCAAATCAGCAAGCGTCATATCGTCCGCGTAATGCTCATGAATATATTGTGTCATAAAATCGACGGCTTGTCTGTGCTTGCTGTTGCCTTTCCACTGTCTGCTGCTGAAAATGACGCAAATTTTGGCGGTTAGCCATTCCGATAACTGCTCCGGCAAGGTGAGTCCGACCATTTCTTTCATAATTTGATCATTCGGAAAAATATCGTCGAGCACCATGCCCACTTCATAGAGACAATAGGCAAAAATTCCCCAAAGGTCTCCGGCCAGCATTTGCACGTAATCCGGTGTAATCCCTTTTTGTTCCTTCAGCTGTTCAATATATTGGGCGACAAGCTGATGAGCCTGAGTTTCCTGCGAAGCCTTCATCGCACCGGCTAATTCGAAATAAAATTTGGCCGGCCGCATCACCAGCGTTCCCTGATCGTTTCTCATTTCCTCGCTATACACAAACAAATCGTAGGCCGGAGCAACCCGCCCATCTTTCAAATCAATAGCACGGAAGGCTTCCTCCGTCGAATCCGGCATTTCCGTCCAGTCTTCTTTCGTCCCTCCGATGCCGACTCGAATCACAAGCTTCAAATAACGTTTGATGCAGTCAATGAGTCTAATTCCGAGATCGCCAAGCTTCTGCGTAAGCTTATGCTGCGAGCAACCGGCCTCCGGATGAAGGATGAGCACGGCTCTTGTTCCATGAAGCTCTACGTATTCAATCGCCGCAAACGATTCGCGCGCAACTTCACAAACGATATTGTTAATGGCAAAGCGAAACAAGCTCCAATCGGGCAGCGACAGGTTAGAGGTGCGAACGTCACGGATCAGGTCGATGCCAATGACCACATGCTTGCTCTCCGCCCAAAAACGGTACGGTTCCGGCAGCCGGCCCTCATTCCGGTAAGAGCTGTCCAATGTGCCGGCTACAGCCGATTTCACCCATTCCTTCTCAATGAATGGCTCGTAGAGCATCAATTTCTGCCGAAGCTCGTCCTGCTTGATTCGCTTCTCTTCTTCTTCCATCAGCTCCTGGGTAACTTTCCCCAGAATCGTTTTTAGCGTAGGGACACTGATCGGCTTTGACAAATAGTCGGTGACATTGTGCCGAAGCGCTTGCCTTGCATGCTCAAAATCCTGATATCCGCTCAAAATAATGATTTTGCCGCCATACCCTTCTTTTCTTAGCTGCTCTATCATATCAAGGCCATTCATGACCGGCATATAAATATCTGTGATGACAATATCCGGCGCAGACGACCTGATGAGCTGCAAACCGTCCTCGCCGTTCAACGCTTCCCCAGCCCATTCTGCATCCAGTTCATCCCAAGGTATGGCTCGTTTCATTCCCTGAAGAACCTGCCGTTCATCGTCTATGATCGCAATCTTCCACACAACGCTGGCCTCCTTACCTTCAACTCATGTTAAGCTAAGCGACTGCTATGTCATATAACTGCGGCCCGGAACAAGCTTTTGTTCCAGGCTCCATTATTTCATATATCCAAACCTACTTTCATACTATCAATCCAGGCTGCTCTTTGAAATATGAAAAATGCACGATTTATTTTAAAATACAACGAACTAGTCTGATGTTTCCAATTGTTCTTTCATAGGAGGCGCAGACAAACGAGGAAGCGTAATGATAACACGGGTTCCTCCCTCCGTGCGCTCCATCAGCTTAATGCCGTAGTTTCCGCCGAAATAGCCGGCTATTCGTTCCTTTACGTTGCGGATCCCGTACCCGCCCGTTTGGCGTTTATGCTTCCTTTCCACCGCCTGCTGAAGTCCAACCCCATTGTCATCGATCGTAATTTGGATACTATCCTGGGTATCCTGCAGCCGAATATGAATGTGGCCTTGACTTCGCATATTAAAGCCATGAACGATGGCATTTTCCACGAAGGGCTGAAGCGTCAGCTTAGGGATGAACAGCTCCCGGATTTCCGAAGATGCATCAATTTCGTATTCGAGCCCCGTTCTCCACCTCAACTGCTGAATTTCGAGATAGCACTCCATATGCATAAGCTCCTCGCCAATGGTGATAAAGCTGTCCCCGTTGGAGAGGCCGATTCGAAACATTTGTCCCATCAGCTCCAAGATGCGGCTGATCTCATCCTGCCCCGCTTCAATCGCCATCCAGTTCAGCTGATCCAGCGTATTATAGAGAAAATGCGGATTAATATTCGCTTGAAGCGCCTCAATCTCCGCTTTGCGCTGCTGCTCGTATCTTCGCTGCAGGGAGAGGTACAGCTCCTCGATCCGCTCGTTCTGCTTACGGTAGCCGGAGAATAAAGAGCCGAATTCATTATGATAATCGACCGGAAGCTCCACATTCTTCCCGTTTACGGAATAGACGCTCATTGCGTTCACAAGCTTTTTGATCGGTTTCGTGAACTGCCTGCTCAAATAATGCGTCAGGAACAGCGTCAGCAGGACCGCTCCGACCCCGATCATACCGATGACTTCGGCCAGCCTGATACTGCCTTCCGTAATTTGATGCCACGGCGTAATTTCAACCAGCGTCCAATTGGAATCGAGCAATTTGGAATAAACCAATAAGGAATCGCCGGCTTCGCTGTTCCCGGTTGTGTGGACATAACCCGATTGCTTCTGTTTGGCATCGCTGTCAATCCATTCGGACAGCTCGTTATGGTCCGGGATCTGGCCGATCTTAAGGAATTGCTCTCCCCGCGAGTCAATCATGATCCGGTTCGCCTCGGAAGAATGCCCTGCCAGCACGCTCCTGATTTGATCGGCCTTCACGTGGATGACCAGAACCCCTAAGTATTTGTCGTCATACATAATTTTTCTGGCAAAGCTAAGGACCGGCACGTCCCCTTGAAAGCTTGGAATCAGATGCTCGATGGACCATGTAAAATCGTTCCCTGTCAGCAGCTCCGACCAGGACTGCTTGTTCAGATCCTCCATATCCCGGAACTGAATATAGCTCTTGGCATCACCTTGGAGCGGACGCTTCATATACAGATCAATCCCTTGAATAAGCGGAATGGAATAGGTCAAATTCGCAAGCGCCTTTTCCACGCTCATCGATCCCCTGTACCGGTCGAACTCATCCTGCTTATTGGCCAAAAAGGTAATCAATTCATTGTCGCGTGATGTGGACAACGAGATTTGCTCAATGGTAACGAGCCTTGTCGTAATTTCATTATTCAGCTCGTCCAGCAGCTTTTGCTGGTATTGAAACGTCGTTTGAGCAAGCTCCTTCGATGAAATGCTGTAGCTGGCCCATACGCTGCAAGCCAAAACAACAATAATAAATCCGGCAAAACTGCGGAAAAACAAGTGATCGACTCTAAATTTTTTGAAAGGATTCGTCATGCGGTTTGCGCTCCCGTTAAGTATCATCCGATTAAGAATTAGGCGAAAGAAACAAACGGTAAAACAACGAAACTTGTTCGCTGCTCTACCGTTCTATGAATTCCTTATTTGTTTTTCATCTTATCCTTTAATACCGGTTGTTGCAATCCCTTCCACAAAGTACTTCTGTAAGAACATAAACACAAGTGTCGCAGGCACGATGGAAACTAGCGACATCGCAAGCAGCTGCCCCCACTCCTGCCCCGTTTGCGAATCGTTAATCATCCGCAGCGCCAGACCGACGGTGTACTTATCGACCGAGTTAATGTAGAGCAAATGCCCGAGGAAATCATCCCAATTCCACAGGAAGCAGAAAATCATGACCGTAACAATCGCCGGCTTCGTAAGCGGCATAACAATTCGCAGGTAAATGCCGAACCAAGAGCAGCCGTCCATTTTCGCCGATTCATCCAGCTCTTTGGGAATACCGCGCACGAATTGGATGAGCAGGAAAACGAAGAACGTTCCGCCTGCGCCGCTGGCCAGCAGATGAGGCACAATAAACGGCAGGTACGTGTTCACCCAACCCAACTGGTGGAACATGGCATACTGCGGAATAATAAGCACTTGACCGGGAAGCATCAGTGTGACCATTAGCAGCGAGAACCAGACCTTTTTCAGCGGGAAATCCAGCCTGCCGAACCCGAACGCGACAAGCGTGCTGGAAATTAGTGTGACAGCAAGAACGGCGATCTCAAGCCCGAACGTGTTGAGGTAAAAATCGGTGAAAGAATGTCCCGGAACCGAATTCCAGCCTTTCACAAAATTGCTCCATTGCGGCGAGGATGGGAAAAGGCTCGGCGAGCTCAATTCACTATTGGATTTCAACGATGCGCCGATCCACCAGAGGACCGGATAAGCCATCAGCAAACTGAAGGCAATCATGAACAGATGACGGACAGCTTGACTCCATTTTATGGTCATTTGCTTTTCTTACCTCCCGTATCCGTTTCGTAGAATACCCAGTATTTGGATGTGCCTGCGATAATAGCTGCCACAATCACGATCATAACGAGCATGACCCAGGCCAGTGCAGAGGAATACCCTAATTGATAGCGGCTAAACGCCCGCTCATATAAGTACATTGCGTAGACGTAAGTGGAGTTCATTGGTCCGCCATTTGTGATGACGTAAGCCGAGGTGAACATTTGGAATGCGTTAATAACGCCCATAATCAGGTTAAAATATAAAGTCGGCGAGAGCATCGGAAGCGTAATCTTGAAAAATTGCACAAACCGGTTCGCTCCGTCCACCCCGGATGCTTCATAGAGATCATTGGGGATTTGCTTAAGTCCGGCTAGAAAAATGACCATCGAGGAGCCGAACTGCCAGACCGTTAATAAAATAAGCGTCCACAAAGCCGTGCTTGGATTAGTAATCCATCCAATGCCTTGAATGCCGAACTTGGCGAGAACCTCGTTAAAAATCCCATCGACGCCAAAAATGTTCCGCCACAGCAAGGATACCGCGATGCTCCCCCCGATCAAAGACGGGAAATAAATCGCTGTCCGGTAAGCCGAGATCCCTCTCATCGCCTTATTCAGCAATATGGCAACGAGCAAAGCCGCGGCAAGCTTGAGCGGCACGGAAGCAAGCACGTACAAGAACGTGATTTTAACGGATTGGAGAAACTTGGCGTCCGCCGTAAAGATGCGCTCATAATTATGAAATCCGACCCAGTTGATAGATTCCATCAGCGTATAGTCGGTAAAGGAGTAGTACAACGATAAAAACATCGGATACGCCGTAAGCCCGAAAAATCCGAGCAGCCACGGCAAAATAAATAAATATCCCGCAATTGGCGCATCCCAGCGACTTAGAAAAGAACGACGTTTCTTGGTGCCCGCAGCGGCTTTCACGGCAACGGCTGTGGAACGATTCATGTAGGTTCACCTCTGCAGTTAGTCTGATTACTTGATAATTCAAGTATAAAGGGTGGACGTCAGGTACTAAATGAGAGGAATCATCGAATTCTTTCAAAATATCCCGAAAAGATGGGATGGTCGTGCCTGATGTTCAATTCTAGCCGCAGGCTTGGCACGTTTTTATGATGCACGCATCGTATTTGTCCGTGTTTGACGACAAGGCCAAACAGCGGAATCGCAAATAAACCAAAGAAGCAGCCTGAACGCGCCGCTTCTTTGGTGATCATTAATAAATCGTTCTTCCCCATGCATCGGCAATGCCGCTCTTGCGGAAGAAGTACGTGTTAATCATATCGCGCCATTCTCTCGCATGCGCAGCTTGCTCCGCAAGGCGGTCCGCTACGTGCTTATGCACAAGCTCGCCTACGCTTCCCTCCAGGCCGGCCCACTGCGCCGCCAACTGCTCAGCCCGTTCCACGCCTTCAAAATGCGTGTTATAAATATGCTGAATCACCGTTTGCCCTGAATGCAGCACATGTGTGTACGGCACGTGATGGAAAAACAGCAGCAGCTCATCCGGACAGTTCTCAACCGACTCGTACGTTTCGTAATTCGCACCTTTGTACTGTGCCGCATACCCTGTGCCGGTTGCCTTCGTCCGGTCGACGCCGATGCCATGGCAATCCGCAAAATGGTACGTGCCCCATTTCGAATATTCATAGCCATCTACGTTCGGCCCGTAATGATGGTCGGGATTGACCATCCAGCCTACGCCGAGCGGCGCCGTGTAGGCTTCATAAATGCTCCATGACTCCATGAGCATACTCATCACGACGCTGACGATTTTCTCTTCTCCGCCGAAAGTCAGGCGAATCCATTCGTCCGCAATCGCTTCAGCGGACAGCTCCGGATTCCACGCCAACCGGCCGTAGCCGTAAAGATTCGCCTGCGCCAGCAAATGCCCCGTCCAATTGACATCGTTCCCGATATTGGAGACGGCGGCAAAGCCGCTGAATTGATTGCCATGCAGGGACCCATCGACAATTCGCTTAATGCTGGACCCTTCCCCTTTCGCATAGGTTTCGAAATCGAGCACTTCTTTCCACTGCGGAACGAGATAGCATAAGTGGCGCTGTTGACCCGTATATTCCTGGGTAATCTGGAACTCGATCATCTGGTTTGTCGTCTCCATAGCTCCAATCAGCGGAGATACCGGCTCCCGCACTTGGAAATCCATAGGCCCATTCTTCACCTGCAAAATGACATTATCCATAAATCTTCCATCCAGCGGTTTAAAATGATCATACGCCGCCCGCGCCCGGTCCGTCGCCCGGTCACGCCAATCCTGCTTGCAGTTGTACACAAAGCAGCGCCAAATAACAATGCCTCCGAAAGGCTTAAGCGCCTCCGCCAGCATATTAGAGCCGTCCGCATGATCGCGGTCATACGTAAACGGTCCAGGGCGGTTCTCCGAATCCGCCTTCACGAGGAAGCCGCCGAAATCCGGAATCGCGGCGTATACTTCGGCTGCTTTGACGCGCCACCAATCGCGCACAGCAGGGTCGAGCGGATCAGCCGTTGACAGCCCGCCGATTTCAAGAGGACTCGCGTAGTTGACGCTCAAAAACAGCTTGATGCCGAACGAACGGAACACGCCGGCCACCTTGGCTACTTCCGGGAGGTATTCTCCGGTCAGGAACTTCGTTTCCCAATGATGAACGTTCACATTATTGATCGAGATGGCATTCAGGCCCGAAGAAGCCAGCAGCCTGGCATAATCGCGAACACGTGTCAGATCTGTTGTGATCCGGTTATTGTCAAAGAAAATCGACTTGCCGGCGTAGCCCCGCTCAATGCTGCCGTCGATATTATCCCATTGATTGATCATGCGCAGCTTATTCACCGGATTTTCAACAACGTCTAACCCGTTGACAGCTTGTTGCGTGCTGAGAAGCCGAAGCAAATGAAAAGCTCCATACAAAACGCCGGATGCCGAAGATGCGCCAATCACGATACTGCCGCTCGCCGGGTCCGCCTTGATCGCAAACCCTTCAGGCTTAATAACCGAGCGGGTCTCTTCGCCAAAAATGCGGTCTACAAGCGCATTACCGCCGCCGAACGTTCCCAGTGCAATAACGCCGCCTCCTTCTGCATTTTCAGATACGTTAATCGCTCTACCCAGCAGCTTGCCAATCCCGTTCGACAGTTCTTGGGCAGCCGTATGAATCACTTCGTCTTCTTCCGTACAAACAATTCGGCTGTAGGCCGAATATTGATCATATCGCTCGCCAGGAGCTACCGGATGAAATTCAAGCCAGGCCTGGTAGCCGGTTTGTTGTGTCGTTGTATCGCTCATAAGATCTATCTTCCTCTCCTTATCATTGTCATTCTAAATCGATTGAAAAACCTGTTTCTCCGCTATAAAATGCACCGGCAGATCAGGAAACTTAGCTTTCAGTATTTCTGCCAAATACTTCATACCCGGTTCTTCGCTTTCAGCATGGCCAAGTGCTATGAAAGCTTTCTTCCTGCCTTGGTACACGGCATCGCGCACATATTCAGGCGTCTCCCATTCAGGGCCTTCGCCTGCAATAATCACATCGACTCCGTCCTTTTGAAAAAGGGGAATAGCCATCCCTCCTCCGCCTCGATATCCGGCAAGAAGCCCGACTCGTGTACACGTCATGCTCAAATCGCCGGCAGCCCGGACGAATGAAATACCCAGCTTGCTTTTCAAATACCCCGCCAGCTCCTCAACCGTCATAGGCGGAACCTTTAGCAAAGAGGCTGCCGGTCTATTTTCCGTCACATAAGAGGTCCAGTCTAATGCTTGAATCAAACCTGCCATAATGCCATCCGGGCGATACCGATGCCAATAATCGTGAAACCGGAAAATGGCAATCCCTGAATCCTCAATAAGCTTTTGCTTCGCCAGGTATACCGGATCACTTAAAAGCGGCTCAATCTGGTCATGGTGATGATAAAATGTCCCTTCATGCGTAATAAGCAGATTGACGCCCCTGTCAATAGCTGTCTGAATCACATGATGCGTTGCCATGAACGTCGTCGCGATACCCTTCACTTCTGCCGTCGGATCACCGGACTTCAGTGTGTCCACCGTTGCATTCAGCCGTCCGACCGGTTCGATTAAATGATCCAGGATCTCTTGAATACGAATCGCCATAACCTCATTTCCTTTCCTCATCCACATTGTCCATAAAAAGCAAGAGAGCCGGAACAGGCATGTTCCGGGCTCGTTTTCGCCTTATTTTTCGTACGCTTGTGCGGCTACTTTCAATTGTTCGTAAGCTTTTTCCGGTGTTGTTTTACCGAAGCTAAGCTGATCGCGGACAAGCGGCCAATCTTTATCAATGTAGTTCGTCCAGCCCTTCACGCCAGGATTCCACGTTTGTCCGTCTTTCTCAGTGGCATGCAGCAGGGCAGAACCGATTTTGTCGACATCGCTCATGCTGGACTCCAAGGATGTTGCAATTTCTTTATTAACCGGCAACCCGCGTACAGTGGTCAAAATTTTTGCAGCTTCCGGATCGTTGACGAACCAATCCACAAACTTTTTCGCCTCTTCCGCTTTCTTGGAACCTGCGGAAACCCCCAAGTACAAGGATGGTTTCAACCAGCCGCCGGCTTCAACACTGCGAGGCATTGTTACTAGCGCATAAGCACCTTTTTTCAAGCTATCCCATGAACCGTAGTTGCTGGAGAAGCCCATACGGAACAAAATTTTACCGTTAACCATCAAATCCATTTTCGGGTCAAACTCTTTATCAGAGGAATTCACATCCGCAGGAGGAACGATTCCATTTTTACGCATCTCGTCAAAATTCCGCGTCCACTCTAAGAAAGTAGCTTGATCGACATTGAATTTCCCTTCCGCAGATACGACCATGCCTTTCCCTTTGGCATATTGGAATGCGGAGTAAGCGAAATAGTCGCCGGCATAATCCTTCGTGAAGTATTGTCCTTCCGGAAGTTTCGTTTTCGCTTCCTTCGCGAGCGCGAAGAAATCATCCCATGACCAGCCGTTTTGCGGAGCTTTCAATCCGAGCTTATCCATAGCGGCTTTGTCGTAGATCATCCCGTAAGCTACCGAACCCAGCGGCATCGCGTATTGTTTGCCCCCGGCTTGTCCACCGGACAGCACTTTGGCATCAATTTTGCTCACATCAACACCTGTCAGCGGAGCCAATTGATTGCGGCCTGCCCAATCTGAGATCCAGCCTGGATCAAGCTGCATAATATCCGGCGCGTTATTCGCGGCTGCTTGCGTGGACAACTTGTCCAAATAGCCGTCAATACCGGAATACTCAGGCTCGAACGTAACATTCGGGTGTTTTTCCGTATACAATTTCAGTGCGGCCAACGTCGCCTCGTGACGAACCGTAGCCCCCCACCACATAATGCGCAGTTTCACCGGCTCATTCGATACTGCGCCTGCTTTTGCTGATGATGTGCTTGCCGGCTCTGCATTGCTATTTG
Source organism: Paenibacillus sp. FW126-R14 (assembly GCF_058789495.1). Lineage (NCBI taxonomy): Bacteria > Bacillati > Bacillota > Bacilli > Caryophanales > Paenibacillaceae > Paenibacillus > Paenibacillus sp. FW126-R14. The sequence continues at coordinate 27,490 of NZ_JBYTBS010000034.1, read as the reverse complement.
TTTTGCCGCCGCTTGCACAGGCTACCAGTGATCCTGCTAGCGCGGTCGCCAATACTAACCCTAGAGAACGCTTCCATTTAATCATCGTGTGTAATCCCCCTACTTCATCAGTGATGTCTTGCTTACATTTATAGTACCAATAGTGGATTATGGTTTATATAAGAGAGATGCACGAATTATTTTAAATTTGCACGAAAATGATTGCTGCCTCCAAGCAGTGTACACCAGCTCTTTTCGATACTGGCATTTGCTTCACGATACCAGCTCTGCACATCTATGCAAATTTTAACATAATACCATCAAGTAAATAAAAGGAATTCAAGTTCATATGTGGAATAATAGTAGTAATCCAAAAATGAAACGATTAAACTCTAATTTTCTGGGAGGCTGTTTGGAATGAGATCAACGGGGATTGTAAGAAAAGTAGACGAGTTAGGACGTATTGTTCTGCCGATTGAGCTGCGGCGCACGCTGCACATCGATATCGGGGACGCAATTGAGGTCTATGTCGATCCGGAACGTATTACACTTAAAAAGTATATGCCTGCTTGCGTGTTTTGCGGAAATTTCGAGAATATGACTTATTTCAAAGGTAAAATGGTTTGTAGTTCCTGCGTCGAGGAAATTAATTAACATATAAAACAGTTAGAACGAATAAGGCGTATAGCACCAGCTCTTAAAGCTGCTATACGCCTTATTTCTGTATAAGAAGCCTACAATCGAGAGAGTAAGACAGATACAAGCATACCTGCTATCGCGATCCAAAATAGATAAGAACGCAGCACACGCTTCAAGCTCTTGTCCTGACGTTCCATGACCGCCCTCTTCCGGGCAGAACTGGAATTCGTCTCCGCATCTAACTCATCTGTGACTTGTGAGCGCCAATTCACGAATTGAAACCCAATTCCGCTGACCACAACGGAAATCATCAGTAAAATCAAAGAACCCATAAATAGTTTGTCCGATATGGACTGCATCATGTATCTAACCTTTCTGTCTTCGCCTCATTTGCCTTTCTATTATACTTCAAATCATGCATAGAATGCACTCGAAAAGCCCCAATCCGCGGATCATCCTCGGACTGGGGCTTGTTCATGCAAAGCTTATAGCGTTTTATCTCCCGGCTTCCAGTTCGCCGGACAAAGTCCGCCGGCTTGAAGCGCTTGAAGCACACGCAGCGTTTCGTCTACGGAGCGACCAACGTTCATGTCGGTCACGACCTGGTAACGCAATACGCCTTCAGGGTCGATGATGAACAAGCCGCGATGAGCTGCACCGGTTTCCTCATCCAGCACGCCGTAAGCGCGGGCTGTTTCTTTGGAGAAATCGCTGACCAGCGGGAATCGTACCGGGCCGATGCCGCTTTGATCGCGCGGTGTTTGTGTCCAGGCTCTGTGCGTGTACACACTGTCCACGGAAGCTCCTACGATTTCGCAATCCAGATCAAGGAATTCTTCATAGTGATCGCTGAAAGCCGTAATTTCAGTCGGACATACATAAGTGAAGTCGAAAGGCCAGAAGAAGAAAACGAGCCATTTTCCTCTATAGTCCTCAAGCGAAATTTTTTCTTCTAAAGTTTCCATGTTTTTCGTAGACAGCAGTGAAAAAGTCGGGGCTGGCAGCCCTATTTTAGCAAAAGTATGGGAGGGTTGTAAGGTTAATTGTGTCATGGTTCTCTCTCCTCTTATATCTGTATGATGTTTGATTAGGTATTAGGCGGTTACTTCAGCCAAAGCTTTTTTCAGCTTAGTCACGTTGAGACCTAGAATCTTGTGCTCGCCAATCACCGTTACCGGCAGCGACATTAAGCCCATATCATGAAGCTCTTGGCCATATTGATCGTTCAGATCGATGTTTCTTTCTTCAAAAGCAACTTGCTGATCGGACAAATACTTTTTTAACTGCACGCAATAAGGGCAATTCGTACTGGAATAAACAATGACATTCGACATAGACAATACATCTCCTTGATGGGTATAAGATTATTTGTACTGCGGGATCAATTGAGCCCGTTTATTAATAAATTTATCAACGGCCATGGCCGCAATGGCCCCGTCTGCAGCAGCAACGACAGCTTGCTTGACAGGGGTGCGTCTAACTTCTCCGGCGCCGAATACGCCGGCAACCGGTGATTGCATGGAACTGTCAAGGACCATGAAGCCTTCCTCATCCAGCGGAACTTGATCCTGCAGGAAGTCTGTTCCGGGCTTGCTGCCCGACAAGAAGACGAAAACCCCGTCCACCTTGAGCACTTCCTCTGTGCCCGCACCTGTCCGAATGCGAAGCCCTTCTACTTGGTTGTCGCCAAGCACTTCAAGCGGTTTGGCTTTATAGAGGATATCCGTTCCCGGCAGCTCCGGCATGTGGTGAACGCCTTGCAGCTCGGGGCGCGGCACTACGAAGTAGATTTTATCCGTAAATTTGCTGAGTGCTTGCGCTTCTTCCAAAGCTTCTTCCGAATCACCGATGACGGCAACCGTTTTTCCTTCAAAAAAAGCTCCGTCACAAGTCGCGCATGTGCTTACACCGCGCCCAAGCAAATTCTCTTCCCCAGGCAGCATGCGGTTGCGGCCCTTAGACCCCGTGGCAATAATGATCGATTTGCCTTCATACATGCCGTCAGCCGTAAACACGACCTTCGTCTCGTCTTCCACATCTACAGCAGTGATCGTCGTCTGAATAAATTCAGCGCCAAATCCTTTCGCTTGCTCGCGCATCGTATCCAGCAAATCCTTGCCGGACATTTCCCCAGGCACTCCCGGGTAATTTGCAATTTTATGCGTAATGGCCAAAGCTCCCGTATTCGGCGACTTGTCGATCACCAGCGTCTTCAAGTTTCCTCTTGCTGTATATATGGCAGCAGAAGCTCCTGCCGGTCCTGCTCCAATAATAATGACATCATACATCGCGACTGCACCCTTTCTACCATTCAACTGCTCGTTCACTGATAATCGATATCAGATAATAATTATTATAATTAAAATGATGTGAAAGTCAATATTTTTTGATAGTTATTATAATTAGAGTGTAAAATGACATAAAAATCTGACTCTATAAATGTACATACATTTACCACCTGTTCAACCTGCCTAATTACGCCTGATACAACAAATCTGCCTGATAGTTGAATAAGTATTTAATTGATTTTTGACGAAAAATGTCCGATTTGAGAGATTTTTGAGAGATTTACATGATAATATGTATTTGTAGTAGTTCCCAAGTCCTATATTGCGACTGAACAATCATTAATAATAGTATGTTGTGATAGTTAAGGGGGAGTTTTTTTGATTGATAGTTTGAACCCTTTGTGGATAATGGTGGGCATCATTCTATTTGTTTGTGTCCTGGTGTGTGCTTTTAAGGCGCTTATACAGAAATAAGTAGAAGCCTAAAATCTTGCTTACATCGACATCAAGAAGCAATCTTATCTATACTATACAGAATGGAACCGTGAACGATTATGAAGACTACAGACCATGTGAACGAACATTTTTATAAAGAGCTTCAACAATTGAGCCATGAGGACGAGATGAGACCCAAGTTGCTTATCTATGGAGTCAAACGGATTTTGAAACAGAAACAAAAAAAGAGCTTTCTACAAAAAATGTTCCATTCCAATATCCAGACGGAACCGGTAAGTTGGCGCAGATAGAATGAGCAAAAAGTATCTTGAAAGCCAGGGAGCAGATTTTTTGGCTCAATCTCAAAATCAGTGCTTGACTGTTAGCTAGAAAAGAACTTGATGCCATTGCATACATACCAATCGACCAACTATCCATACTTCGGATAGCAAGGTCTAGCTGTTCTTTGATTCTGATTGATCCACCCCACTTCTATTCAATTAAAAAGCTGCTTCTCAGTAGATTATCTACTAAGAAACAGCTTTTTTCAGCATATGTGAATGCATCCCCACGAAAGTGTAATTATTTACGCAGAAAAATGGTAAAAACAAATAAAAACACGGAATAATACAAATACATTTTGCCAGAAATGATACACAATGTATCTAGCGATGAAGAAATATATCTAATGATTGGAGGAAATAGCTTGAAGAAAAGGTTAACTTGCATGCCCACCAAGATTCAAAAGCTTCTGTCATCTGCCTTAATTGCCAGCATGGTTCTAACATTCACGACTCCTATGGAGTCCGTGATGGCGGCAGGAAATGATTCCATCGTGTTCCAAGATGATTTTAATGACCGCAATGCCGATGGGTGGACGACATATGGAGGATCCTGGAATGCTTCCGATGGAGCCTACCATAGCGATAAGGGAGCCGGTTTCAAGTCCGTTGCAAACGGTACCAACTTCAGCAACTTTGTGTATGAAGCCGATATTTCCATCAAGGATGGCGTCAATTCGGATAATGCCGGACTTATTTTCAGAGTCAATAACCCCACCGTCGGGGCGGATAATTTCCAAGGCTATTATGCCGGCATTACGGTGAATAATCTTGTTCAGCTGGGGAAAATGAACAACAATTGGACGGAACTGGCCTCCATCCCTTTCACGGTTCAACAAAACAAAGTTTACCGTATGAAGGTGGAAGCCAAAGGAAGCAATATTGATATTTATATCGACGGCCAGCATATTCTCAGCGCAGTAGACTCCACTTATACCCAAGGCGCTATTGGAGTCAGGTCCTTTTGGACGAATGCGACCTATGACAATTTGAAGGTAACGGATCTGGGACCTGTCGCACTGCCGAGCTACGATTGGTCGTGGGTAAAGGGGGCCGTTTTCGTGCCCACCAATGTGGTGAATCAGGTGCAGCAATGGGAGGAATATGACCATGACATCAATGACAGGGAGCTTTCCTATGCGAAGGCATATGGAATTAATTTTGTAAGGGTTTTCCTGCATAATCTGGTTTGGAAAAAAGACAAAGAAACGATGTTGAACAACATCGAGGATTTCCTTCAGCTAACCGATAAATACGGCATCAAAGTAGAGTTCGTATTCTTTGATGACTGCTGGGATGACCATCCGCATTTAGGGCCGCAGGAAGCACCTCGATACGGAGCCCATAACAGCCGGTGGATGGAAGCTCCCGGGGACGACATTAAGGCAAACTATGAAGCAAACAAGATGGATCTCAAGGATTATGTGCAGGGCATCGTCAATGCGCATAAAGATGATCCAAGAATCGCCTTCTGGAACATATTCAATGAACCAGGCAACGGCGAAACCGGCCTCATGGATCGCGTAACCAAACAGATTATGAACGATTCGAGAATGTGGATTAAAGAGACGGGCTCAACGCTTCCTGTATCTTCAACCGGCGGTCAGTTCACGGGAGGCCCCTTCTCCGACTTTATCACCTGGCATCCGTACGAGGCCGATTATCCGACGCCGTTTGGTGTAAAGAGCTCTATTCTTGCCGACGAGACCATGAATCGCCTGAATCAGAGTGTGCCGGGTATTGTCGAGCACTACGGTAATAAAGGCATCGGATATGTCATGTGGGAGCTTGGCATCGGCAGAGATAACACCCGTTTCCCATGGGGGACTGACGTTAAACCGGCGACTTCCGAGCCTGAGGTACCGTTCCATGGCATTGTGTATCCCGACGGCCATCCTTGGGATGTCAATGACGTAAAGGCGTTGAAAGGCGAAACATTTGATTCGATGCCCGTTTTCCGCGTCCAGTATTATGGAGACGAGCAATTTTCGAATTTGAAGAAAAGCTCCATTACCCCGCGTATCGATTTTGATTTGGGCGATGAGAAAGGAACGGGGTCGCCTGACGCATCCGCAGGCATTGGCGAGGACCATTTTTCAATCCGCTGGACTGGCACCGTTGAGCCGACTGCAGCAGGTGAATATACGTTCTATGCGGATAGTGACAATATTGCAAAAGTATGGGTAGGAGACTCTTTGGTTGTAGATAAGACAAGCCCTGCAAGAGAAGAAGCAAGCGGAAAAATGACATTGGCAGAAGGACAGAAGGTGCCAGTCAAAGTTGAATACGTGCATGGAACCGGAAATTCCAGCCTGCACATCAGGTGGTCGGGACCTGGCTTGACGAAACAAGCGCTGCTGCCTGTGTATTCCGGGAAAGCGGTTGAGGCCATCTCCCTGAAGCAGAGTGCCTTGACGATCAAGGTTGACGAGAAACAAACCCTTATTCCTGAGTTTAAACCAATGGATGCAGGCAATCAGGAGGTAAGCTGGACATCCAGCAGCCCTGCTGTAGCATCCGTGGATGGCAAAGGCGTTGTAACCGGGATTAGCACAGGAAATGCAACGATTACCGTTACCGCTAAGGACGGCGGGGCTACGGCATCTGCTGAAGTGACGGTACAGGCCAGTACAACTTTTAAAAATCCGATTGTTCCTGTTTCCAACACCAGCGGCGGTTCTGCCGATCCGAGCATCGTATTTAAAGATGGCTATTATTACTATGTCAAATCCAACAGGGATGCGTCTATCTCGATTTCCAAGGCTAAAAGATTGCAGGATATCGGATCGGTTCCCAAAGTAACTGTCTATACGCCGCCAAGCGGCCTCCCCTATTCAAAGGAGCTATGGGCGCCTGAGCTTCAATATCTGGATGGCAAATGGTACATCTACTTTGCTGCGGATGACGGCGCTAACGAAAATCACAGGATGTATGTGCTGGAAGGAAATTCCCAAGATCCTCAAGGTACCTATACGTTTAAAGGGAAAATATCGGACAGCACGAACAAGTGGGCTATTGACGGAGCCGTTCTTGTTAAAGACGACAATACCAAATATTTTGTATGGTCGGGCTGGGAAGGCGATGTCAATGTGAAGCAGAACATTTATATCGCTCCAATGAGCAATCCATGGACGATCAGCGGTCCGAGAGTTCAAATCTCTACGCCGGATCAAGACTGGGAGCGTAAAGGAACGCCTTATATCAATGAAGGACCGGAGATTTTGAAGAAAGATGGCAAAATATTTATCGTATACTCGGCCAGCGGCAGTTGGATGGACGATTATACGCTCGGCATGCTAAGCAATACGGACGGCCAAGTATTGAACCCTGCATCCTGGAGCAAGTCTGGCCCTGTTTTCAGCAAAGTGCCAACAGCGTATGGCCCCGGTCATAACTCGTTCACCACTTCTCCCGACGGGAAAGAGGACTGGATCGTGTACCACGCCGATCAATTCTCCGGCGGAAGCTGGGGAAATCGCAGTGTCCGCGCGCAAAAATTTACGTGGAATGAAAACGGCACTCCGAATTTCGGAACGCCTGCCGCTTATGGCGCTTCCATGGAGGAGCCCTCTGGCACTCCGCATGTAATCAGATACAAATATGAAGCTGAACATGCACGCCTCGGAGGTTCGGCAGCCATCACTGCTTCAGATAACGCATCGGGAGATAAGGTAGTCGGACATTTGGATCAGCCTGGAAAGGATTATGTAGAGTTTACGGTTGATGTCAAGGAAGCCGGCGACTATTCGCTCTTGGTGATGGCTGACAATGGAACGGCCAGCGGCGCAACTGCGGCGCATGATGTTTCCGTCAATGACGGTGTCGGCCAAACGATCACCTACCAAAACTTCGGGTGGAAAGGTTTTAACCCGGTATCTATGGATGTTAGCCTGCATGCTGGAATTAACACGATCCGTTTAACCAGCAAACTGAATTTTGCCCAAGTCGATTACATCGTTCTTCAGCCTTTGGAAGAGAATGGCGTCCCCGCGCCGGTAGAAAGCATTACGCTGAATAACCAAACCGTGACGATGGGAGTCGGAGAATCTGCTTCCTTGATTGCATCCGTCAGACCGCTGATCGGAACGAACAAAAATGTCGTGGTAACTTCATCGGCGCCTGAAGTAGCGACAATTACCCAAGACAGCAAGGATACAGCTACAGGAAGCACCCTTTTGACGGTGAAGGGACTGAAAGCGGGAACGGCAACAATTCGAGTGATAAGTGCCGATAACGGCTCGGTCATTGGCGAATGTAAGGTTACTATCCGTCAAGCGTCAGGGGACCCGGATTTATCGAAGTTTACCGTTGATTCCTTCGACAGCGAGATACTGGACCCGGCATGGTCGATTTTCCAAGAAAGCAAAAGTAATTGGAGCTTGACTAAAAATCCGGGCTCGATGACGATTCATACGACGCCTACGGACGTTTATCAGGACAACAATAGTCAAAACAATGTATTCCTTAGAGCCGTACCGGCCAATGGCGATTTTGAGATCGTTACGAAAGTTACGGCGCCTATTGCCTTAAATCACCAACAGGGGGGCCTCTTCGTCTGGCAGGACGCAGACAATTTCGTAAAGCTTGCTCATGTATGGGCGAATGGAAAAATCATTGAAACCGCTTATGAACTTGGCGGCGTTTATAAGAAACCAGGCAATGAGGCGGCTCATCCCGGCGGGGATACGTTGACGCTCAAGATCAAGAAAATGGGGAATGTCTATACGTCCTATTATTGGGACGGATATGACTGGATTCAAGCATCCAACCCTGTCACTGCGAATTTGAAAAATATGAAAGTCGGTTTTTATGCAAATAATATCGTTGCAACAAACAATCCGATCGATGTCCGATTTGATTATTTCGCTGTCAGATCCATCCAAGGCGGCGTTGATCTAGATCAGAAGAAGCTGACGCTTGAAGCTGGCAAGACAGCTCAGCTGCACAACTTGGGAGCGAGCGGCGAAGAAGTGACTTGGACCTCTAGCAATCCGGAGATCGCGACGGTCAGCAGCAGCGGACTAGTAACGGCTATATCGCCAGGCAGAGCGGTCATTGAGGCGGCATCTACAAGCGGTGATTTCCGCTCGCAAGCTGCAGTAACCGTGCCGAGCTCCCAGCCTGTGCCGGAGATCCTGTACACGAACGACTTTAGCGGGCCATCGGCTGAAGGCTGGTCTACGTTCGAAGGCAGTTGGACCGTCTCTAACGGTCAGTATGTGGTAAACAGCGGTCCCGGCTATAAAGCGGTGCTTGACAGCAAAAGCTTTACAGACTTCGTACTAGAAGGCGATGTGCAAATTACGAGCGGGAACGAAGCAGGACTTCTTTTCAGAGCATCGAACGTGGCAAATGGCCCGGATAATCTAGACGGATATTATGTAGGCATTAATGCTTCCGCACAATCAGCCGTACTCGGTCATATGTCAAAAGGCCAGTGGCAAGAGCTTGCTTCCAAGAAGCTGCCGATTTTTGCAAATGAATGGTATCACATGAAAGTCGTTGCGAACGAAGATCACATTCAGGTTTACGTGAACGACAATCCGCTCAACGTCAACGGATATCCGAAGTTTGACTTGTTGGACGCCTCGCATATGGCTACCGGCAAAATCGGACTGCGCACATGGAATGCGGATGCCAGATTCGATAACATCAAAGTATCTTCGTACCACGATTCGATTACTGGCCCTACTTATACAAACTCCGTGCTGCCGAACATTGCGGACCCCTTCGTACTGCAGCATGACGGCAAGTATTACTTGTATGGGACGAATACGGATCCCAATAAGTCGTCATTGGGCTTCAAGGTATATACCTCATCGGATCTGGTCAATTGGTCGGAACAGAATGAATTGGCGTTAAAGCAGTCCGATTCTTGGGGGACCAGCGGTTTTTGGGCGCCTGAGGTCGTGGAAAAAGACGGGACATTCTACATGTACTATGTAGTCAATGAAAGGCTTGCGGTAGCAACAAGCAGCTCTCCGTTAGGTCCGTTCGTCCAAGACGTCAAACAGCCTATGCATCTGAACACGCCGGAAATCGATGCGCATGTTTTTACGGACGATGACGGGAAAAGGTACATTTACTTCGTCCGGTTTAATCAAGGCAATGAAATGTGGATGGCCGAACTGAGCGACGATATGAAGAGCATGAAGGAAGATACGCTGCAATTCGTATTCCGCGCTACACAAGATTGGGAACGCAGTCAGAAGCAGCCGGTTGCAAGTATTAACGAAGGGCCGTTTATGATCAAGCATAATGGTACCTACTACTTGACCTATTCCGGCAACCATTTCGAAAGCCCGGATTATGGCGTAGGATATGCAACGGCTCCGACTCCAAGGGGACCATGGACCAAATACACGTATAATCCGATTATGAAATCCAACACAATTGTGCCTGGAGCGGGACATCATTCCTTGATCTATTCACCGGATGGTACGGAATTGTTCATGGTGTACCATACACATTACAAGGCCGGTACAACCGAACCGCGGAAACTTGCGATTGACCGTGTCCATTTCGTACCGCAAGCCGGCGGTATCGATGCGATGGAAGTATGGGGACCGACCCTTACTCCTCAGCTTAAGCCTTCCGCCGAGCAGTCGGCGGCACCAATGGCTACCTTACAAGGAGCAAGCAGCGTACAGGTAGGACAGTCCTTTGATCTCACGTATGGTCTCAGCCATTTGAACACCGCTCAAAGTATTTATGCCCAAGACGTCTCGGTCACCTTCGATCCTGCCCAAGTAGAGTTTGTTGATGCTGAGCCTGTTCAGCAGGGATTAACCGTCGCGGGTAAAAACGAAGCATCCGGTCGCGTGCGCATCCTGCTTGCCAGTATGGGATCAGGCAATGCCATCCATGCCAACGGCGATATGCTGAAGTTACGCTTTAAGGCAAAGTCTTCCGCGCAATCAGCTACTATCGGTCTATCCAATGTGATTATCTCGAATGGCTTAGGAGAGGAAAACGTACTTGCCAATGTATTCGTGAATGTAGAAATTCAAGCAAATGATCGGGCAGCGCTAAGTGCAGCTATATCAGCAGCGCAAGCGAAGTTCGATGCCGCGGTGGAAGGAACAGAAGTGAATCAATATCCTTTAGGCTCTAAGGCCGTATTGCTGACAGCGATTGAGAAAGCCAAAGCTGTCCTGAACAATGCGAATGCTTCCCAACAGCAGATCGATCAAGCAACAACGGAGCTTAACAAAGCGTTTCAAGCCTTTATCGATTCGGTTAATAAAGCTCGGCCTGGCGATGTCAACGGCGATGGAACCGTTACGATCGGCGATCTGGGCATCGTGGCTGCCGCCTATGGAAAAACTTCCGATGATCCGAATTGGAACGAGTACAAAAAGGCAGATGTTAACGGTGACGGTAAAGTAGATATTGAAGATTTGGCAACGATAGCCCGAATGATCTTGAATTAATAGGAAATGGCGTGCAAATTGACCATCAATTTGACACGCCATTTTTTTGGCCGCATTATCAAGATTTTTTTGACCGTATGAGATATGTTACATTATTCCAAAAGGAACTTATGTCAGGCGGTGCATGAGAACACATGAAGGTCAAAATAAAAATCATTCCGGAAAAGGTCGAGGAAAGCGTCCTCTTTCTCGCCCACCGAGTGACGCCATTTATTCAAAACCTAATTCAACTAATTGAAAATAATCCGTCTTCCCACATCTTTCTACGTAAAGTAGGCGAACAACGGGAACGGAAGCTCGATTATTCCAGCATTCTGTACTTGGAGTATTTGGAGAGAAAAATTTTCGTATACACCGAAAATGATGTTTATGAAATCCCAGGTCCGCTGTATAAACAGGAACACTCTATGCCAAAATATTTTGTACGCATATCGAAATCAGTGGTCTTAAATGTCTACATGATTACTGAATTTGAGACGAGCTTGAACGGTAATCTCACAGCTAAATTAACGAACAAAGAGAAATTAGTTGTTTCAAGGAGATACGTCAAAACGCTAAAAGATCATCTGCAGCGGCTTGAATAACCGCTCATGACGAATAATCCGCCGCTTGTGTCAGATTGGCTATGCTTCGTTAAACACGCGGTCTACAATGAACATGTACCGGGCGGACGGCAATCTGAGAGCCGGATGCTCATAATACTAACATGATCATAGGGAGTGTATAATGAATGGTTGAAATTATTCAAAAAATACCGCTGTATGTATGGTTGCTCTTAGCGTTTATGATTCAGAGGGGAATCTCTGCCTCTCAGGAAAGGGAGGCCAACATTTCAATAAATTCGTTTATTGTTCCCGGCGTCTTCATTATTTGGGGGCTGTTTAACATAATAACGAAATTTGCACACCCTTACTATTCGTTGCTGGTCTATGCCGTGTTTCTTTGTATCGGTGTTTTGCTGGGATCAAAGCTATATCAAAATAATTACCGTTTCTTTGTTAAAAACGGGGCCGTTTTTCGGGCCAAAAACTATTTGCCGTTATTCATTATTCTTTTTAACTTTGCTATCAAATTTGCCTTGAATGTTTATATGTATGTGGATACCCAGGCGATTAACAGGCTAAGCTTTAATGTTCTTTATACGTTAATCAGCGGCACTACGGTCGGACTGTTCTTTGGCGGTATTCTGGTTACGTATCGATATCTTACGAATCAGCGGGGCGCATTGCGGGGGTAGCCATGAAGTGGATGACGCGCATGACCAATGGACTGGGCTTAGGCTCGTTTGTCTATCTGTTTGTCTCTTTATTAAACAAAACACCGCCAACTTTAACAAAGGAAACGGTGCTGAACGTCTTCCTGATTTCGGCTTGCGCCGGTGTTTTAAGTTTCCTTTTTGACATCGAGCGTCTTAATTTTTTGACAGCGCTTGTCATCCACTTTATTGGAATTAACCTTGTTGTAGGGTTAACATTGTTCTTCGAAAGCTGGGTGCAGAACATCACATGGATGAGTTATTTGGGCAGTATGTTCATTTTTTACAGCTGCTCTTGGCTGGCGCTCGTAATCAGAAATAAACTTATTGCAATAGAATTGAACCAATGGATTAAGCGGCATTCCGACAGGAGCCAATATTGAGGCGAACGATCCATCTCCAACTCAAATTTAATATATAAAAACAGGGGCTGCCCCATAAGTCATTTCTCATGAATTATGGGATAACCCCCTTCTTCATTTGTTCCTAACCAAGAATTAATCTTGCTAATGCCGCCAAGTCTTCGATGTCGATAATTCCATCGTTATTAATATCGGCTTTTTTATACAGATCCCAATCGGCGTCACCCGATTTCTTGCCGTAAGCTGCCGCTACAACGGCCAGATCTCCGATGCTGATCTTATCATCACCGTTCATGTCTCCCGGATTCGAAGTAATGACCGAAGATATGAAGGTTTGTAATGCAGCAGCCAGTTCGTTCGTCGCTTGTTCCACTTGCTGCTGGGATGCCGCAGAATCATTGGCTACTGATTGAGCCTTGTCAATAGCAGCCTGCAGCTTCGCTTTCGAGCCAACCGGATACTGTCCTTTATGAGTTCCCTCTTCAGCAGCATCGTACTTGGCTTTGGCGTCGGCAATCAGAGCAATCAGCGCCGCTTTATCGACAGGAGCGGTAATTTGCAAGCTGTATGCAGCTCCGGCTATTTCCCTCTCCACACCCTTAGCGTTAGCGACCAGCGCATCTGACAATGTGATCGCAGCCGGATCCGATGAAGACGACTTCGCTCTCCAGTGCAGCTTTAACATATCTCCGTTTGAGCGGCGGTCTCCCCCGACAATGGCGGAGATGATTCTGACCTTGCCCGGATGTTTGACAAAATCGGAAGTGGCAGCGATCTTCAAATCATCGTTCAAGGATTCCGCCGACACAAATTCCAGTCGCTCTGGATCATACGCAAAAGTTAAATCTTGAGCGTATACGCTGTCGCTTACATTCGCAAAGCTATAAGTGACATCAAAGGATTGGCCTGCACGAACAGCCGAAGGTCCGCTTAAAACTGCTTGTTCGGCAGCATTGTAAAGTTCCAATTCGGCCAACTGGAACCGGAAGACGGTATCATCGTGAGGCATCGGCCCGAGCTTCGTAACAAGTACTCTGACATATCTGGCATTTACAGTATCAAAGCTGTATTTCTGAGGCTGACCTTCAGGATTCGCCTGCCCTCTGATCTGTTTCACGACCTTGTAGTCACCCGTTTCCGATTTCACTTGAATGTCAAAATCAATCGGGAAGGATGCCGTATGTCCGTCGGTCGTCTTCGAGTCCGTTCTCGGGAACAGGACGAGATTGTTGAACGATTTCATGCTGCCCAAGTCAACTTCAACCCATATCGGATTGTTCGATACATCCTGTGAGTTGAAGCCTTGACTGGAGTACTTTAAATTCAAATTTCCATCGGTCAAATTGGAAACTTTCCAAGTCGGGCCACTCTCTAAAGAATTATTGCTGCTCGCTTTTTTGCCCAAAGCCAAATTGGTACCACTGGATATAAATAGGCTAATCGACGATGAAAGTGTGGCTCCGCCGTAGGTAACTTCTGCCGTAAGCGTCGCGTAGCCAAAACCCACCGCTTTCACTTTTCCTTCTGCGTCTATTGTCGCTACATTCGTGTCACTGCTCTTATAGATGATCTGAGCTTTAGCTGGATCAACAGCAACTCCATTTTCTGTTCTCGCGTCAACATGCAGCTGAGTCGTTTCACCAACTAACATTTTCGTTTGATCAGCGCTTAAGCTGACCGTACTTAATGGACTTTCTGCAATCGTCAATTGAGAGGCGAACGAATAGCTGCCGGACCCTACCTCATACACGGCTTTGCCTCCGTCCATCTTCACAAAACGGATGCCCTCCGCCTCACGGGCGCTTATTCCGCCTTCAGTAACGGTATCCTCCTTATCCGTAGGCACGTAAACGGTCGCTGTGGTATTCACCGGAATTGTGACATTCAGTTTGAACTGTTTGTCCTTGAACTTCCAATCGCTAGAAATTTTCCCATAGACCGAATCAAAGCCCGCCTTCACGTATTGAAGTCCACCGCCCACAGTCGGCTGAATCACGGTATGTTTGAAGCCCGGCTTTTCCGGATCGGCTTCAATACCTGCCGCAAATCGGAACATCCACTCTCCTACGGAGCCAAGCGAATAATGATTAAACGAGTTCATGCCTGGATCGTTAAATCCGCCTTCCTTCGTATAGGAATTCCAGCGTTCCCAGATCGTCGTCGCACCGTTTTTAATGCTATAGCCCCACGAAGGGTACGTGTCGTTCGTCAGCAAGCGATAAGCAACATCGGAATATCCCGCCTTAGTAAGCACAGGGAGCAAGTAACCTACCCCCAAAAATCCGGTAGACAAATGCCAGTCACGGCTTTTGATTCGATCTACGAGGTATTTGGCCGCAAGCGGCTGTTTGTCCTCAGGCAGCAAATTCATTTGAAGCGCCAGCACGTAGCTCGTTTGCGTACCTCCTGTAATGTGGCCGTCGGCAGTTACAAATTTCGTATTAAATGCAGTCTTAATATCGTTAAATAAGGATTCATATTTTTGCCCATCGGCATCTTTGCCAATGATTTTGGCCATTTTTGATAAAAGATTTGTACTATAAGCAAAATAAGCCGTGTTTACAACATCTGTCGGCGTATTATCATCAAGATTCAGCCAATCGCCGTAACCTCCGGTCGGCCGTATGAGTCCGTTGCTATTCTTCTTCATATAGTCAATCCATTTGACCATTGAATCATAATTGTCTTCAATTACCCGTTTATCGTTATAGGTTAAGTATACCGTCCATGGAACGATAACTCCGACATCCCCCCATCCGTTAGTTCCTCTGCCAGCGATACTGACATAAGGCGCTACATCCGGATAGGCTCCGTCCGTTCCTTGTCCGGACACCACATCCCGCATGTACTTTTCAAAGAACATCATCGTATTCATATTATAGCTCGCGGTTCGGGCAAAAATCTGTGCGTCTCCGCTCCATCCCATTCGTTCATCACGCTGCGGGCAATCTGTCGGAACGCTTAAGAAATTGCCTTTTTGCCCCCAAACAATGTTGCTGTATAACTGATTCACCATACTGTTCGAAGTTTCGAATGATGCCGTCGGTTCCGTATTCGAATGGACGACCACACCCGTAATGCTGTCTAACGCCGGGGTACCCGGATATCCGGTTACTTCCACATAGCGGAAACCATGGAATGTAAAATGCGGTTCGTATACTTCTGTCCCTTCGCCTCTCAGCGTGTATTCATCCGTCTGTTTCGCCGTCCGCAAGTTAGCCGTGTAAAGTGATCCGTCGTCATTCAACATTTCGCCAAAACGCAATTGCACGTTGGTTCCGGAAGGTCCGTTCACTTTTAACCTCGCCCATCCGACCATGTTTTGCCCCAAATCAAAAATATAAGTACCTTGCGCGGGCTGCGTAATGACTTTGGGCTTTAGCTCCTGAATGGCCTGAACGGTCGGGCCCGTTTGCGCGATCAGCTTACCTTTGAAATCACTTGCTTGCACCGCGTTGATCCAATTTGTATCATTGTATCCAGGTTTGTCCCAATCATGGATTTCATTGCGGGCATCGTACGTTTCTCCCATCAATAAATCGTTAGACAGGATAGGCCCTGTTGTGGCAATCTTCCAAGATGAATCGGATACGATCTTTTCTTTCGTTCCGTCCTCATATTCTAAGTTCATTTGAAGCAGCAGCTCCGGCTGCACGCCATACACATATGCCCCCGCCATCGCTACGTGTCCGGAATACCATCCCTCACCCAGCAATGCTCCTAAAGCGTTGCTTCCATTTGTAAGCATCGGGGTAACGTCGTAGGTCTGGTATTGAACAAACTGGTTGTAGTCCGTCCAACCCGGAGTTAAATAATCTTCCCCGACCCTCTTGCCGTTCAAGCTCAATTCATACAGACCGAGTGCGGTCGCGTATACGGTCGCCTTCTTCACCGGCTTCGTAACTTGGAAAGCTTTGCGAAGCTGTGGAGCACTTTTTACTTTTTGATTAAACACAAGATCATTGGTCAAATCCTCAAGCACCAATTGACCGTTCTCAATTTTGCCGCCGTCAAATGCTTTATTGTCCGGATTTGAGAAATCTTCCGCGAACAGTACTTTCCCTTCCTGATCCTTGATGACAATATTATCGAAGCTTGCGCGTTCATTCGTTGTTCCATCTTTATGCTCCCTAAACCCGATTTTGCCGAATCCAAAGTGGTTATCGACCAGCGTATCGACCAGCTGTCCGTTCACGTAAGTGGAGATTTGACTGCCTTTCACGTCGATTTTCAAATGATGCTGCGTATTGAGCTCTTTCCCCTTCGGGATGATGTTTGAGACGTTGACATTTTTCAAAACGGCCGGGCTGCTATTCCAAATGTGCGGTCGGAACTGCATGTAACCCTTTTGTCTCACATCCATCTGCCACATATAGAAATGCGATGGATCCTGCGATCCGAATATAAATCCGGCAGCGTCCTGCAAGAGCGTGAAGTCCAAATCGATCGTATAATTAGGGATATTCGGAATTTGTTCTTTCGGAATGGTAATCCAGTTTGCCTGCCAGTCCGTTGGCTGCAGCAGTCCCATTTCCCAATACGCCGACTCACTCCAATCCGAACTATGATCATCCTGATCCCAAACCCGTGTTTTCCAGTAATAACGCTGGCCAGATTGAAGTGATTGACCGCCATATTCCAAATTGACGGAGAGCTCCGAATTTACCTTTCCGCTATCCCACAGATCCCCTTGATTTTGTGCCAACATATTCGGACTGGAAGCGACCAGCACTTGGTAAGCTGTCTGTTTCTGCGAGCGAGCGCTTGATTCCAACTGCCAGCTTAATCGTGGCTTTAACGTATCCAGCCCCAGCGGATTTACAGCTTGCTCCGTCTTTAAATTTTTGATTTGGATGGGCATGGAGCTGATTTCGGCGGCGCTGGCCTTACTCACTCCGTCTGCATCGGCAAAAGCCATCCCCGGCATCAATATCGTGGAAAGTAGAGTACCGCTCAACAAAAATGATAACGCTTTCTTTTTTTGTTTGCCAAACTGATTGGACATAGAATTTACCTCCGCTATACCTTTTTTAATACCTTTTTTACAACTGTTTGTCCATCATCTGTAGATATGATGCGCTTACAAAGAAGATCCTGTATATGCGTTCTCGCCCCCCTTCTCAAACCTTACTTACTCAATTTATTATAAAGAAGGATTTCTTCCATTTATAGGCATCCAATTTTTAGAATAGGTGTATATTCTTTACCTTTGACCGGGGGAAGGCATCAAACAATCCCCTACATGCCGTTGTACTAGAATAGCAAAAAAACCGAGAACCCTTTTCTAAAGGGAGTTTCTCGGTTTTTCAGAACAGGTTTTTACAACTTATTAAATGCCTGGATAGCCAGGGGGATATGGATAGTAAGAATATGGATATGGATATGGATACGGATACGGGTAAGGATACGAATAATAAGGTTGAGTTGTGCTCCATATCAGAGGGGCTACAGCCCAAGGGAGAAAATCTACGCCGCCGACTCCAGGACCCACAAATTCCGGACCAAATCCCGGTCCATGCCCGATTCCGGGACCATGACCAAAGTGCCCTGGCCCTGGGCCTCCCAGTCCGCCATGTCCGATGCCTCCGCCATGTGAACCGCCTACAGGCGGACGAAATTCTTCATTTTCAAGTTTCGTCATTTCAGGAATCACTCACATTCTTGTGGTAGTAGTTTATAGCCTAATACACAGTATGTGTGTGAATGCCTAGTTGGTGAATGATTCGCAGAAAATAGGCGAAAATAAACCGGAAGCTATCCGTTTATGGAGGCTTCCGGTTATGAATTAGTTGGGTTTGATTTCCGCTTTTACTTTCGCTTCTTCATCCGCTTTCTTTTTTTCATACAGTCCCCTGTAGGTATCGACAATGCTTGTATCATACTCATTATTCTTTAGCTTTGTCTCGAAATCGTTCATAAGCTGATTGAATGCCTCA
Source organism: Paenibacillus sp. FW126-R14 (assembly GCF_058789495.1). Classification (NCBI taxonomy): domain Bacteria; kingdom Bacillati; phylum Bacillota; class Bacilli; order Caryophanales; family Paenibacillaceae; genus Paenibacillus; species Paenibacillus sp. FW126-R14. The sequence continues at coordinate 8,822 of NZ_JBYTBS010000034.1, read as the reverse complement.
TTTGTTTGTGCGATTTTTAGATTGGCCTCATCACGTAAACTTTCATCTTTGGTAGCTTTATATTGATCCAATAGCCGCGTAAGTTCATCATGACTTTTCGTTTGGAGCTTCAGCAGTTGAGCTACTGTTTCGTTATTAATCGAGTCAAAAGAAGGCTTCGTGGAAGCTCCGCCACCCGCTCCTCCACCACCAACGGCACCGCCGCCTCCTACTGCTGGAGCTGTCGGCTCAGGTTTAGGAGTCTCCGGCACTTTCACCTCAGGAGCCTTCTTATCCGAAGAACTAACGGCTGAAACCGTGTAAGTTTCAGGGTCCCAATGAATCGTTTTGCCAACAGACTCAGAGAAAAAGCGAATAGGCACATAAAGGCTGCCATCGACAATGTAACCTGGCAAATCCTCAGGCGGATTTTTCGCAACCCCATCAAATACATATGAAATCTTCTCTTTATAAACATTCAACTTGCTGGCTGCCAAATTCGCTTTGTCTGGCTTCTTCTCATTACTTTTCGAATAAACCTGCGTGTTGAGCTTGTACTCTTTGATATTAATTTTGTCTGTTTCCTTAGGTTCGGAAATCGTAACTGTGTAAGTATCCGCATCCCATTTCACCGCTTTATCCAGGGAGTAAGAAATGAACCTGATCGGGACATACGTACTGCCTTCATAAATAAACCCCGTCTGACCTTCCGGCGGCGCATACTCTTTGCCGTCAAAAGTGAAATGCATAGGTACTTGATACACATCCACATCAACAGGAGCTTGCGCGGCGGATGCCCCGGTACTCATTCCCATGAATAATGCTAAAGATAATCCTGCTGCGGCCTTGAACCGATTTTTCACTTTCATTTGATCCACACCTCGTATATTAATTTGGTTGTAACAATTTTTTGGCACTGTTTTTATCCAAATACTAAGCAATAACTAACTATCCAACATGCCGCGGTACATCAAAGGTTATAAGTTCACATTTTTTCTCAAAACATAGCGCTAACTTTGCAGGGATATAAGAGCATCGATGAGAATCAAGGATAAACGACTTCGTCGTCCTTTCAGGACGGGCGCGTTTGTCAAGGTAGATGCGAAGCAAAAGTATAAAACTTATACTTTCTTATCTACTAAAAAATAGCTGCTTATAGCGCGCAAATGAGGTGCGGCATTTTGATCAATGGAATGAACGAAAACAAAAACAATCGCTTTTTGATGTTTAAAGGTTGTTTATGGGGACTGCTTATTATGATCCCGTTCTGGGTGGTATGTATTTATCTCATAATAAAGTACTTGTAGTCGCTAATGCCTGCATGCCTTTTAAACATAAAAAAAGCACCCTATAGGTGCTTTAATCAATCGAATTATGATAAACAAACCTGTCCAATACTTTCATGACCTTTTTCAAAACGCTGAACATCGTCTGTCATACAATAAGTACTGGAAACTGTGTTTTGAGGAAACTCATTTGCAAACATAGCCTCAGCCATCTGATCTGCTTGTTTAGCAACTGCAAATATACTAACATAAAAAATACACCCCACAATCCAAAGAATAGTCAACATGGTTAACCAAAACATATTCTTCTCTACCTCCCAAAGGTTTGTCCCACATAAGAATCAGACGGAGGCCGTAATCGGCAGCTGGCTGACATACCGGTTCTTTTCCCAGTTTAGTCCCTGTAGCTTTGCGTCACTGACTTTCATCAATTTTGCCATTGTCTTACGATTTATGTGATTGTCGTTTATAGGATTATTTTAGCAAACAATACAGATGTAGCATGAGCCGTCCGAACCATTATTTGGATTTATAAACGGGTCGGTGGAACTACTTGTTTGAAAGAGCTTTTTCGATCTGACCAATTGCACTGTTTTGCGCCGCTTGCTTCATAGATGCATAGGATTGCTTCCAGCCATCAATCTCGCCAGAGCCTACCCCAGCTTTCCCCGCATCCGAAAGGATTGCATTAAAGCCAGAGTCACACTTAGACTCCGCATCCACAAATTTTTGCATAAACGTGCTTTGCAGTTCTTTAAGGCCTATATCTTTATTGCCTTTCTTCGCATTTACTACGCTGGAGACAAGAGAGCTGATGTTGCTTTGGCATGTATTTTTTAGCGCATCTAGTTTGGAGTTGTAGGTTTCTATAAGTGTAGGATCTGGTGTAGGATCTGGCGTTGCTTCCGGAGAGGAGTCTTTTGGAGTCGATTCCCCTTTCGGTTGCTGAACTACTTGCTGACTTTGATTCGACTTTTTCTTATCCTGAAGCTCTTTTGCTATTTTTTTTCGCTCTTCCGGGTCCTCAATTCCTATGAGTTCAATTGGGTAATCAGGATCAAGGATGTGCAGAGCCTTGCCATATTGTTTGGTTATGGATCGAAGGGCTTCTATCTCATCATTAGTAAGTTTAGAGAGGAGCAAGTCGCGAATTTTCTGTTTTTCATCATTAGATAAATCGCTTTTCGCCTCGCCAGTGAGGTAGTAAACCTCTTTCAAACTCAAACCGGATTTCAATAAAATTGCTGCTGCATCTAAAGCATCCTGCGTCTTTATTGGTTTGTTTGCAAACTGATTGGCTTTGTCTAAAGGGGCATTCAGCAAAGAAGGAAGAGCTGGCTCACTTGAGGATGAAGGAGATACTTGGCTCCCATCCTTTGCTGATTCATGCTGCTCATTGCCAAGTGTTTGATGTCTCTGCAGAATATCCTCAACACGTATGGACTTAATTTGATAATAAACTACGATGGAAGCAGTCAGAAAAATTCCAACAATTAAACTGCTGATCCCTACTAACCACTTTTTCCAAGGTTTTAAAGATTTCCAGCGCTTCATGAGTTGAATCACCTCCTTGCTCTTCCTATTTATCAAGCCCGTAAAGCGATTATAATCTACTTAAACAATGATCTTGAATCTCACCCCAAGTCATTAACAGACGGGTAATATCCTCTTCAACTAATTCACTTCCAGTTTGTACCTCAATAAATTCCAGATCTGAAATCCCTCTAACGGCATGCTTGGTACCAACTGGGATATGCCAGACATCTCCCGCTTTGACAGGAATCAAGCGATCATTGATAACAATTTCGCCTTCACCTTTCGTAAAGTTCCAAACTTCGCTTCGTTTAAAATGGATTTGATAACTGGAATTTCTACCGGATAATATACAGATTCTTTTTGTTAATACTTCATGTCCTGGGGAGTACCGCGCATAGTCTAAAACCTTATACCAACCCCAACGCCTCTCCTCGAACATAGGCCTCTCATCATAATTACCTAGCAGCTCCTTAATCCGAGGGCTAGCGCCTTTCTCTGTGACGAGAATACCATCTGCACTTGCTGCGACTACTACATTTGAAAGTCCTAGGACAGTAACCGGAATATCCAGCTCGTTAACAATATGGGTATTTGATGAATCTTTACTCATAATTCCTTTACCCATTACATTCGTTGCCATTTCTTCAGTTAAAGTGTTCCAAGTACCAAGATCTTTCCAATACCCTTCATAGGGAAGAGTAACGATATGATTCGCTTTCTCAACTACTTCGTAATCAAAACTTATTTTTTCCAATTTCCCATATTGCTTTAGAAGCTCTTCATATTGAATAGGCATTCCTTTTTCTATTAATAAGGAAATCAAATAATCCAACTTAAAAGCAAAAACCCCGCAATTCCAAAGTGCATTTTGTGCAATCAAATGTTGGGCATACTCTTCCGTAGGTTTTTCTTTAAAATGACTTACTTTAATAAATGAATGATTATCAATGTTATTTTCAGGAATTATATAACCATACTTTGAAGAAGGATACGTTGGTTTGACACCAATTAAAGCAAGATCTGCACCAGATTGCGAAAGTACTCCTTCGAGTTCTTTCACTTTCTCAAAAAAGCCGTTTTCCACGTATGGATCTACAGGTAAAATGGCAACAACTTCATTTAAACTAGTTTCCTCAATTGAATAAAGATAGGTTGCAGCCAGAGCAATTGCAGGGAAAGTATCTCTTCTTTCCGGTTCTACAATTAATGAAACACTATTCCCCAATTGACTTTGGATCATATCCACTTGAGCTTTTCCAGTAGCCATAACAGAGTCGCTATCCAATCCAACAGCTTCTAATTGGCCCCAGACACGCTGGACCATTGATTCATAGTCACTGTTTTGGTTCTCTAACACTTTAAGAAACTGTTTAGAACGAGAATCATTAGAAAGGGGCCATAGCCGTTTGCCTGAACCGCCTGATAGTAGTACAAGTTTCAAAGAATCTCCTCCAATGAGAATAGTCACAGCGGACATAACTATGCATAATTTGAGCAAAAAATAAATCGGGGTAGCCTAGTAGCTACTCCCGATTTATTTTTTAGTCAATCTCATTTTATAATATTCACAATACCAATCCGTAAATCTCTGTAAACCAATTTCTATTGAAGTCTTAGGCTTAAACTCAACCACCTTCTCTAATAATTCCGTTGAAGCATACGTAACAGGTACATCACCTGGTTTAATCGGTTCAAATAATTTATCAAATAAAACCTCTCTGCCTAATGAAATGCTCAGGCATTTCTCTAAAGTTTCAATAAAAGTCATCAACTTCTCCGGTCTGTTATTTCCAATATTAAATACTTTATGAGGGGCATTTTCCACGGCCACAGGCGGGTTACTGAGCAGTCGTTCAATTCCCTCCACAATATCATCAATATAAGTAAAATCACGATATAGATCATTGTCAAAATCACCGTTGTTGAAGATCTTGATTGGCTCACCTGAAAAATATTTCTGGGTAAATCCAAAATAGGCCATATCTGGACGTCCTAATGGCCCGTATACAGTAAAGAAACGTAGCCCGGTTGCAGGAATCTTATAAAGATGGCTATAGGTGTGAGCCATTAGTTCATTAGATTTTTTTGTTGCGGCATATAGTGAAACAGGATTGTCAACCATATCTGTTTCCTCGAAGGGCACTTTTTTATTAGCACCATAAACAGAACTAGAAGATGCATATAAAAGATGCTCGACCGGATTATGCCTACATGCCTCAAGAATGTTGTAAAAGCCAATGACATTGCTTTGAATATATACATCTGGATTCTCAATTGAATACCTTACACCAGCTTGAGCAGCTAGATTTACGACAACATTAGGCCTATATTCGTTGAATGCATTGTTTAGCATAACCTTATCTGAAATATCACCTTCAATAAACGTAAACCGCTCATAGGGCTTTAGTAACTCTAAACGAGTATATTTAAGATTAACATCATAGTAATTATTGATATTGTCGATACCAATTACCCTACAACCTCGTTCTAATAGTTTCCTTGATAAATAGTATCCAATGAAGCCTGCTGCTCCCGTGATAAGGTATGTTTTACTATAATCGAAGTTCTTGCAATTCATTGCTTTTCAACTCCTTTAAACCTTCTCTACTAGCAGGTTTTCTTCCTATAGAGTGATACTCTACCCCTGCTTCTTGCATCTGTTTAACATCATAAATATTCCTTCCATCATACACTAAAGGAGTTCTCATCAAATTCTTATAAGTTTCCGGATGTACTTCTTTTACTTCTCCCCATTCAGTAAAAATAAAACAGACATTTGCTCCATCTAAAGCATGCTCTATATGACCAACATAGGTGATACTACCTTTTCCACTCTTACCCTCAGGATGGACCTTAGCAAAATTCTCTGCTCCTACTGGGTCATACGCATAAATATATGCACCTTGCTCTAATAATAATGGCACATTTTCAAGCGAAGCTGCTTCTCTTAAATCATCTGTTCCAGGCTTAAATGTCAATCCTAGAACAGCTACTTTAAGACCATTAAACGTAATAAGTCTTTTACTAGCTTTTTTATATAAAACTGTCTTTTGTTCTTTGTTCACTTCAATGGCAGCCTTAACTGTTTTTAACTCATATCCGTGTTGTTTTGCAATATAATCTAATGCTTTTGTATCCTTAGGAAAGCATGATCCACCGTAACCAATACCAGCATTTAAAAACTTACTTCCAATCCGCTCATCAAAACTCATTCCTCTTGCAACATCCTGGATGTCTGCCCCCACTAATTCACAAAGATTTGCAATATCATTCATATATGATATTTTAAGAGCAAGGAAGTCATTGGATGCATACTTAATCATCTCTGCAGATCTTCTGTTTACTGAAACAATAGGCAATTGAAAGGGCTCATAGATCTGCATAAGCATCTCTTGAGCCCATCCGCTTTCAGTTCCTATAATAATTCTTTCTGCATGCAACGTATCGTGTACCGCAGAGCCTTGTGCCAAAAACTCTGGATTCGATGCTACTTCCACCTTCACATCATTGACTAGAAAATCTTGAATAAATTGCTCAACTTTATCATTAGTACCAACCGGAACGGTGGATTTTACTACAACTAAGCAATCCTTTTCTAAAGATTCAGCAATTTGCCTTGCCACAGTCGCAATATAAGAAAGATTTGCAGAACCATCTGGTTGTTCCGGCGTACCAACACCAATAAAAATTGCATCTGCATCCCTGTAGGCGGATTTATAATCTGTAGTGTAATTTATTCTCCCAGCATCATAATTCTTCCGCATTAACTCTTCTAAACCCGCTTCATAGATTGGAGAAATACCTGATTTCATTATGGTTACTTTATTTTCATCAATATCAACACAGGTTACTTGATGCCCAACTTCTGCAAAACACACGCCTGCAACTAAGCCGACATATCCAGTTCCTGCAACTGTTATCTTAAACATAAGGTTCGCCTCCCTTATCATTAAATACCCACAGTGCCCAAAAAATTAAAATGGAAGTCATCATTTCTATTTCTAGAAACTACCGAGTAACAGAATCCCCAGGCAGCATTTTCCCTTTTCTTAATTTTTTCACTTCTACAATCATTTCTTTATTTAAATATAAGACAAAAAACATCGCCAAAAAACTAATAACGGTGCTGAAAATATTAATTCCTTTGCTACAGACCATAACTACTAATAAATACATAAACGCTAGAAGAATAATCCTATTCCATTTAACTACAAGCTTTATTAATCTCTTTGCAAAGATCCATCGAGCAACTAACATTGCAAGTGCACCCGATATCTGCGCTATCGCTACGCCTAGAACTCCTAATATATTTACCATTAAAGACGCAAGAATAATTGTTATGACTGCACCACAAGCAGTTGTATAAAACAATACATTGGTCTTGCTTCTTGCCTGAAAAATGGCTCCTACGTTTGTAGCCATAGTCATAAAGATTGCATACACTAGAAATAGTGGAACCAAATTGTATGATTGTGAATATTCAGTTTCAGATATAACATAATAAAAAATTGAAATGAATGGAACTGCTAAAACGCTTATAGACAAGAATAATTTAAAAACAATTTGAATTATATTTGAGAAGTATTCATCTATGTCATCTTCTTCGCTTTTAATTATTGCTTCTTCGATTAATGCCATAGATATTACTGTTCCCAACATAGAAACTACAGTACCGAATTTCATTGCAAATGAAAACAATCCATTTTCGTATGTACCAAGTTGATTCGTAATAATAATTCTTCCGAATCCTGAAATCAACCAATTTGATGCAAGGTTTAGAACTAACGGAAGTGAGAAAATTATCATTTTCTTTAAAACTGACCAATGAAATTTACCAATTATTGAATATTTTGAGATTTTGATTTTCATTTCTATCAATAATAAAATCGAAATCTGACCAACGATAAATGACCAAAACAACCCTGCTCCGCTCATTCTAAAAAAGCATACCGTTATGATTAGCATTACGAAATTTATCACTGTTCCTGCTACACTTGCAATTAAATATATTTGATTAAACTTTAATGCTCTTGCATAATACTGCCATACTTGAGCAGCACCATAAACACATGTCATCAGCATAGTGTACATTGCAACTTTATTATTACTTATAATTCCAATTAATACACTTGTGACTAATAGAATTAATATAATTATTTGTACTATTCGTAATGAAGTAGCAATAACATTTATACGTTTTTCTTCATCTTTCTCTGCCACCAAAAATCGTAAGATTGCTTCCCAGAGTGCCAAAAAAATTATTGGCGAAACTGTGTACATTATTGTTTGGGAATAATCAAATACTCCTAACTCTTCCACGCTTACAAAATAGGCATAAAAGGGAATCATAATTGCCATTATAATTTTAGATGCAAAATTACCAATAAAATATAACCCCGTCTTTTTCACTATATTTCCATCAACTTTACTCATAATTAATTTTCCTTATAAGCTTTATTAACACATCTTGCTGGAATTCCTGCCCAGGTAGTATTTTCTTGGGTGTCAGATATCACCAAACTTTGAGCCCCAACTGTAGACCCTCTCTTAACTACACAACTTCCTAGAATCATTGAATTTGCATATAGTACAACATTATCTTCAATACACGGATATACCCCTATATGTTCTTTTGCTCTTCCTACAGTTACATTCTGATAAATAGTTACGTTATCTCCTATACAAACTCCTTCTCCAATGACTATTCCAATCGGATGTGGAAATACAATGTTATCCCCTATTTTTGCATATGGTGAAATATCGCAGTGGAAATTTTTGTAGATGATAGAGTTGATAATTTTCATTATTAAAAAGGATATAATATTTCTTTGTTCAGCCGCTTTAGATTGTGCTTTTACTAAAAAACGAATTTTTTCACGTCTTCCAACAAAAGGGATTAAGATTTTACTTATATCTTTCATAATTATCCCTCCTTAAAGTATTCATTCTACGATTAGTTTTTCTACTTATTATCTCAAGTATTTTCAGAGTAACTGCAAACAACACAATTTTCATTTGTGC
>NZ_JBYTBS010000033.1:0-78329 GCF_058789495.1 Paenibacillus sp. FW126-R14 | reverse complement strand
CCTTTTACTCTTGAGCATCGGTCTATCGTTAGTACTATTTTCATTAAATAGAAAGCAGTAATCATTTTCCTAATAGTCAAGTGAATGTCATATAAAAGGAAATCAAATAAATGCGAAAATATAATAATATTTTGCAACAAGACACGAATGACTGTGGAGCAGCATGTCTGAAAACAATCTGTAAACAACATGGACTCAAATATCCAATTTCCAGAATCAGAGAAGTCGCGGGCACCGACAAGCAAGGAACAAGCGCTTTAGGTTTGGTTAAAGCAGCAGGACAACTAGGCTTTACTGCCAAGGGAGTTAAAGGCAATCAAGAAGCTTTCTTTGAACCGTTCCCTCTCCCTGCTATCGCTCATGTCATCATCGATCAATCCCTACTCCATTATGTGGTCATCCACCGTATAACCAAAAAAGAAATCATCATTGCCGATCCTGCGAAAGGCATTGTGAAATATACACCCGAAGAATTCTTCAAAATCTGGACGGGAGTTCTCATCCTGATGGTGCCTTCTCCGACCTTTGAAAAGGGAGATCATACGAAAGGGTTTTTTGTACGTTTTTTTGGACTTTTGCTCCCCCATAAGAGGCTGCTTGTTAGCATCTTTCTTGCCTCTCTTTTATACACAGTGTTAGGCATTCTTGGCGCATTTTACTTCCGTTTTTTGCTTGATGAAATTGTTCCTTACCATTTGCAAAAGACGCTCCATATTATCTCAATTGGCGTCATTTTACTGACAGTGTTTAAAGTTCTTCTTAATGCTTTTCGCAGTCATCTTCTTCTCTATTTAAGTCAGAAATTAGATGTTTCGCTCATACTGGGCTATTACCACCATGTGCTGCAATTGCCAATGAATTTTTTCGGAGCTAGAAAAACAGGGGAAGTCATCTCTCGGCTTCAGGATGCTTCAAAAGTTCGGGATATGATTTCGGGAGCGACGTTAACAATGATGATTGACACGATTATGGTCGTGGTTGGCGGCATTATTTTGTATTCGCAGAATGCTTTCCTATTTGGAATAACGGCAATTATGGTTCCGATTTATGCAGCAATCGTGTGGGCGTTCCATAAACCATTCGAGCGAATTAATCGGGATCAGATGGAGAAAAACGCTCAGCTTACTTCTTATATTGTCGAATCGATCAATGGTATTGAAACCGTAAAGGCTTATAATGCGGAAGTAAAAGCGGACTTTCAAACGGAGACCAAGTTTGTCGGGCTGCTCAGGACTATTTTCAAGCTTGGGCTCTCTCATAACATACAATCCTCGCTAAAAGGATTCGTTCAAGCAATCGGGGGCATTGTTATTTTGTGGATCGGCGCATATGAAGTCATGCAGGGAAATCTAACAATGGGACAACTTATCTCCTATAATGCCTTGCTCGCTTATTTTCTAGAACCTATCCAGAATCTCATTAATCTGCAGACTGCTATGCAAACAGCGGTTGTCGCGGCAGATAGATTGGGGGAAATTCTGGATCTTGCCCCCGAGAAATCGACAGACGAAGACAGAAAGATCCACCCAACGACACTTAAAGGCGAGATTACCATAAATAAAATGGATTTCCGTTACGGTACCAGACAACTGACGCTCAAGAATTTGAATCTGTCCATCGCCGCGGGTGAAAAAGTCGCCTTTGTTGGCGAGAGCGGTTCGGGCAAAACAACGTTGATCAAATTACTCATGAATTTCTATACCGCCGAAAAAGGAGAAATCCTGTTTAACGGCAACAATATCAAGGATATTCATGTAGGCGACCTACGGAACAAAATTGCCTATCTCCCGCAAGACAATTTCTTCTTCAGCGGGACCATTCGCGATAATCTTTGTCTGGGCATAGATGATCAAACCGAACTAGAGCATATCGTAGGGGCATGCAAAATAGCCAAAGCGCATGATTTCATCAACGAACTGCCGCTGCGTTACAACACAATGTTGGAAGAAAATGCATCTAATCTTTCAGGCGGGCAGAAGCAGCGCCTAGCCATCGCGAGAGCGATTCTGAAAAAACCCGATATTTTGATTATGGACGAAGCAACGAGTAATCTCGATTCTACGACCGAGAAAGCAATCTCTGACACGATTAATGATTTTGAGGGAATTACGACCATTATCATTGCTCACAGACTAAGCACCATCATGCGTTGCGATCGCATCTTTGTCATGGATAAAGGCGAGATCATCGAGACGGGTTCTCATCAGGAACTTATGCAGTGGCGAGGGAAGTATTACGAGCTTTGGAAAGATCAGTTGCCGGGCATTGCAATTGCCAATGAAACGGACAAATGGGTGGAAGCGCTATGAGTGTAATTCTTAGAAATATGGAAGACATGACAGACAGCCGCGAGCTATATGAAGCCAAGGCTCATCCTGCTATTTCAATGTTTTTGTACTTACTTGTTGCACTAATTGCAGTTGCTCTTATTTGGTCCTATTTTGGTGAGGTAGATATCGTTGTGAAAGGAAATGGCGTTGTAAGGCCCAATGAGAAGGCAAGCTCGATTAAAAGCAAGGTAAATGGAAAAATAAGCGAAGTGCATTATGCAGCTGGAGAAAAGATAAAAAAAGGGGATATCCTTCTTGTTATGGAAAGCAGCGATCTCGAAGTTCAAACAAGCTTTCTGCAAACGGATTACGACAAGACACAGAAGGAATTAGCAGGCTTGCTCCAATTCAAAGAAAGTATGCTACGGAGACGTGATCAGATCGGTGAGTATCAACAAATAGACTTGAGATCGGATCAAGTTTCCTTGCAGAATCTGATACTTGAGGTGAACAGGAACAGAAACAATTATGTGCAGTTGGAACAATCGCTTGCAGATTTGACGCTTCTTGAGGAATCCGTAGGATTGGCGCGGAACTTGTTCCAGGGAAGCGGGTCCGAGTACGAAAATAAATACACGGACTATACCCTTAAGAAGAAGAAGCTGGAAAATACAGTCAGGCAGCAGGAAAATACATACACGATGGTTACAAAAACAGCGGTTACGGAGGATGTTAAAGCGGCCCAAAAACAGTTGGATGATGCCAAGCTGGACTTGGATAACTTCACAAACGGATTTCAATTAAATTTACGTTCTTCTATTGAGGAGACGAAGCGAAAGCTTGAGACGAATAAGCTGGATTCTGACAAAAATTATGTAGAGTTGAACAATTTGATTCAAAGCGATCAAGATAAAATTAAAAAACTGAATGAGCAGCTTTCTGTATCCAAATTGAATATAGATGATCGTGTCATAAAGGCTCCATCGGATGGAATTATCAATGTTTTGATTGATTTAAAAGAGGGTGAACTGCTTGCGGCAGGAACAGAGTTTGTTACAATTGTTCCGGAAAATAATACCGAATACGTTGTACAGGTGGCATTATCCAATAAAGATATTGCGAAAATTAAGCCTGGAGATTCTATCAAGTATCACTTTCTAGCGCTTCCATACAAGGAATACGGCGAATTAGTCGGAACGATTCGATCTATTGGAGCGGATGCTATCGTCAATGCGGAGAACGGAGGAAGTTTCTATTCCATAGAGGCGGCTATTACAAATAAGCCATTGTTTAACAGCAAAGGTGAAGCCGCCAGCATTAAACCGGGGATGATTGCTGAAGCGAATGTCGTTACAAGCAGCAAAAAAATTCTATACTATTTGCTAGAAAAAATAGATCTAAAAGAATAAAGGATGTGAATTGTGTGTTATTTAGGGTGTGGCAAAAGCGGTGTCTGATGGCGCTGCTTCTTTTTTTATTGGTGATAGCTGCAGGAAAGGGCAATACCGGATCAAAAGTGTTTGCTGAGGAGGGAAAGGGGACAACTGCCTTTGGTACTATTTACTTAGATCAAGTAAGCTTTATAGGAGCGTCGGATGTCTACATTTTCCCTTCCAGTACGGCAAATGCCAGTGTCAGCTTTACTTTGACGGTCCATAACGGAGGGTCTCATGAGATCGATTTTAACGAATATTGGGTGCGTTTGTTAACGGACGCAGGCTCCTCCTATATGGTTCAAATGCTTCCTCAGGACAAGAATAATACCCGGATAGGAGCAGGGACGAATCGGACTTTTACTTTTTATAGCCAGGTTAGTAGCACGTTAAAAGCGAACGATCTCATTATCCGCGTGTTTAAATGGGATTTTACTCAGGAGAACTACGAATGTGTTCTTGGGGATATACACGCAGCAGATTCCAACTATTCGGCAGCAGCGCCTTACGGAGATAAGAAGTTGTTTCAAATTTCAGGCGTCGCAGCCGAGGCATCGGTAAGTAGAGTTCTTTTAAATAACAATGACAAGAATATGCTTGTAACGGTTTATATAAAATTGCTTAATAAAGGAAGTATTTCTTTTGATATTCCGAGTTTACGATATTATGTACGCACTGCTGAGGGGCCTTTATACCCTGCAGAGCTGGGTAAATCAGGAAAAAAAGCGCCGATCCAACCTGGTGAATCCAAGGAAATACAATTAACCGCAACAATTCCTGCGGAGTACAATATAAATACGGGAGGGGAATTGTTTTTTGCGCAATATATTCCAGTGAAAGGTCAAGAAGTATCGGAGGCCTTTATCGTTCCTATCTCGGCTTTTGGGCTAGTAGCAAAGACAACGGGGGCTGCCACGGCACATAGTTCTGTGGATTTTTCAACACGTGACGGTATTTATACTGCAGATATGCATACGATTCAAAGGCTTCCGTGGGAGGATAAGGATTTAATATCGTGGGACTTGTCCATTCGTAATAATGGATCAAGGTCGTTACCCATTCCTAAACTGACCGGTTATTTCATGCTTGACGATAAAGTGAAGATTGAAGCGGTCATTGTTCAAAGTGACGATTTAACGAGTGTTGCAGGAAACTCGGGCATTCATTTTCAAGCAATAGGTAAAGTAGCTTACCAATCGTCCATAACGAAAATGACATTTGTATTGCAAGAGCAGGATGAGGACAAATCGATGAATGACTTGGCTGAGTTTACTCGTGAAGCGGCCTTTTCTGGTATTTCGAATTTTGCAAAACAGTATGTTCTGAGCGTAGATCAGATAGGGCGACGTGCTAAGTATTCTGTTAAAGATGTGAGCACGTATACGAGTGAAACATCGGACTTGTTTATCTCCAATATAGAAATGGAGAATAAGGAAGAGAGATATGTAAATGTCCCCAATCTAACAGCGTTTTTGAGGGATTCAAGCGGCACCTTATTTTCGACAAGTCTATCGGCACCATCTAAAAGGATCATACCTGGAGGTAAAGCATTATTATCCGTTGAAGCGATAGTCCCGAAAGGTATGAGCAAAACAGGACTGCAATTGCTAATCGGACAATCGGTAAAGGGTGACAAAGTAGCTTCTATCGGCCAACAGGCTGATGCGTTTTATGATGTTGTTGCATTAGAGGTGCCTCAGACTGAGAAGGAAGCGCAGCATACTTTAAAGAAAATTGATCTATTCCCTTACCAGTTAAGCCTGTCTGCGTTCACTACACGTGCAAATTTGTTGACAGGGGATCTCAGCGTCAGCTTTCATACAGAGTTAAGTAAAGATGCATTCATTGAAGCGAGCACAAAAGGCCATTCTCTATATGTTGAGATCAAAGATGAAAAAACAGACGTTAGTTTCTCCGAACACATCGGTTTGGAAGATATGGATTCAACAACAGCCCTGGATTCAAACAATTTGATAAGATTGGGAAATGGGAAATATACCATGCAGACACGCGATGAAGAATTCATAACGCATATTAGCTTCTCAGGTAAGTATCAGTTGAATATTTATGATGACTATAGGGGGCACAGAAGATTGATAACAAGTAAACCGGTTAGTTGGTTTGCTTCATTAGACTAGAATAAAAAGGAGCGAATTGTTTGTAATCAAAAAGGTGAACATTTCCGAATCTTCATGTACAATAAGATGAACACGCAGTGGGACTCTCACTGCAACATGAACCGGAAATGGAGGGAGCACATGAAGAAAGAGGATCTCATGACGCCGGCAGAGCTGAATGCGCTGCTAGCCGAGATTGGCGAGGAAGCACCGCAGTTAGACGAGGATGAGCCGATAGGGGCACAGCATCTGATATCTCTGCAAAAAGCCGTCATATTCCTCTCCCGGCAGGTGACGGAGCTTCAATCGCAGCTTCATGAGCATGTTGAACTCCATAACAAACAGCAGGAGCAGCTGCTCCGGCAAATGAATCATCAGATGGAACATAAGCTCTACGAGCAGATCATCAATCGGATGGTGGGAAAGCAGAACCCTTCGGGGGAAGAAGAACGGATCGAGCAGCAGGGCACTATCGGAGCGCCATCGACAGCAGTGACACTGCACTCGGAAGAACAATCACTCCCGGAGGATCAGCCCACGTATTCCCGGGTGAACAGTTACCGAAAAATCCGCAAAAGAAAAAAAGGCTTCATCGAGAGGCTTTTCGATTAGTCACAGTCGGTTGGCGAGCCTTGAAATAGCGGGACTTCGGTCCACAGCCATATGATTTTTACAGAAAAAAGAATTAATACTTTGTTAATAGTCCGTTCAGAAGGGCTCAATATGGTTATGTTATTATAAAAGCAAGGCGGCGCCTCATTATCGAGTCCTGCTGCCAGTATTACCGGGTCTCCCTAAAGTCCATGCAGAGAAATCACGAACAGCAAAGTGCTTATGCCTGCATCCCTCCGCCAAAAAGTAAAAACAGCGGCACAAGAATAGCTTGTATCGCTGCTTTGTATTGCCCTTTACTTACAGCATCCCTTCCTCGTGGGCTTTCTTGGACGCTTGAACACGATCCCGGACGTCCATTTTGGAGTAAATGCTGGAAATGTAATTTTTCACAGTACCTTCGGACAGGAACAGTTTTTCAGCGATTTCCCTGTTGTTCAATCCGTCGGCGATGCAGTGCAGCACCTGCACTTCGCGCTCGCTCAGCCCGTAAGCGTCGGTGCGGGCAGGCTCCTCGCCAGCCGGCTTTGACGCATCGGAGTCGTAAGCGGCAGGCTCGGCAGCGCCCTTGGCTTGCTGGACGAGCATTCGCGCGATGTCCTGCGGGATGAGGGTGCCGCCTTGGTGTACCCATTTGATGCCGGCGGCCAAATCCTTCGGATGAATGGCCTTGAGCAAATAGCCCTCGGCCCCGGTCCCTAAGGCATCAACGACATAAGTGATTTCCTGGAAGGTGGTCAGGATGATGACGCGCGTTTGCGGCCATGCCGCTTTGATTTTGCGCGTCGCTTCGACTCCGTCCATGACGGGCATGTGAATGTCCATCAGGACGACATCAGGACGATGTTCTTCGCACTGCTCAATCGCGAAGAGGCCGTTCTCGGCCAGTCCGACGACTTCAATGTCAGGGTCCATGCCCAGGACAATATGGAGGCTTTCTCTTATCAAATCCTGATCATCGACCAGGAGCAGTTTCAGCGGAGTGGGGTTCATGCGGGATTCCTCCTAATCGTTGCTTGCTAAAGTGATGTTACGATATTGTCATTGTACCACCCGCGGCTTACTGCGCGAAAGGCAGCTTTAGAGCGCCGGCAGGTGCCTAGCGGGAATGAAGCACTCTACGACGGTCCCTTGACCGGCGGCCGAGCTTACCTGCAAGGTGCCTTGCAGGGCAAAGATCCGCTCCTGCATCGCATTAATGCCGAAGCCGACCTTGAGCTGTTCGGTCCCGACGCCATCATCCTCGATGCGGATGCTTACCCCGTCAGCACCGTAATTTAGCGTGATATCGACGGAGGCGGCCCGGCCATGCCGCTTGGCATTCGTCAGCGATTCCTGCAGGCAGCGAATGAGGGAGAGCTTGGTTTGCTTTGGAATGTCAAATTCTTCCCCCACGGTCGTGAACCGAATTTGGGTACCGGTGTGCAGGGCGAATTCGTTAGCAAGCCTCGTTAATTGTTGCGAGAGCAGCATATCGCCTTCTTTGGGCACCATTTGATGAATGCTGCGCCGAACTTCTTCGAGTCCGTTCCGGGTGACTCCCCGCAGGACGTCCAGCTTTTCTTTGGCTTTGTCAGGTGCGGATTCAATCAGATAAGAAACGGCATCCATGCCCATGATGACGGAAGTGAACGTATGTCCCACGGTATCGTGCAGCTCGCGTGCCATCCGATTGCGTTCTTCCAGCAGCGTCAGCTGTTCGATTTGGTTGGCGTACTGTTCCAACGCGTTATTTTGCTCATGGATTAAATGGTATTGACGTTGATTCTCCGCCAGCAGCTTCTCCGTCTTCTCATTGGAAGTGACAACCCGCTGCAAGCTTAGGCCGATGGCGAAGAACAATATGCCATTAAGGATAATGCTAAACAGCTCGCCAACGCCCATATCCCAGTGAAGGGTTAAGAAATAGGCGACAGGCATCGCAACCAACGAGAGGGGAACGGCCCACCAAGCATTTTTTCGATCGGTGAGGAATCCAATGACCATTAATGGGCAATTAATAGTAAGGTAAGCATCCTCTTGCATCCAGGATAGATAGATTTGTAGGGGAATGCCCGCGAGCAGAACGGAAATCGGATAGCAGGTCGTATTGATATAGTTAGGTCTCCAGAATAAGAATGGAACACCATAGGAAAGCAGCAGGGCTAATATCGTTAAAAGGATGTTGCCATGCTCTTTTTCATTCATATGGAGCAGCGCGTAGAGCAGGCCAAGCAGTACAGAGCCGGTCAAAACGATAAATAAGGACCACTCCACGCCATGCCACGGTCTTCTTTGAATCATAGGCGGACTCCTTAGACAGATTCGTATGAGAACATTGTACAAAAGATTTGGCAAAAACTATAGTGAGCGCAGTCATATTGTCAGAGGGCCGGGATATGACTGTTATGACTGACGAAGAGGAGTGAGAGAATGGCAGCAGCGAAAGAACAATTGCCCATTGTTCAAATTGAGAAAATTACGAAACGAATCGGCACGAAAACGATTATTGATCAGTTATCCTTCGATGTCCCGCGAGGAGAAGTTTTTGGTTTTCTGGGACCGAACGGGGCAGGCAAAACAACAACAATTCGCATGATGGTCGGACTCATGTCCATTACGGAAGGGGATATCCGGATCGGCGGGTACTCGATTCGGACCCATTTTGAGCAGGCGATTCGTCATGTCGGGGCCATTGTCGAGAACCCGGAAATGTACAAATTTCTGAGCGGGTACCACAATTTGGTGCATTACGCCAGGATGTTTCCGGGAATAGGAAAGGACCGCATCGATGAGGTCATTGCGCTTGTAGGCATGGAAAACCGCATTCACGACAAGGTGAAAACGTACTCGTTGGGCATGCGGCAACGGCTCGGAATTGCCCAAGCTTTGCTGCATAAGCCGGATGTGCTCATTCTCGATGAGCCTACGAACGGCTTGGATCCAGCCGGCATTCGCGAGCTGCGCGATCATCTGCGCAAGCTGACGCGCGAAGATGGCATCTCGGTCATCGTCTCCAGCCATTTGCTTTCAGAAATGGAGCTCATGTGCGACCGGGTCGCTATTATTCAGAATGGCAAACTGGTAGACGTCAGACTGATCAAAGAGTATGCCGGAGCAGACGGCAAGCTCCATACTGCTTTTGAAGTGGGATCGCTGGATCAAGCATTGGCTTTGGCGGCGGCTCATTCCATTAATGCCGAAGTCGTGAATCAGGAACTCGTCCTGGAGCTGGACAGGGAAGAAACCGCCTTATGGAACAAAAGGTTCGTAGAGGCGGGGATAGCGGTTTACGGGATTCGGGCGGCCACGAAGTCGCTGGAGGATCAATTCTTAGAGATGACGGGAAGTGACCCGATTGCTTAATTTAATCCAAAATGAACAGATGAAAATTTATCGCAGGCTGCGGACGTGGATCTTGGCTCTGCTGTTGATCATTATTGTTGTCCAGGCTGCGCTGGTTTCGCATCCGGGGACCGGTGACAACAATAGCTGGAAGGTTCAGGCTGCCGATACGATCGAGCATAACAAGAAAGAGTTGGAAAATCCTGAACTGCCGGATAAATATAAACAGCAGCTGAAGGAAAAGATGGTTATTCAGCAGTATATGCTGGACCATAATTACCCGCCTGCCGAGAATACCCTCTGGGGCGGAGCACTGCGGGCATCCGGCTTAATTATGGTAGTGACCCTCTTTACCGTCATCATTGCCGGTGATATGGTGGCCGGGGAGTTCACATGGGGGACGATTAAGCTGCTGCTGATTCGCCCTGCCAGCCGGGCTAAAATTCTTTTATCCAAATATGTCACAACGCTCCTGTTTGCGGCGACCTTGTTAATCGTGATGTTTATCACGTCGATTATTGTGAATGGGTTCCTGTATGGCTTTCAAAACATCAATCTGCCGCACCTGACCGCGGATGCGGCAGGGCAAGTGCATGAAGGGAGCATGCTGGTCTATACGTTTGCAACATACGGACTGAAGCTGATCGAGCTGGTCATGATTGTGACGCTCGCCTTTATGATTTCGACGGTATTCCGCAGTTCCTCCTTGGCTATCGGCTTCAGCATCTTCATTATGTTTGCGGGGCAGATCATCACCATGCTGCTTTTGAGATACAGCTGGGGCAAGTATTTCTTGTTCGCCAATACGGATCTCACGCCCTACTTGGAAGGGCAGCCGGTTGCAGAAGGAATGACCCTTGGCTTCTCGATTACTGTGCTCGTCATCTACTTCCTGCTGTTTAATCTCCTTTCCTGGGTAATATTCCGCAGACGCGACGTAGCAGCATAGGCTCCGAATACACAAAAGACGATTCTTAAGGTTAGTTGCTCCTTTGGAATCGTCTTTTGTGCGTCTGCCAGTACTTACTTCGTAATATAGGACTGAATGGTAGCGGGAACTTCCTGCAAAGACCCCAGTTGATAGAATGCACCTTGAGGCGCAATATCGATTGTTCCTGTATTGTACGCCCAGTCCTGCTCGACTGGAATGTGAATAGAGTGGATGCCCGCATGAAGAGCAGGCAGCACATCCGTTTTGACCGAATTGCCGATCATCCAAGTATGTTTGCGATCAAAGCCTTGCTCATGCATAATCGTTTCCATGAATTCCCTGGTTTTATGCACCGTTACAAAGATTCGGTCATGAAAATAGGTGTCCAGGCTCAAATCCTTCACCTTTTTCATCTGAATCGAAGCATCGCCGCCCGTGTAAAGAAAGAGCCGGTGCCCGGCTTGCTGAAGCTGATCCAGCGTTTCGTTCATTAGCGGATAAGGCTCGACGGTGTACTCGTACACCGTGTGGCCTAATTGCATCAGCCACGATTCTTCTTTGGCGCTCATTTTCCGGTTGAAATGCCCGCTGAACCATTGATACGTTTCAACGAACGACTTCGGAAAACGGTCCGGCATAAAGCCGTGAATATGAATGCCGGCGAGGTCGATTTGGAGCTGCTTTTGTTTAATATCCTGCGCGTTAAGCCCATGTCCGGCAAACCAGGTGAGCATGAGATCGACGAACTGGTCAATGACAACGTCAAAATATTTGTTGCAATGCACTAATGTATCATCTAGATCAAATAGGATGGATTGTTCTTTCATAGGCCATGTCTCCTGCGTCAGTTAGAAATGAAATGAATTGAATTTCCAACTATTATACCATGCTCCTACCGCATCTCCTAGGGCAGTCTTCATAATGCCAATCATTACATCGCAATGGTATTCCCTTTATATGGAGTGCTTGCCGCGGGTACAGGCTGATTGCCGCTGTCCAAATCGCCTTTTGGCTGAGGTGCTGCAGGAACGGAAGCTGTCTCCATCTTGCTGTTCCCTTGGAAGAGCCCGCCTTCTTCGATGATAAAGGAAGCTGCGCTAATATTGCCCTGCAGCGAGCCTGTTGACGTAATGGTCAGCTTGCCCTTCGTGGTGATGTTGCCATGGACATTGCCTGCAAGAATGACATCTCTGGCGGAAATGTTGGATCTCACCACGCCGCGCTCCCCGATAATGACGTCCCCGGCGCACTCGATGTCCCCTGTGATGCCCCCTTCAATGCGAATGCTGGCTTCAGATTTGATGCGGCCTTCAAAGGTGGTCCCTTCTCCGATCAACGTATCTGTCGTATTCGGATTCATGAGGCTCTTCTTAGATTTAAACATGGTGTCTAATCTTCCTTTCGATTCGCTTTGAGGTAAGGTTTAGGATCAATGCTTTCTCCGTTTTTAAGCACTTCATAATGAAGATGGGGGCCGGTGCTGCGCCCTGTGGAGCCGACCAGCCCTATCGTACTGCCTTTGACTACGTTGTCTCCATTATTGACGAGAATTTTATTTAAATGCATATACCAAGTGCGCAGGCCCTTGGAATGCTCGATGACAATGTTATTGCCGTGGTAGATATCTTTCCCGGTACTGACGACCTTTCCGTCAGCGGTAGCGTAGACGGCATCATTTTCTTTGGCTCCGAAATCAATGCCGGAGTGAAAGCTCGGGCGTTTTGTAAAGGGATCGGTCCGGTAACCGAACGTCGAGGTGACGACCTTGGTGTTCGTCGGAAACAGCGTTGGCGTGATCGCGAGCAGATGCTGTTTATCGGCCACTTTTTGCTTCGTTTCGATTAAGCTGGTTTGCAGCTCTTTCACTTCGCTGTTAAGCGCCGTAAAAGAGGCTAAAGTCTGCTCGCCAAGCTTCATAATAGCTTCCTGAGACGCTGGATTAGGACTTCCGCCGATTCCGCTAACGGCAGCGGGGGACGACGGTTCCTCAGCCGCTTGCGTATCGCCCGAAGCAATGGCCACCGCTTTGCCCGCCAAGTTCGTATCGATTCCGGCAATGGATTTGAGATCATTTTCAAGTTTTTTCATTTCTTCTACTTGCGATTTCATCTGCTCAGCTTGCTGGGATAACTGTATCACTTCATTTTGCAGCTGTTCGATAGTCTTGTCTTTGGAGGTTAAGGTAGCATTCCATTGCTGGTTCGCCCCGCTTAGTTTAGCCTGCAGCGCAGTGGCTTTCTTCGAAGTGTGCGCTTGCAACGCATAGGTAATAAGTGTAATAAGGAGCAGCAAAGCGAAGCATGCTGCCGCAATGTAAGCGAATAAATGGGGTACTCGAAATCTGACGACCGATTGATTGGCATCGGGGATGATGACCAGCGTCAGTTTTTTTGGCTTCCATTTGAGCTTCATAAAGGCTAATTTGTCTCCTTGTCGTAGTTGAATTTGGTAATGTTTGCCTACCAACATCATTCGTCATTATCCGATAAAAACCTTCCTAATACCTACGGGTCCTAGTTAAAATGAGTCTAAAGTAGGAAGGAATAGCGTCGAATATAATCGAATCTTCTTAACAATTACAGGAAAGACAGCAGATTTGGAGTGGAGGCAATCATGATTAAGCTTGCAGGTATTGATATTGGTAACGACAGCATTAAGCTGGTTCTGGACGGTTCCAGGGAACCGTTAGTCATCCCGAATATTATCGCGCCTGGTTATGAACGGCATATGTTGCAGGAAGAGGATTCCCCATGGAAAGCGCTCGATGTCATGATTTACAGTCCCTCTCTTTCGCAAAGAAATCAGCGTTATTTTGTCGGGCAGCTCGCGTTGGAGCACGAAGATAACCTGGAGCTTGAAGATACCGATAATAAAGCGGTTTCGGACCAATCCCTGATCGTGGCGCTAACTGCGCTGGCCTATCAAGGCCTTACGAATCAAGCTTTTAACACCGGATATGGCAGTGCGGACGAAGTCGAGTATACGCTGGGTACGGGTCTGCCCGTCCGCGCATTCGCGAAATACAGTCAACAATTCGAACAAAGACTGCTTGGCGAGCATGAAGTGACGTTTCTCTCCACACCGCAATTACATAACCGCAAAATTAAAGTATCCATCCGCAAGGTAGCGGTTTCCATTGAAGGCGCCGCAGCTATTTTCCATTTGGCTACGCATGACAGTCTGCAAGTGAAGGACGAAGAAATTTACAACGGCGTTATCGGCGTTTGCGAAATTGGCGCTCTGACCACCGATTTTCCTGTCATCAAACGCATGGCGATTGATAACCATTTCAGCCATGGCGAGCAAATTGGCATCGCGACGTATCTGGACGCTATCATTCGCGATGTCGAAGATGCTTACGGTTATGTGTTTCCAAGCCGGGCAAAGCTCGTGCAGCGCATCAAGAACCGAAATTTCACGATCCAACTGCTAGGCGAAGGGCAAGTGGACATTCGGCCGATCGTGGATCAGCATTTCCGGCGCGCTGCGTTGCGAATGATCGAAATGATCAAGAAACGCTGGCGCAAATATCCGGACATTCAGTGCTTCTATGTCATCGGAGGAGGCGCTTCAGCCTTAAGACCCTACATTCAGGAGGCGGCAGGTTCACTCAAATTGCGTTTCGCGAATGAAAGCGAATTTCTGAATATGTACGGCTACCTGAAAGTGGCCAAAAGCCGGTTACCGCAAACAGCTTCTGTCTAATCAACGTGCAAGCACCTGTTCATCAGGTGCTTTTTTTGAGTAGATAAAAAAAGTATAAGTTTTATACTTTTGCTTCGCATCTACCTTGACAAACGCGCTCGTCCTGAAAGGACGACGAAGTCGTTTATCCTTGTGCGCCCTGTTATTTGCTGGCTTCCGCTTGCTTCAGTTGGCTCACCTCCATATAGGTGGTCAAAGCGCTCAGCAGCAGGCAGGCGGAGAACAGGAATGCGCAGACGCTGCCGACTTTGGCTTGGTGCTTACTGAACAGAAGTCCGATGAACAAGCAAAGGGCTGCTAAAGAAATGAGCACATTTCCGCCCCACAGCCATTGCTTGTACGAGAAACGCTCACTCAGGCGGCCGATCTTCTGCGACGGATTCACGGAGGGAGGCTGTCCGCCGGAAGCGAGATTGCTCGTTGACGGATGTTTCTTCTTTTGCCGCATAGCGGCCACGGTGAGAATGACCATGATGAGCGGTTGATAGGCAAGGACAATGACAGGCGTGCTGAAGTTAGAGAACGTTAGCAGCTCGGTTGTACTTTTGAAAGACATATGCGTCGTGATCATGATGAACAGTGCAACGGGCTTGTTGATTGTCGGATAGTTGCGCTTATTCAGAATAGAAGAAATACCGAGAAGAAGCGCCATATAGATCGCGATGACCTTACAGGCAATGGTCGGAAACCAGATCATCAGAATGATGAGATCCACGCGATCGAGAAAGTCGGTGATATGAATCGTTTGGACCAAGTTGTAGAGGGGGTATAGGAAATTCCCCGGCATCTTGGGTCCGAGAACGGTCAGGATCAAGAAGACCGACAAGGTGAGCAGAAAAATGCCAAGCAGTGATCCGTGACGGATGGAAGAACGGACTTGGTCGGCGTTAGACATCATATGAAGAAAGGCGCCGAGAATGAAGATGTCTCCGGCGTTGCCGATCGTAAGCAGGGAACTGGCGGCAACATGCGGCATCGGCATAGTCATCGCAGGCGTAACAAGTTGTATATGAACCTCGTTCGTCAGCAGGAGCGGCATCATCAGTACGGTTATGACAAAGAGCGGGTAGAATAAATCATTGACCCGGGCGATGACTTCCACACTGCTTTTACCAAAATATATGAGCAGAAGGCAGGGCAGTAAAATGAGTATTTCAAGCGGCGTATTATGGAGCAGCAGCGTCGTACTGAACCTTGCAACGGACGAAGTGTCCCGCATGACGATTTGCCAGAAGTGAAACAGCATGATCAGATTGACGATCGTCCCGCAGATGCGGCCCAACACCTCTATGGAAATTTCGAAAATATTTTTTTGAGGATAAACTCTTGTAATGTAACCGAAAAAGCTCGCGACTGCAAAAACATAGAAGGCAGATGGCAAGTAACTATACCAGGCATCCATCTGGGAGATGCGGATCATGACATTTTGTAAACTAAGAATCCCTCCGCTTGTGATGACGGAGGAAGCTAACCAGGAGAGCTGCCGCTGATTGATCACTTGTTTGTTATCTATGGTGATTACCGCCTTTTTCCCTTAAATCCGTAGTCCTTAGGTGCCAATGATGCGAGCAAACCAAGGTGAAACCGTATGAATGAAGAATCGCGATGCCATGGGAATGTTCCAATGCATATACTTGCTGAAGAAGAGACCTAGCGCGAGAAACGTGAAAATACCGTAAGTGATCCTGATCGATCCTTTCTCTTGCCTGAGCATCCTTTGATCGATGAGCAGCGAGCCTGCCATGGTAACCAGAAAACATAGCATAAAGATGCCATCCATCGTTTACATCCCCTCATCGATAACATTCTTGTTGATCAGACCGGTTTCCGGAATGGAAGCATTGACATGAATACGGAATTCAGCTTCTTTAAAGTAATCTTTCCAGTTCTTTTCGATGTTTTCGTACCACTCGTTCGGATAGCTCCGCCAAACGATCAAACCGAGCTGGGCGGAATCGGTTCCTTCTTTTTGCATTTGCTTAACGGTCGATTGGATGGACTTGCTGATTTGCTCCGCGAACTTCCGTTCAACCTTCCGCATCACTTCGGCTTTGTTCAGATCAAGGTTTGATAAGTCCTCACGAACGGCGCCGGACGCGTCGATGACTACGTCGAAAATAACTTTATCTTTCTGAAGCAGCGGTTTGATTCTCGTTTGCCCTTTGGTCACAAGGATGGACATCTCTTTGCCATCTGACGGAAAAGTGAACATATGTTCCTTGACTTGATTTCTGAGCCACAAGAGCCCCTCGGATTCTTGCTTCTCGTAAATCCCAACCAGACGGTCGCCTTTAAACTGCCCGTAGCCAATCATCTGGATTTCCGGCGATGGCTTCTTGGAGCCTTGAGACTCTTTAGGTACCAAGAATGTCAAGATCGGATCGCTGTTGAAGCTTAAAACGATGCCGATATCCTTCGTGGAAGTCCCTATGGACTGCCGGGAATTGGTCAGCTCGCGAATGACTTCGGCCGGGAAACGTTCGAATTTGGGCTCGGTGTTCATCAAGTCAGAGCCCTTGCCTTTGGTTACGACCAGAAAGGAGGTCATGCGGCTCTCCGGCGATCGGGGGACGCTGTCGAACATCACGCCGATGCCTTGCTTGGCCAGCTTCTCCCCGATGACAATGGTTCTCCGGTGCGAGAGAAACAAGCGGCGCGACATGCGCTTCTGCAGCTTGTTGGTCGCCTCCCGCACAGTGTCCCCAACCTCGGAGTCGATGTAATAGCTTTTGCCGCCGGCCGTGCCGCCGCCGCCGCCGCTTGCTCCTCCCATAGAGCCGGGGAGAGGCAGCAAGTAGGATACGCGGTATTTGCCGTCATCCTCCAGATCGACAGAGGAGGTAAGGACGAACGCGATATCGTTGGTTTCGGTGCGGTCCCAGCAGCCAGTCAGGCAAACGAAGGAGGGAATCAGCAGAGCAAGCAGGCCAAGCCGCTTAAGATGAGCCATTCTTATTTCCCTCCTCGCTGGAATGATGCGCATGCGGAATGGAGCTTCCATCTAAGCCTCCGTCCTGCATGATTTGTTGCGATAGCTTATCATCCATGCGCTGCGCATCTTGAACAGGCAAAAATTCCGGACGCTTCTCGAGCTGCCACCAGGGAGCGCGCACGAAGACATCTTTGATGTCGCCGGAAGATAAAGGGCCAAGCGGCGACAAGTACGGAACCCCGAAGGAGCGCAGATTCGCCATATGCCCAATCAGAATCATTAGCGAGAAGAAGATGCCATAGAAGCCAAAGAGCGCCCCCGCCATAAGAAAGGGGAAACGCAGCATGCGGATGGCGATCGCGCCGTTAAAGCGCGGGATTGTGAAGGAAGCGATCCCGGTAATCGAAACAACGATAACCATTGGCGCTGAAACGATACCGGCTTGCACGGCCGCCTGCCCCACGACCAGCGCCCCTAAGATGGAAACCGCGGAGCCGACCGCTTTGGGCAAGCGGATGCCGGCTTCCCGCAGCGCCTCGAATGTAATCTCCATGATGAACGCTTCAACGACGGCGGGAAACGGAATGGCTTCCCTGGAAGCGGCAACGCTTAACATCAATGTCGTCGGTAGTAGTTCTTGATGGAACGTCGTAATCGCAACATACAGAGCAGGCGTAGTCAGCGATAAAAAAACGAAGACGTAACGAAGCATCCGCAAGAGCGAACCGATTTGGAACCGCTCGTAGTAGTCTTCGCTCGTTTGCATCGTCTGGATAAAAACGAAGGGGACGATGAGCGCGAATGGCGTGCCATCCGTGAGGATGGTCACCCGCCCTTGCATCAGCGCACCGGCTACGACGTCAGGCCGCTCCGTATACTGTATCTGCGGGAAGGGAGAGTACGCATTGTCCTGAATCAGTTCTTCAATCATGCCGGACTCCAGGATCGCGTCGATCTTAATGAGTTCAAGCCGCTTGATCACCTCCTCGACAAGAGAGGGCATGGCGAGATCGTCCATATAGCAGACGACGATATTGGTGTTGCTTTCTTTGCCGATGCACATGGACTTCATTTTGAGCCTCGGCGTTTTGAGCTTGCGGCGGATCATCGAGGTGTTCGTGCGAATGCTCTCCACGAACCCCTCCTTCGGTCCGCGCACGACGGTTTCCGTCTCCGGCTCCGCGACGGAGCGCTTCTCTGTTCCGCGGATGCCGAGCAGAATCGCTTTCGCGTTGCCTTCGACGAGCAGGGCGGCGTCCCCGCCCAGCAC
This sequence comes from Paenibacillus sp. FW126-R14, assembly GCF_058789495.1. NCBI lineage: Bacteria > Bacillati > Bacillota > Bacilli > Caryophanales > Paenibacillaceae > Paenibacillus > Paenibacillus sp. FW126-R14. The sequence continues at coordinate 59,735 of NZ_JBYTBS010000033.1, read as the reverse complement.
GGAAACGAGCAGGTCTCCGTAATTGCTGGAGATCTGTGTTTGGGACACGGGCAGAATCGCTCCCGCGATCCGCTCGATGGCCGTTTCACCGCCGCCCAGCAGCATCAACGATTTCATCGTGTCATTCAGCAGCTGGGTGTTTGTAAGTCCATCCACGAAAAGCAGCAGAGCGGGGATGTTCGGCTCAATTTCGAATTCACGGACAACCACATCGGAGCAATCCTGGAAGATCGCTTTGATGAAACCGTGATTATCCTCCAAGAGAAGCGAAAGCTCCGTTTTCTTCAGCTCTTCAATGAACTGATAGTCCAGTGAATCTTGAAGTTCCATCTGCTCGCTGTTAGTATCGCCGCCCTGCCTGTGTGATGCGCGTTTGCGCAGGATGCTTTTCATCAATGAATTGGATGTTTTGACCATACAAATGGCACCTCCTGAAGGCAGCGGAATGAAGATTGTAGGAATGCGGTTATTATTCTCTGCGAAATAAAGGATTTTATTACGAAAGTTGGAAAAATTTATTAGAGGTGATCTTTGAAGGCAGGTGAGTATAGGGAAGAAATCCTTGGCAAAAGCTAATGTGACAAGGAAATCGAAGCATATTCAGGAACTTGGGCGGGAGAGAGGACGGAGCTTATGGTTTGGGTAGTGTGTTTGCTGCTTCTATTCATCTTTCAGACGGCCACTATACTCATCGGTGAGTACAAGCGGCCCGCCAAGACAGTAGCTTGGCTGCTCGTATTGTTTATTTTTCCAATTATCGGCTTTATCATGTACTACTTTTTAGCAAAGGAATATTCCCAGCGCAGAATTGTACAACGCAGAGGACGCCGTAAAAGTGCGGAAATCAGACATCAGTGGTTGGACTTGGAGAGCCAAAGCCAGGGGAGAAATGAACAGAAATACCCGCTCTATGAAGATTCGCGGCTTTGCGGGATGCTGCATAATATTCCGGGCTCGGCGATTTCGCCGAATAATCGGGTGGAGGTGTTAAGAAACGCGAATGTCACTTATGACGAGATGCTGAAGGCGATTGAAAAGGCGAAGAAGCATATCCATTTTGAATTTTATACGATTCGGCATGATGCTGCAGGCATGAGATTTCAAGAGGCTCTCATTCGCAAGGCGAAGGAAGGGGTTCAGGTGCGGGTCATTTATGACGGGGTCGGCTCTTACTCGCTTTCGAAAGAGTATATAAACCGGTTCAAACAAGCCGGGATCGAGATCCATCCTTTTCTGAGACCTCTGATCGCGTTTTTCGATAAACGAATGAATTACCGCAATCACCGTAAAATCATTGTTATCGACGGGCTGGTGGGCTTTGTCGGCGGCATTAATATCGGGGATGAATACTTGGGGGGAAACGCAAAGCTGGGCTTCTGGCGGGACACGCATCTTAAGTTGTATGGTGACTCGGTGTATTATTTGCAGCAGACATTTATGACCGATTGGTTGTTCGTTAGCGGCGAGCGATTGGTAGGCGATTCGTTGTACCCCGAGCATCATGAACCGAGAGCTTCCTTGGTGCAGGTCATTTCCAGCGGTCCGGACGCCTACTGGGATGCGATTCAGGAGATGTTCTTTGCGGGCATTGTCGCAGCCAAGAAGCGGATCTACATGACCACGCCCTACTTTATTCCGGATGCCAGCATCACTATGGCGCTCAAAACGGCCGTCATCAGCGGCGTCGATGTCCGCATCATCCTCCCATACAAAGCGGACTCCCGCATCGTGCAGTATGCTTCCCGCTCCTACTTGCTGGAGCTTATGGAGGCGGGGGTACAGTTCTATTTGTACCGCAAGGGGTTCATGCATGCCAAAGTCATGATCATCGATCAGATCATGGCTACGGTTGGCACGGCCAATGTGGATATGCGCAGTTTCTTCAGCAACTTTGAATTAAATGCGGTTATGTTTAACCGGGACGTGATTGATCGCCTGGAGGCGGACTTTCTAATGGATTTAAAAGAAAGCGATGAGCTGAAATTGCCGGAATTCGAGCAGCGGTCGCGGATGGAGAAGATGAAGGAAGTGATTGCGAGGCTGCTCTCTCCTTTATTTTAATTAGTAGTTTCTTTTGGAACTACTAATGGCTCAGGCGGGCTAGAATAGCGTCCAGATTTTGATGGGGAACCCTTTCGATCAGGTCGCCGTACTTCCGTAACCGATCAAGGACGGTATGTAAATTGAATTCACGGGGACTAGGGCGCAGCTCAACCTCTTTCCATAACAGGGGAGTGGAGACGGAGGCGTCTTTTTTGGCGCGTGGCGTATATGGTGCGGACAGCGTTTTCCCGTACCAATGCTGAAGGTAGTCGATATAGATTTTATCTCCGCGGTTTTTCTTAAATCGTTCGATGGTAAACAGATTAGGGTAAATTTTGACGACATAGGACGCGATGAAATAGCCGATTTTCCGCAGCTGTTCGAACGTGTAGCCGGGCTGGATCGGAATGTAAATTTGCACGCCGGTGGCGCCGGAAGTTTTGGCAATAGATTGTATGTGCAGGGAGTCCAGCACTTCCCCGATAATATGGGCGGCTTCCATAATGCGCGGCTCTTCTTCCAAGGTGGGATCGATGTCGATGACCCATTCCGCAGGCAGCTTTTCCCCGATCCGGTGGAAAGAGGGATGGAACTCCAGGCAAGCCAGGTTCCCTAGCCAAAGCAAAGTAGGCAAGGAGTCTAGATTGATATAGTTAATGCCGTCGAGCGGAGCCAATTTTACGAAGTCAGGTACCGGATCGGGGGCGTTTTTCTGATAGAAAGACTTGTGATCGTAGCCATTAGGAAAACGGATGGTCGTTAAGTGCCGATTGCGGCAATATCGCAGCAGATAAGGGGACAGATCGGATAATTTGGCAATGTAATCCGCTTTCGTAATGCCCGCTTCAGGCCAGAGAAGCTTATTGGGATTGGTGATGGTCAGCTCATGTCCTTCCACGAGCAGTGTTCCTTTGGTTGTAACGGCCATGGGATGCTCCTCCTGTACAAAGTTGTAGTCTGATTATTCCCTTTCGGACGGCTTCTCAAACTTTTGCATGGCGCTTTTACGTCCGGAATTACCTTTTCCTTGACAAGATAGGGCGAATTTCAGATGATTGCGTCATATGCAAGGCATGCGATAGTGGAAATTTTTGCAAAAGGAGGAGAAGGAAAGAATGACGATGGCGATATTGATTTTCATTGCTGCGGGGCTTGCTGAAATTGGCGGGGGTTATTTGGTTTGGTTGTGGCTGCGTGAATCGAAGCCTCTCTGGTATGGAGTGATAGGGAGTTTGATCCTCATTGCGTATGGGATCATCCCAACCTTGCAGAGCTTCCCCTCCTTCGGAAGGGTGTACGCAGCCTATGGAGGCGTATTCGTTATACTTGCGGTTCTCTGGGGCTGGGTGATCGATAAAAAAACGCCGGATCTCTATGACTGGACAGGAGCCATTGTCTGCGTCATAGGCGTGTCCATTATGTTATGGGCTCCAAGAAGTTAAAGGGCAGATCTTAGGTATCTTAGGCAAAAACGCTCAACCATAGATACAGACCGAGCAATGTGATGAACAAGGTAGGAAGCGTAAGAACAATACCGATTTTAAAATAAGTCCCCCAAGTGATGGTCACGCCTTTTTTGGAAAGAACATGAAGCCACAGCAGCGTCGCCAGCGACCCGATCGGAGTCATTTTCGGACCTAAATCAGAGCCGATCACATTGGCATAAATGAGCGCTTCCCGCACAATGCCTTCGGTCCCGGTGCCTTGGATCGCCAGCGCGCCGATCATGACCGTCGGCAAATTGTTCATCACCGAGGACAGAATAGCGGCAAGGAAGCCCATCCCCATAGAGGCGGCCAATAGCCCCTTCCCCGAAACAACTTTAAGCAGTTCCCCCAGCGCGTCGGTTAAGCCGGCGTTTTTCAAGCCGTATACGACAACGTACATGCCAATTGAGAAAATAACGATTGCCCACGGGGCATCTTTGACGATCTGCTTTGTTTGGACCGCCGTGCTGGTGCGAGCGAGCAGAATGAACATCAGCGCAGCCGCTCCGACAATGAACGAAACGGGAATTTTGATGAATCCGCTGGCCAAGTAGGCCGCTAAAAGAACGCCTAGAATGACCCAGGATAATCGGAAAAGCCGAAGATCCTTAATGGCGTGGGATGGATGCTTGAGATGCGTCTTATCGTAATCCGCCGGAATGTCTTTCCTGAAATAAAGATACAGCACAAGCAGGCTTGCCCCGAGTGAAAATAGGCTGGTGACAAACATGCGGCTGGCATAGGTCGCAAAATCAATGTGGAAAAAATCGGCGGAAACAATATTCACCAAGTTGCTGACAACGAAGGGAATGGAGGTCGTATCCGCGATAAAGCCGCTTGCCATAATGAAGGGGAGAATCATTTTATCCGGAAATTTCAAAGCCCTTACCATAGCCAGAACAATTGGCGTTAAGATGAGCGCTGCGCCGTCATTTGCAAAGAAAGCCGAAACGGCTGCGCCGAGCAGAATGACGTAGATGAACATAAGTTTGCCATTCCCTTTGGCCATTCGCGCCATATGCAGAGCTGCCCACTCGAAGAACCCGATATGATCAAGGATTAATGAGATCAAAATAATGCCGACAAATGCGAGTGTCGCGTTCCAAACGATCCCTGTCACCGTTGCGACATCCTGCAGGGAAACAACTTGAAAAAGCAGTGCAAGCACAGCGCCCGCCGAAGCGGACCAGCCAATGTTAAGTCCCTTAGGCTGCCAAATCACAAAAGTAATCGTAAGTAAAAAAATAAGGACAGCTAAATATGCCATGTGTTCCTCCTGACGCGGATTTCTTCAACATTTTCATAGTTCCAATTGCTTTTGTCAATGATTAAATCAGCTCATGCGAAAAAGATGACAGACCGTACCTTTGTATCGGAGTAGTATGTTACAATGATGTATCTTATTTTCGAGGAGAAGCGTATGTCAAAAGAACGATTACCGAAAGCGGTCTACGAGCAGTTAGCGATGTTTCGCTATCAAATTCGCAAGTTTATTCATTTCAGTGAGTCGGCAGCACGAGCGCATGGGCTTACGCCGCAGTACCATCAGCTTATGCTGGCGATCATGGGGTTCCCGGGACGGGATTACGCTACGCCGAAGGAGCTTGCCGAACGCCTGCAAGTTACGCCGCACGCCTGTGTGGAATTGATTAACCGCTGCGAGCAGCTTGAACTCGTGTACCGGGCGCCGAATCCCGATGACGGGCGGAGCATCTTTATTCGACTGTCGGAGTCCGGCATGCGCATTTTGGAGGACCTGTCGGAGATTCATATGAATGAGCTTAAAAATATTGGGCTTTTGGAATTTCCTGAATAAGATGAGTTTACGTGTTATGTAATATTACATTCGATGGGTTAAATCAGTTGTTTAGTGAAAAAACATCACATTAATGTCATGTTAATTAACATTAATACTTGATTTTCATCGCAGTGCGATATATATTTTGATGTAAGAGGTATAACGACGTTCGAATCATGTCACTTTTTTTACAACATTACAAAAATCAACTCGTGCAAGCTGCACGTTAGCGCTGGTGAACCAATATGACAACAACCAAAGTAAAAAGCGTCTGTCCCTATTGCGGAGTCGGCTGCGGAATTGTGCTTGAGGTATCTGGAAACCGGGTGCTCAAGGTGACGGGGGATAAAGAGCATCCGACCAATTATGGAAGATTGTGTACCAAAGGCAGTACCTGTCATCAAGCTATCGCGGAATCCGGCCGCATGGAATACGCTTATAAGCGCTTGTCGCGCAAGAAAGAACCAATCGCAATCGGAATGGCCGATGCGATCAGCATGACGGCGAGAGGATTGCGCGCGATTCTCGACAAGCACGGCCCGGACGCCCTGTCTTTCTATGTGTCGGGTCAAATGTCGCTGGAAGCCCAGTACCTCATCAACAAGCTGGCCAAGGGCTACGTGCGAACAAACAACATCGAATCCAATTCACGCTTGTGCATGGCTAGCGCAGGCAGCGGCTACAAGCTGTCGCTCGGGGCGGACGGTCCGCCGGGCTCGTATCAGGATATGGACAGCACTGATTTGTTTTTCGTGATTGGGGCCAATATGGCAGACTGCCATCCCATTCTCTATCTGCGCATGATGGATCGGGTGAAACAGGGAGCAAAGCTGATTGTGGTAGATCCCCGCCGCCATACTGGGGCAGAGAAGGCAGACCTTTTTATGCAGATTAAACCGGGGACGGATCTTGCGCTTCTGAACGGGATTTTGCACTTGCTGGTCAAAAACGGCCACACCAATCCGGCTTTTATTGAGGAGTTCACGTCCGGCTGGGAAAGCATGCCGTCATTTCTGGAGAACTATCCGCCTGACCACGTTGCTGAAATAACGGGCATCCCCGAAGCGGATATTCGCAAAGCGGCAGCATGGATCGGCGAATCGCCGGAATGGATGACGTGCTGGACGATGGGGCTGAATCAGAGCACCCACGGCACGTGGCACACCAACGCCATCTGCAACCTGCATCTGGCAACAGGCAAAATATGCCGCCCCGGAAGCGGCCCCTTCTCCCTTACGGGTCAACCTAATGCAATGGGAGGGCGGGAGATGGGCTACATGGGTCCTGGCTTGCCCGGACAGCGATCGGTGCTCGTTCAAGCCGACCGGGATTTCATGGAGGACATGTGGAACATTCCGCACGGCACGTTGAAGACGGAGGCAGGTACTGGCACCGTGTCGATGTTCGAGAGTATGATGGCCGGAGATATCAAAGCCTGCTGGATTATTTGCACGAATCCGGCAGCAACGGTGCCGAACCGGAAGAATGTGATTGCAGGCTTGGAGGCCGCCGAGCTGGTCATCGCGCAGGATGCATTCTTCGAGACGGAGACGAATCGATATGCCGACATCCTGCTGCCGGGCGCCCTCTGGGCGGAGGGCGAAGGCGTAATGATCAACTCCGAGCGGAATTTGACGCTGCTGGAGAAGGCCGTGGAGCCGCCAGGCGAAGCCATGCCGGATTGGCAAATCATCGCCCGGGTTGCGTGCGAGATGGGATATGCCGCAGGATTCACTTACGCCTCATCCGCCGAGGTGTATCAGGAAATCCAGCGGGCTTGGAATCCCAAGACCGGGTACGACATCCGGGGGGCCTCTTATGAACGGCTGCGCCAAACGCCTGTGCAGTGGCCGGCTGCCCCGGGAAGCGGAAACGATCGCAATCCGATCCGGTATTTGAACGATGGGATTAGCAGGCAGCGGAAGGAACTTCCGGATGGCAGCCATCCGCGCATCGTTTTCGCTACGGAGAGCGGCAAGGGCGTTTTTCTTGCCCGTCCGTATGTGCCGCCGGCGGAAATGCCGGATGCTGACTTTCCTTTTGTACTGAATACAGGACGCTTGCAGCATCAATGGCACACCATGACGAAGACGGGAAAGATTGCCAAGCTTAACAAACTGAACCCCGGTCCATTCGTAGAAATTCACCCTGAGGATGCAGCCGCGCTCGGCATTAAGGATCAAGACCGCATCGAAATTAGCTCGCGCCGCGGGCTGGCGATACTCCCGGCGGTTGTTACCGATCGCGTAAGGCCGGGGAATTGCTTCGCTCCCTTTCATTGGAATGATATGTTCGGCGAGAAGCTTGCCGTCAATGAGGTGACGAGCGATGCGGTGGATCACATTTCGTTTCAGCCGGAATTAAAGTTTTGCGCGGTATCATTGACGAAACAGAAGGAGGAAGTGAAGATGGCTACGATGGCACCTGTCGACACGCTGGCTGCGATGCTGGGCGTTCAATCCTCTCCCATGATGACGCTGGAAAGTCATGAGAAGCTGTACCTTTCTGGATTTCTGACCAGTTTGCGAGCGGATGAATCGCGTCCGGTGCCCGGTATTCCGGTTCTGCCTCCGACGGCGCCGTTGGAACCGTCCAAGCGATATTGGCTGGATGGCTTGCTGGCCGGTATGTTTTCCCGTACGTATCTTCCTGAAGCCGCCGCTGAGCCAGAGTCGGTACAAGTGCCGGCGGAAACTCCGCAAGAGGTGCAGGCAGCCCCGTCAACGCCTTCTGACCAAGCGGCTGTCACGATTCTATGGGCCTCGCAAACGGGAAATGCAGAAGGCGCGGCGATCCAATGCGCACAAAAAATGCAAGAGGCCGGCTATAACGTTCGTCTCTTGAATATGAAAGACTGCGCGCCGGCTGATTTGATCTCTGAACGATACGTCTTGTTCCTGGTCAGCACGTTCGGCGCCGGCGATCCGCCGGATAACGGCGCAAGCTTCTGGCAGTGGCTGCAGGGAGAAAGCATGCCACGGTTGTCTGAGCTGCGTTATGCGGTGCTAGCCTTCGGGGATGCCAACTATGATCTGTTTTGCGGCTTCGGGCGCAAACTGGATGAGCGCTTGGAGCAGCTCGGCGCTAAACGCCTGAACGGGCGTGTAGATTGCGACACCGACTATGAGGCGCAGGCCGCGGCTTGGATGAATAGTGTCGTGAAGAAGCTAAGAGAGCCGATTCCCGCTGAGAATCCTACAACCTATGACCGGAATCATCCGTTAGCGGCGCGGCTTGTCCAGAACCGGCTTTTGAACGGGGAAGGTTCTGAGAAAGAAACCCGTCATTACGTGTTTGACCTTACTGCTAGCGGGCTGCGTTATGAGGCGGGAGACGCACTTGGCGTATGGCCGGTCAATGATGGGAAGATCGTCTCCGATCTATTGGAGGCCGTCAAGCTGGACCCGTCCACGCAGGTAGCTCTTAAAGACAAAGGACAAATGACCATAACCGAGGCGCTGCAGCGGCATTGCGAAATCTCCAGGGTTACACCGGGGCTGCTGGAATTTGTTCAGGAGCGTGCAGAAAGCGCGATGCTCGGAAATCTGATCAAGAACAAGCCGGAATTGAAAAAGTGGCTCTGGGGACGTCAGTTGGTCGACGTGTTACAAGCTTTTCCGCTGCGTGTTTCCGTCACGGCAGAGGAGCTGCTGCAAGTGCTGAAACCGCTGCAGCCAAGGCTGTATTCCATTTCGTCCAGTCCCCTGGCGAATCCTGACGAGGTTCATATTACGGTATCAACCGTTCGTTACGAAACGGAGGGTGGGCCGCGGACCGGCGTCTGTTCCGGTTTTCTGGCGGATCGCGTCCATGGTCTGGATGAGGTTAGACTTTTTATCCAAAAGTCCCAGCACTTCAGGCCACCGGCCAATCCGGATGCAGGGATGATCATGGTCGGCCCGGGTACCGGAGTCGGACCGTTCCGGGGCTTTCTTCAAGAGCGTCAAGCTATGGGGGCGAAGGGGAAGAATTGGCTCTTTTTCGGCGAGCAGCGAGCGGCGTGCGATTTCTACTTTAAGGAGGAGCTCGAGACCATGCTGCAGGAGGGTGTTCTCCACCGGCTGGACACTGCTTTTTCCCGCGATCAGGCGGAGAAAATCTATGTCCAGCAACGCATGCTGGAGCATGGGGCAGAGCTGTGGGAATGGTTGAAGGGCGGCGCTCACTTCTATATCTGTGGAGATGCCGCCACCATGGCCAAAGAGGTCGATGCCACGCTGAAGCAAATCATTCGGCAGCATAGCGGCATGAGCGCAAGTGAAACGGAAAGCTATGTGAAAGAGATGTCGCGGACCAAACGGTATGCGAAAGACGTCTATTAAGTCTCAAATAAGATGCGCCCCGTCTGGGATAGATCATATCCTTGGATGGGGCGAAGTTCGTTATGGAAGGCTTCGGAGCGCAGGACGTCGATGACGCCTTGCAGCCATTCCTGATTCTCCGGTTTCTTCAGCATGACGAGATCGACGCGCTCCTGAATGAGCGGAATGAAGTCAACGCCCCCGACCATATGGGCGGCTTTCTCAATGCCTACGCCGAAATCTCCTTCCCCGGTGGCTACTTTGCCCGCTACGCCCATATGGTTCGATTCCTCCTGCTCATAACCGATCATATCCCGATAGGAAATGCCGTGCAGCCGGAGTTGTTCATCGAGCAAAACGCGCGCGCCCGAGCCTTTTTCGCGGTTAATCAGCCGAAGGCCCTTTTGCTGCAGGTCGGCCCAAGTTTGGAGCTTCTTGGGGTTTCCTTGTTGAACATAGAGACCTGCTGTTCTGGAGAGGAGATTGATCACAACATAGGAAGAGCCGATCAGTATTTTTCGAACGTAAGGAATATTGTATTCTCCCGTGTCGCCGTCCAGGAGATGTGTGCTTACGATATCGGTTTCGCCTTTATACATGGCGATTAGGCTGTCCAGGCTCCCTACGTAGGAGCGGAGAGGTCTGCTATTAGGAACTTTTCGCTCGATATGTTTGGCCAAAATGTCCAAGCCGATATCCTGTCCCGTGATGACAAGAGCATGTTTCGGAGAGGGGGCAGCACCCTGCGACGGTATTGAAGGCGCCAGTTCCGCGCTGTCCGTTCTATCCGTTCTTTCCGTTTTGTCCGTTCTGGGCGTACTCACTCTGCCGCTCTTGGCACGAGTTTTATAAGCCTCCAGGTCCGAGGCGTCGACACGCATTTGCTTGCCTACCCGGTAGGCGGGCAGATCCCCTTTTTTAATGAGATCGTAGACCGTTAGTTTGGAGATTTTTAAAAGCTTCGCTATATCTTCGGTGGTATAGGAGATATCGGCTGTCATGGTCATCCTCCGTAGCCTGTCTGGTTAAATTCGTTATCCTCTATCATAAGCGGATCGATTAGGTATGACAATCTCTAATAAAGACGGCGCGCTTACTTTGTCGTCTTCAGAGGCAGGAATCCAAGCGCCCGGAGCGGGCCGTGATACATAATATCAGACATATACTTGGCCAGCTCGGCCGGGTTTTGCTTTCGTCCGCTGCGGATCCATTCGAGGATGAAGCCGAAATGGGCGGAAGCTATATAGCCGATCAGAATATCCGCCGGCACGAGCATATCGTTCCGGGGCTGGGCGGCGATCAGTTTGCGGTACATGTGGGTATGGATCGTCTCCTTCATTAAGTTTGTGAAGGACAAATCGCCATTCTGGCCGAGCATAACCTCAAAGAAATCTGCCTGCGAATCGAAATATTCGTACACGCGAATAAGCCCGTCATACACTTTGCCCTCCGAAGCTTGCTTAAACATGTCCTTTGGCTCTAAATGCGCAACGATACGCAGCAGCCCTTCTTGGACTTCCGCTTTGATGTGGTCGCGCAAATCGAGTACGTCTTTATAGTGCAAATAGAACGTTCCGCGGTTAATATCCGCTTTGCGCGTCAGGTCGCTGACCGTGATGCTCTCAATGGCTTTTTCTCTTATCAGCGCTACCAAGGCGTCCCGAAGGGCTTGTTTCGTCTTCGCTTTCCTTCTGTCTATTTTCTCCGTCATAGTCTGCAACACATCCCTGAACGATTTATTTTCCCGATAATCGACACTGCCTTTCGCAACTGTTGATTACACGACATTTCATTGGCATATTGCGTATTGAACGTTTCTTAATCCTGATTATAATCAACAATGTGGTCATTATTCAACAAGATGTTGATTATAAATTAGGAGGTCATACACATGTCTTTTATTAAAATGAAGACGGCGCGTATTGGTGTTGTGGCGGTTTTCGTTGTTATCATGATTTTTGGACTCGCGTTGATGGGTTCGGTGCTCAGCGCCAAGCCAAAAAATGTGCCGGTAGCCCTAGTCGTCCTCGATCAACCGGTTAAGCTGCCGGATGGCAGCGCGTTAGCGGTCGGCGAGATGGTGAAGGAGAAGCTGAAAGGCATTGCCGAACTGCCTGTCCAATGGGTGGAGGTCAGCTCGGAAGCGGAGCTTGCAACGCAGTTGGACGAGCAGAAGGTGTACGGCGCGCTGGTGCTGCCCGCTGACTTGAGCTCGGGCATTGCGTCGCTGCAGTCGCCGGCTCCGAAACCCGCGACCGTTCGCATTGTGCTGAACGAAGGCACGAACGCCCAGGCCGTATCGGCCGTTCGGACGATTTTGCAGCAAACGGTGAACACGCTCGGTTCGCAGCTGGCAGGACAATTGCTTGGCCAAATTGGGCAGCATGCGCAGCAAATCCCGGTGTCCGCAGCAAGTGCGCTCTTGCATCCGTTCCAAGTATCGGAACAAATCGTCCATCCTGCGGGTTCGAATAATGCCAGCGGCGGGGCACCGAACATGCTTGTGCAAATACTGTGGCTCGCTTGTATGGTAACCTCAGCTATCATGTTCGTAACCGCTCAGCAGCATGGCAAAAACAAACGCAGCCTCAAAGGTACTATCGCTTCACAGCTGACGGTAGGCTTGCTGCTCGTTACAGCCGCCTCTGCGTTCCTGCTTTGGATGGCGCACTCGTGGTACGGCATGGAATTTACACATCTTGGGCAAACCTGGTTATACCTCTGGCTGATGGCTGCGGCGTTCTTCCTCGTGCAGACGACGCTGCTGAACTGGATTGGGCTTCCGTCGATGATTGTACTTGTGCTGATCTTCTTCTTCTCGATGCCGGTTATCGGCATGCCGCGGGAATTCATGCCCCAAGTAACGGCCGATTGGCTGTACTCGTGGACGCCATTCCGCTACGCGGCAGCCGGTCTTCGCAGCATCATGTACTTTGGCGGCGAAGGCTCTCTGAGCCAAAGCCTCTATGTGCTTGCAGGCATGGCAGCCGCGGGCCTGGTCTTGACCGTGCTATCCGTGTTCAAGCCTCGCAAAGCGGCCGAACCGGCGGTATCTGCCTAAGGCAAAACAGTCGCATTGCCTGCCCCGGAGGCTGGAAGGGGAACTGCAGGGCTCTATTTTGCCCAAAACAGCTCTTTGAGCAAAAGGATGGGAACTACAGTCCGCTAATTCGCCATACCAGACATATATTTGGACAACAGCGGTGGAATAAAGCCCTGTAGTTCCCTCCTAACTCCCGGATGTCCACTTTTCGTCTATATAAGGGAATGGAGTTCTCTTACATCGGTTTTTCTTTATCAGGGATGGCAATAATGAAGAGTACCGAACAAACAAGTGGGGGCATGTATGGAACTAACGCCTGTGATTCCTTTCGAACCGATAAGTACAAACACGCTGCCGGCGTCTGGGGATTGGGTGGCGCAAATCAAATGGGACGGCGTCAGAATGCTGACCTATTTTGACGGCAAAGAAGTTCGTCTCATCAACCGAAGATTGAACGATCGAACGCTCCAGTACCCGGAGATTGCAGACATTGCCTCCTACTGCAAGGCTAAATCCGTCATTTTAGACGGAGAAATCATTGCCCTCAAAGACGGAAAGCCGTCCTTTCATGAAATTATGCGCAGAGACGGTGTAAGAAACTCCAAAAACATTCCGCTGCTCATCAAAGCTGTCCCTGTCGTTTATATGATTTTTGATATCCTATTCCTTGACGGAGAGTGGCTTGTCGATAAACCGCTGCACGAGAGACAGCAGATCTTGGCTAAAACGGTTTCCACGAGCGAAACGATTCAGCTTGTCGCCAACCATGCGGATCCTGATTCCCTATATGCCGTAATGGAGCAGCATGACATGGAAGGTATTGTGATCAAAGATTTGCACAGCAAATATCAACTAAACGGCAAAGATAAGCGCTGGATGAAAAAGAAAATCATTCATGATCTGATCGCTGTCGTAGGCGGAGTAACGAAGAGAGGCAATCTGGTAAATGCTATTTTGCTCGGTCTCTATGACGATTCCGGGGAGCTTTGGTACATCGGTCACGCGGGGACGGGGAAACTAACGCAGAACGATTGGAGATCTTTAACCGAAGCAACCAATGCCATGGTTTTGGAGAAAAAGCCGTTCAGGAATACCCCCGAAAGGTCCAAAGAAGCCATCTGGATCGAGCCCCTCATTACCGTAAAAATCAATTACATGGCATGGACGCGGGACAGAAATTTACGCCAGCCGAGTATTCAATCCGTTGTCACTGTCTCACCGCAAGAGTGCAATTTCAGCCAACTCTAGCTGCCAGCTTAACAAACAAAAGCGCTCATCCTCCAACATAAGGATCAGCGCTTATTTGCTTTACTTGACGGGGATCGGGATTCTTTTTTGACAAGGGAATTTTTGGGTTAATAGTAACTTTTTACTTTACATCTCAGTCTATTAATTGGGAGGTGAGTTCATGACGTTACTTAAAGACAGTGAAAAGTATGAGGAAATTAAAAAAATTCACACTAAAATATGGAATATACTTCAGGATAATGATGAGTTGTACGCAAAGTCATTGTTAAACGAATGTCTAGAATCGCTGAACAATAAGCCAAGTGATAACCAATCAACATCTCAAAAAATAAAAGAGTATCTCAGAAGTCCAATTATTTGGTTTTTCATTGCAGTAGGCTTATTAATAGTACCCCTCCTCGGCTATTTATTGATTTGGATATTAGTACAAATCGAGTGAATCCAAGTCAGCCAGCTTAACAAATAAAAGCGCTCATCCTCCAACATAAGGATCAGCGCTTATTTGTTTTACGTGACGGGTTCCTTCGTTTTCTTGGCGCGGGGTTTCGCTTTCGGCTTCTTTTCCACCGTTACAGTAGTATCCGGCTCTAGCGTCACTTTGCCGCCGCCATCCGGCGATTTCGTAGCATCGAGACTCGCTTGCAGCGCAGCCATAAGGTCGATGACGCTCGTTTTTTGCAGGGCAGGCGCAGCTTGCACTTCTTCTCCGGCAATTTTGTGCTCGATAGCTTCTAACAATCGTCCGCGGTACTCGTCTTTATACTTTTCAGGTTCAAAAGGAGAAGATAGCTGGCTAATCAGCATTTTCGCCATATCCAGTTCACGTTCGTTAACGCTCACTTTCTCGGGGAGGTTAGGAACTTGCGAGATGGGCCTGATTTCGTCAGGGTAGAAAATGGTCTCGAGCGCCAAACAGTTCTCAATGACACGAATAGCGGCCAAGGAGCTTTTGGAGCGGATCGAGACTTTGGCGATACCGATTTTGCCGGTTTGGCGCATGGAGTCAAGCAGCAGATTATACGCCCCGGCCCCCGTATCCCCCGGTCCCAAATAGTACGTTTTCTGAAAATAAACCGGATCGATATCCGTCAAGTTGACGAAATCCAGAATCTTGATCTCTTTATTCGCTTCGCCTGAAATCGTCTCCAGCTCTTCCTTTTCAAAAAGAACGAAACGTCCCGGCTCGTATTCATAGCCTTTCGTTATTTCATCCCACTCTACTTCCTTCTCGCAAGTCTGGCATTTGCGCACATAGGCTAGCGGGGTAATGCACGTTTTATGTATGTATCGCATGGAGATATCTTTATCTTCCGTAGCTGAAAACATTTTCACAGGCACATGAACAAGTCCGAAAGAGATCGCGCCTTTCCAAACCGTATGCATGACTTAATTCCTCCCCAAATGAGCTTCATTGCACTAGTATTCTCTTGTTATCCTTCCTTTATACGGCAACGGTTTAAGAGAATGGTTTGGCTCCGGAGTGGGTACGTTATAGGTGCAAGTTTAGCGCTTTTAGTGCAATTTAAGGCTTGTCAAAGGCAAAGCTAATGCTAAGGAGGATTCTCGGATGACGCAGGATTCACATGTATCCCAAGATACGAGCGATCAGGGACAAGAAGATCATTTTATGGATATTGACCGGATGATTAATGAAGGCTTGGGAGGCGGCAACGTCACCATGCATAACGGATTAATCGAATCCACATCGACGGATACGATGGATCACCCGGAATCGGTATTGGATGAGCCATGAACCTTCATCGCGCTCAGGAAATTTTAGCCGCTGACCACAAGATTACCGTTGAACTGAACGGCGTTCCTGTCTGGATCGACAGTGTGGATGCCAGCAAAGCGCTGGTCAAGGTTCATGCCGAAGAAAACCCGGCCGATGCAAGGTTAGTGACCGTTCAAGAACTGGAAGAGGTCAACTGACGGAAATTGGCCAGCCTGCTCCGATGCGAATCGGGGACGGGCTTTTTTTCATTTCAGGTTGCTGTTGCCTATTGGCGAAGACTATAATAAGAGCAGCACGCGCATTCGGAAGAAAGGGATGAGATCACTGACTCAGTCCACATTTACGTACTACTCCCAGCATGAGGAAGATACCGACAGGTTGGGAAAATTGCTGGCTGCTTACTTGCAGCCTGGGGCCGTTCTGACGCTGGATGGCGACTTGGGGGCCGGCAAAACGAGATTTTCGCAAGGCTTTGCAAGGGCGATAGGCATTCAGGAAAATGTCAATTCCCCTACGTTTACCATCATTAAAGAATATGAGGGAGCGGAGCTTCCTTTCTACCATATGGATATGTACCGCATTTCCCAAGAGGAGGCGGACGAGCTGGGGCTTGAGGATTACTTCTACGGAGCCGGCGTGACTTTGATCGAATGGTCCAGCCTGATTGAAGACCTTTTGCCGCAGCAGCGGCTTGTCATCACAATTGCCCTTCAAGGGGATCAAACCAGAGTATTTCACCTGACTCCGCATGGAGAGCCATATGTGAGTTGGTGTGAACAGATGAAGGAGAACGGACATTTACAATGACAGAACGGACAAAATCTACAGGACGATGCCTAGCCATCGATACCTCATCCTCAGCCATGACAGTTGCTATTCTGGAGAACGGAATGCTGCTTGGCGAGGTGAGCTCACATGCTGAACGGAATCACTCCATCGGGCTGCTGCCCCACATTCAAGATCTGCTTGCTTCGTTGAAACTTAAACCCAAAGACCTGCAGTCCGTCGCTGCGGGCCAAGGCCCCGGCTCTTATACGGGGGTTCGTATTGCTGTGTCCGTAGCCAAAACATTTGCCTGGTCGCTGGGCCTTGACCTGATCGGGGTTTCCAGCTTGGAGGCGATGGCGCTCGGCGGAGCGATGAAAGGGCAGGGTGAGCGCGATAACGGACTCACTTGGGTGGTTCCGCTTTTGGACGGAAGACGCAAACAAGCTTTCACCGCTGTTTATGCCTATTCAGGCTGCTCCCCGATGACAGCGGAGGGCGCGCTTGCCGCAGATTGGCGGGAAGTGCTGCCGGACGGCATTCGTGTCATTGGGCCATGGCTGGCGGAATTGCTTGCACACGCAGCGAACGCAGGACCTGAACAAGCGCCCGGTAAGATCCTCTTCGTAGGTGAAACGGAAGGTTTCAGCGCCGAGCTTGCGCAATTTGCCGAAGATTGGACGGGGAGCTTTGCAGTGCTTCCGTACGGCATTGAAGCCCAGTATATCGGTAAGCTCGCTTATCCGCGATTGGCTAGAGGCGAGAAGGCGGACGTACATACGTTCGTGCCAAATTACACGCGACTGCCGGAAGCTGAAGCTAACTTGCTGGCCGGGGTCCAGGTGAAGAAGGGGGAGATTTGATCATGGAACAACACCAGCCGCAAACAACGGCAGATACGTTGGTTTTTCGCTCCATGCTTATGGAAGACATCCCCTTTATTTGCGAAATCGAGCAGGAAGCCTTTACGACCCCATGGACCAAAGGCGCATTCGAAAATGAACTAACGAACAATCAGTTCGCGCATTATATGATTATGGATATCGGCGGCGAGGTTGCCGGATATGGCGGTATGTGGCTCATTATGGAGGAGGCGCACGTAACCAATATTGCTGTCCGCAACACCTACAGAGGGCGCAAGCTGGGCGAGCGTCTTATACGTGAGTTAATGAAAACGGCCGCTTTCCTGGGAGCGATCCGAATGACGCTCGAAGTGCGGGCATCGAATTACGTGGCGCAAAATTTGTATGAAAAAGTCGGCTTCCGCTCTGTTGGCGTGCGCAGAGGCTACTATACCGATAACCGGGAAGACGCCGTTATTATGTGGGCGGATTTGCCTAAGAGAAGAAAGGATAGTCTCGGGGATTGAGGCTTTCGGCAGGTGAATAATGTGACTAGATTTGATGAACAACAACGAGAATTGCCGGAAGCGAATGCGGCCAAGCCTGCTAAACCGGTCTATATTTTAGCGATTGAAACAAGCTGTGACGAAACCTCGGTAGCCATTGTCGAAAATGGAAAAATCATACGCTCGAATGTTATCTCGAGCCAGATCGAAACGCATCAGCGCTTTGGCGGCGTTGTACCTGAAGTGGCTTCCCGGAAGCATGTGGAGTCGATTACATGGATGCTGGAGGAAGCCGTCGACAAAGCGGGCATCTCGCTGCAGGAGCTGTCCGCGATTGCCGTAACGGAGGGACCCGGATTGATCGGGGCCTTGTTGGTTGGCGTCGTTGCGGGCAAAGCGCTCGCCTGTGCGCTGGATCTGCCCCTGATCGGCGTTCACCACATTGCGGGGCATATCTACGCGAATCAGCTCGTGCATGAGCTGGAATATCCGCTCATTTCCCTCGTCGTGTCCGGCGGGCATACGGAGCTTGTTCTGTTGGAAGAGCCGGGCAAATTCCGGATCATCGGGCGAACGCGCGACGACGCAGCAGGCGAAGCGTACGACAAAATCGCCCGGGCCATGGGCTTGCCTTACCCGGGCGGCCCCCATGTGGATCGGCTGGCGCAGGAGGCCGAATCCGAGATCAAGCTGCCTCGCTCGTGGCTTGAGGCGGACTCTTACGACTTCAGCTTCAGCGGCTTGAAATCCGCGGTGCTGAACGTCGTCAACCAAAGCAAAATGCGCGGCGAGGCCGTACAAACCGCGCAAATCGCCAAAGGCTTCCAAGCATCCGTCATCGACGTGCTTGTGGAGAAGGCTAGTCGCGCCGTGCGTGAATACGGCGCGAAACAGCTCCTGCTCGCTGGCGGCGTCGCCGCGAACAAAGGGCTCCGCAGCGCGCTGGCTGAGCGCTGCGCGGAGCTGGGCGTGCCGCTGCTGGTGCCGCCGCACGCCCTGTGCACGGACAACGCTGCGATGATAGGCGCAGCCGCTTTCCTCAAGTGGGACAAGCAGGAGTTCGACGCGATGGAGCTCAAAGCCGAGCCACAGCTCAAGCTTGAAGAGTGGTAGACTGAAAAAAATAAATGTTCAGATAACTGTATTGACTTTGCCAAATGTGCATATTATAATCACAATCAATACTTTAAAACGCAACGAACGGGAATAGTACGGAACCTCAGTTTCGCTCAGAGAGCTGTGCGCTTGGTGAAAGCACAGACGAAACGTGACCAGAACTCGCCCGGGAGCGGTAAGGCTGATAAGGATGCCAAGGATCCAGCACCCAAGTAGGTCTTGACGGTTGACCCCCGTGATCGGGTACATGAGTGGTTTCGGGCGTAACGGCTCGGATCAATTAGAGTGGTACCGCGGAAGGTTCAGACCTGTCGTCTCTTTTATAGAGATGGCAGGTCTTTTTGGTTTTTGAATATACAATAAACGCAATGATCAAGAGTAGTAAGGGCTCATTTCAACGGTACAGAAAGCTGCGGGTTGATGCGACGCAGACCGTGAACGCCCCGAACTCGCTTGGAAGCGGTCATCCTGATCGGCAGTTTTGCAAATGCTGTTAGGGATGAACGGATGACCTCCGTGATCGGGTGACATAGCAGCCGCTATGTCTGAGGTGGGCTCCCATGTGGAGTCAACAAGAGTGGTACCGCGCTGGGTGAAGACCCGTCGTCTCTTATGTGGAGATGACGGGTCTTTTTGTGTTGTGCGGTGAGTGGGGACGCCACTTTGCGATTGAAAGAGAACTACAGGGCGCTATTTCTGCGGAAAAAGCCCTTGGAGCTTGGGAGAGGGAACTGTGGTCCTCTATTTCACCATTTTGGTGGAAATTTAGCCCACTGGGCTGAAATAAAGCCCTGTAGTTCCCTCGAATGCCCGAAGCGCTGGGTTTTCGCTTAAATAACGGAATGGAGTTCCCTTAAAAATGCTGCTTCCGGCAGATTTGGCGCCAGCGACCAGCAACCAGTAACCAGTAACCAGTAACCAGTAACCAGTAACCAGTAACCAGTAACCAGTAACCAGTAACCAGCAACCAGCAACCAATAACCAACAACTAGTAACCAACAACTAGTAACCAACAACTAGTAACCAGTAACCAATAACCAATAACCAATAACCAACAGGATCAACCATTACCATCACCGGCCCACATAAAGCGGCCCTAATTCGAGGAGGAATTGAACCATGGAAAATAACACAAACCGACGCATTCGCATTTTTGATACGACACTGAGAGACGGCGAACAGGCGCCAGGAGCATCCCTGTACCCGGAAGAGAAAATCAGAATCGCCAGACAGCTGGCGAAAATGGGCGTAGACACGATCGAGCCTGGCTTCCCGATTTCGAGTCCCGGCGATTTCCATGCGGTGCAGCAAATATCGCGCGAGCTCCATGGCGTAGAGATTTGCGGATTTGCCCGCGCAATGAAGGCCGATATTGACGCGGCGGTAAAAGCTACACAGGACGCCGCTTCACGCCGCATTCACATGTTCTTGTCCTCATCGGACATCCATCTGGATTTCCAGCTTCGAAAATCCCGCCAGCAGGTCGTCGAGATGGCTCGCAGTATGGTCGCGTATGCCAAGCAATTCGTGCACAACATTGAATTCTCGCCGATGGATGCGACCCGGACCGGGGACGAATTCTTGTTTGAAGTGCTTGAAGCGGTTATCGCCGAGGGCGCTACGATTTTGAACATCCCGGACACGGTCGGCTATGCGCTGCCGGAAGAATACGGCGCGATGTTCCGCAGAGTGCGCCAAAGTGTAAGAGGCGGCGATACGGTCGAGTACAGTGCGCATTGCCACAACGATCTGGGCCTTGCCGTGGCGAACAGCCTTGCGGCTATTGCAGCAGGCGTTACTCATGTTGAGGTAACGGTGAACGGGGTCGGGGAGCGAGCAGGAAACTGTTCACTGGAAGAGCTGGTGATGGCGATTGAGACGCGTAAGCAAACGATGGGCGTGGAAACCGGGATTGTGTCCAGCGAAATTTTCAACACATCCAAAATGGTCAGCCGGATCATGGGCTTCCCGATTGCGTACAACAAGCCGATTGTTGGAAGAAATGCGTTCCAGCATGAAGCGGGCATTCATCAAGACGGCTTGCTCAAAAATCGCAGCACGTATGAAATTATGGACCCGGAGAAACTGGGAATTCCGCGCTCTATGATCATTCTGGGCAAACACTCCGGGCGGCATGCGCTGAAGCATCGCGTAGGGCAGTTTGGCATTGAGCTTACAGGAGAAGAGCTTGATACGCTGTACACCAAGTTCAAGGAAAAAGCCGATGAGCAAAAAATGGTGACCGACGATCAGCTTCTGGAACTTGTAGGCACGACAGTTGAAGGGCAAATGGAGCCTTTCACGCTGATGCATGTGCAGGTCGTTTCCAGCAGTGACCGCAACCGGGTCGCTTCAGTGGCCGTACGGGACAACCAGACAGGCGTCGAAAATGTCTACTCAGGCACAGGCGAAGGGCCTATCGAGGCGATCATTCAAAGTCTGCGGCAGGCGATCCCGATGGATGTGGATTTCGCTGATCTGGAGCTGCATTCCTTATCGACAGGTGAAAAAGCAACCGGTGAAGCTGAGGTCACCATCGCGGTAGACGGGCAAACCTATAAAAATACCGGCATCGACCAAGATGTGCTGATCGCGGTGGCGAAAGCTTTCATCTCGGCATGCAACCAAGCGATTCGTATGCAGGGCCGTCCTGTAACGTCCGCCGAAGCAACGACTGCCTCTTAATGGAGAGAATCTACGCGAATTGTGAGAAAACTTAGTTATATACACAACTTGTGAACAAAGTTATACACACACCCTGTGTATAATGTGCATAACTTTAAGAATTCCCCGTAGATCAACCTTTTTTAGAGCTCAAAATGTAGAATAACTTTTTAATACGATTTTGTGGATAATGTGGATAAGAATGTGGAAAACAGGTGGAAAGTGTGAGGAGGGGCGGGTTTCGCCTCTCTTTTTTTTGTGGATAACACGGTGCAAAGGAAAAATAGGCGCTGGGAAGCTCGATTTAAATTTTCGGAACAATCAAGCAGTGGATACTTTCTCCTCTGGATGAAAATGCTAAAAGCAAAAACAGCAGGAGAATACCCATGAAGCTAAGAAAATCGCTCTGGGTTGTGGGTATCTTTGGATTAATTTTGCAGTTGTCCACAAGTTTGGGAACTGCAGGGGCTTTTAGTGACCCAATCATCCACAATGCGGAAAATGTAGAAAGACCAGAAACAGTTAAACAGGTCACCGTCGTTTCGATACCGGGTCTTTCGTTTTTGGAGCTGCGGCCTGAACAATTGGCGGGGCTGCCCCATTTTAAGCGATTAACGGAGACTGGCGCTGTTGGCGCGATGAATATTCGTACAGTCAATCGTTCAATGCGGGACGTGTATGCATCGTTAGGATCAGGCGAACCTGCTGCAGGGGGTACGGAGGCGCAAGCTTTTGCTGCAAAGGAAACAAGGCATGGTGTTCCCGCGTCGGTGCTAATGAACCGGTATACGGGGCTTCCCGATGGGAATCGGACTAGTCCTCTGGAGGAAGACGTTTTGCTTGTTCCCGATTTGGCGATGATCAAGCGGCTTAACAAAGAGCAGGCTTACGGCGTCGGTGTGCTGGGGGATTTGCTGAACATGTACGGGATTCATCGCTCTGTGTTCGGGAGCAGTGATTTAGGCGGAGGATCGCACCTGGAACAAAAGCAATTGCGGCGCTATGCTCCGCTTATGCTAATGGACTCCCATGGCCTAGTGGATAACGGGGCGCTCGGTGACGATGCTGCGACTGCCAAAGTAGATAGACCGTATGGGACGAGTACCGATTATGCTCATTTAACCTCGTTATGGGAAAAAAGGCGGCAGCCAAGCATCACGCTAATTGAATGGGGCGATTTGTACAGACTGTACAGTGAACGAACGCATTACGACCAAGATCGGTTTAATGAGATAAAAGGCATCGTGCTGAGAGAAATGGATCAATGGCTGGGACAGATCATGAAGGAAATGCACCCTGAGCGGGACAGCCTGTGGATATTCTCGCCGGAGGTCAACGGGGAAGCAGCCAGAGCCAAATTATACTTGTCGCCGATCCTTCATTATACAGTTGGCAGCACAGGGGAGCTCCTCGTCTCGGAATCTACCCGGAGGAATGGCGTTGTGACCTTTCAAGATTTCACGAGCACGCTGCTGGGCGAGTTCAAAATTCCAATTCCCATTGGGCTTGTGGGCATCCCGTTAACATCGTTTAAAGTGATTGATGGGCTGGCAGCGCTGCTTCAAGATCAGAGCAGCATGCAGATGATTTATCGCAGCAGACCTTACTTGCTATATCCTTTTGCGACTTACGAGATGGCTGTTCTGCTGGTAAGTTTGCTCTATGTTATGTGGAGGAAGAGAAGGGGATCAGCCTGGACAGGCTGGGGCCAGACAGCTCACCGGTCGACCAAAGTTATAAGGACTTTGCTGCTGTCGCTTCTGACCGCACCTGTCGTTATGCTGATGATGGGCTGGCTGGCTGCTCCTTTGACAGACCGGCTGGGGATCGCGGGAGCGATTATCGTGCAAGTGATCGCGTTCGTCGTGTCCAGCCTGTCCCTTGCCTGGTTACTGGAAACATGGAGCCAAACGAAGACGATGATTTGGCTCGGGGTAGGGACGGCAGCGGTCATTATGCTGGACACTTGCACCGGGGCGCATGCGATGAAGCATTCGGTGCTCGGCTATGATCCGATGATTGGCGCGCGCTACTACGGCATCGGCAATGAGTACATGGGCGTCCTGATCGGCGCCCTTGTGCTCGGCACTACGGCGGCTTTGCAGCGCCGGTTTGCCGCTGCTGCTGCCGGCGTAGCAGCAGCAGGGGCTCCAGGCCGCGTTGCGCCGGCAGCCGTAGGCGCAGCGTTCTTGCTCGTGACGGCGTGCCTGGCGGCACCGTCACTCGGGGCGAACGCGGGCGGCGCTCTGAGCGCCGCGGTCGCCTTCGGCGTGGCCGGCGCGCAGTGCTTCGCCGGCGTTCGCTGGCGCGAGCTGCGCCTAGGCAGGGGCTCGGCCCTGCTGGCGGCGCTGCTCGCGCTGGGCGTAGGGGCGCTGTGGCTGCTCAACAGCGCCGATTCTCCCGCGGCGTTCGCGCGGGAGAGCCATGTCGGGCGCGCGTTTCACGCGCTGCGCGCCGGGCAGTTCGATCAGATCGGACATCTGATCGTTCGGAAACTGCGGATGAACGTGCATTTGCTTCGTGCATCCGTTTGGAGCAAAGTGCTCATCACGAGCCTCTTCGTGATGACCGTGCTTGTGCTCCGCCCGCGCGGCCGTCTGCGCGTATGGCAGCAAAAAAACCCGTACTGGATGTACGGGTTTTCCGCCAATATGATCGGAGCCATAGCCGCGCTGCTGCTGAATGACTCCGGCATTGTCGCGGCGGCGACGCTGATCGTTTTCGTCGCGGTTCCTATGCTGCTTCTGCGGCTGCGGGAGCTTTCATATGCCGAGGCGGAGTAAGTAAACTGGAAAACCGCCCTCTAAATTGCTCGAAAGATGATTTTATAGTGAAATAAAAGGATCTGACAAGCCTCTGCAGCAAAATTAGAGGGAATTTCCCCCTTATTTCCCACACAGAAGCCTCTCGCATTTTGTAATCCAAGCTTTGTAAGCTTCCCCGCGCTACGCGAGGAGTGTTTCCCACTCCTCATAACAAGCAGCAAGCGTGCTCTTCCGCTTGTCCACCTCGGCCGTCTTCTCCTGAACGAGGACGTAGTTGTTGTACACGTCAGGATCGGCGAGCTCCGCCTCCAGGGCGGAGACTTCGTCTTCCAGCCGGGCGATGTCGAGCTCGAGCTGCTCCAGCTTGCGCTGGCGGCTGCGCTCTTCGCGCTTCGCCAGCTTGTCCGCTTCATACCCGCCGCTGCCGGCGAATTCATTTTTCCCTGCCCCGGAGCTGCTTGCGGATTTTTTCTCCGCTTCCTTGGCCAGGCGCTTGGACTCGATTTCGGCGAGCTCGGCCTTTTTCTCCAAGTAGTCGTCATAGTTGCCGAGATAGGAGGTGAGCCCGTCTTTTTGCAGATCGAGCATGCTCTCGGCCATTTTATTCAGGAAGTAGCGGTCATGGGAGATGAAGAGGAGGGTTCCCTCGTAATCCATCAAAGCTGATTCCAGCACTTCTTTACTGTACAGATCCAGATGGTTGGTAGGCTCATCGAGGATGAGCACATTCGCTTTCTGCAGCATGAGCTTGGCCAAAGCCACGCGGGCTTTCTCGCCGCCGCTTAAGGAGGAGACTTTCTTGAACACTTCTTCGCCGCTGAACAAGAAGTTCCCGAGCACGGTGCGAATGCGGGCTTCCTCCAGATGCGGATAGGTGTTCCACACTTCCTCCAGCACGCTGTTGGACGGGGTGAGCCCCGTCTGCTCTTGATCGTAATACCCAATGGTGACGCCAGTACCCCATTTGAAGGTGCCGGCGTCTTGTTTGTGCTGGCCGATCAATGTTTTGAGCAGCGTCGATTTCCCGACCCCGTTGGGGCCGATCAGGGCAGCCGTTTCCGAGCGGCGAAGTTGGAACGAGACACCGTCCAGCAGCCGGTTATGGCCATCGTATGAAATCGCCAGACGGTCGACTTGGAGAACTTCTTTTCCGGACGTCTGCTCAATCTCAAAAGAAAACGATGCCCGCTTTAAATCGCCCATCGGCTTGTCGAGACGATCCATTTTTTCAAGCTGCTTGCGGCGGCTCTGCGCTCTTTTGGTCGTAGATGCCCGCACGATGTTGCGCTGCACGAAATCTTCCAGCTTCGCGATTTCTTCCTGCTGCTTTTCAAACTGCTTCATTTCGATCTCATAGTTGGCTTCCTTGATCTCGATGAACCGGGAATAGTTGCCGGTGTACCGCTTGGATGCATGCCGTTCAATCTCATAGATCGACGTTACTAACGCGTCAAGGAAGAAACGGTCATGGGACACAACCAGAATAGCGCCCGGATAGCCCCGCAAATAGCCTTCGAGCCAGGTCAGCGTCGGGATGTCCAAATGGTTCGTCGGCTCATCCAGCATAAGCAGGTCGGGCTCTTCGAGCAGCATTTTGGCCAGGGCCAGCCTTGTTTTCTGACCGCCGCTCAATGTTTGCACGAGGGTGTCCGGCGGAAATTGGCCGAAGCCCATCCCGTGGAGGATGCCCCGAATTTTGGCTTCGATTTCGTAGCCGCCCTGCTCACGGAAATATTCGGAGCGCCCCGCGTACCGGTTCATCGTGGACTCGTACTTTTTTTCATCCTCGATCAACGAAGGGTCTGCCATCATGGCTTCCAGCTCACGCAGTTCTCTCTCGGTCTCCAGCAAGGAGCTAAACACGCTAAGCAGCTCGTTCCAGATGGACTTTTCCGTTTGGAGTCCGCTATTTTGCTTTAAATAGCCGATTTTCGTCTCTTTCGCTTTGAAAATGTCGCCGCTGTCATAGGACATTTCCCCGGCAATGATTTGGAGCAAGGTCGATTTCCCGGCGCCGTTGACACCGACTAAACCGATGCGTTCCTTATCTTCGATTTGAAGCGTTATATTGGAGAGTACGGAGCGTACCCCATAGCTTTTGGATAGGTTTGAAACTTGTAATAGCATTTGCCGATGCCTCCTGCTTATTAATGAAAGAACCTGCGCAAGCCCGCATGACCGGACTGCCTATAATCCCATCAATTCACTAGTATACACCATGCGTGAGTACGTCGTATGCTTAATTTTGCATAGACGAAGGGGGTGAGGGAAGGTGCTTAAGCTTTTTCTTTTGCGGCTTGGCAGGTATATGGGTTTGTTGGTTCTCCTTTCTGTCATGCTTGTGGAGCCAATCAACGGTTGGGGTAAAGGTCAATTGACAACTGCTGCTGCTTCTACTTTAGGGGCACCGGCCTCATTCACAATGATCACGCTGAACATGCACCACGGCGAAGGGCTGGACGGGAAAGTCGATATCAAACGGATTGCCGAGCTTCTTCAGCATGAAAATGCCGACATCATCGCCCTTCAGGAAGTGGACCGTTACCGTTTGCGCAGCGGATTCGCGGATCAAGCCCAAGAACTGGCTGATATGCTGGGGATGAATATGCGTTACAGTCCTAGTTTAACCTATCGTGTAGGGCAATATGGCAATGCGCTTCTGAGCCGTTATCCGATCGTGGACAGCAGCTGGACGCTTCTGCCGGGGAGCAAGGAAACAAGAAGTCTGCTAATGGCTACCGTACGGATCGGTTCCGAGCAGGTTCGCCTTGCAACGACCCACTTAGGCCTGTCGCAAGAGGATCGAAGGCTGCAGCTTACGCGCATCTCGCAGCTTTTGGCGGATAATAAGGAAGAACCGCTCGTCGTTGCCGGCGATTTTAATATGGAAGAGGATGCGTTTCCTGTAAAAATGAACGGGATGGGACTGGTCGACGTGCCCCTGCGGAAGGATGCAAAGGGGACTTTTGCCAGCGGTCAAAGGATCGATTATGTTTTTACAAATGTGACAAACACGGGTTCGGCATGGACGGTTCCGACGATATTTTCGGATCATTTTCCCGTCATGACGCGGATTCCGCTGGGGTCGCCAGCCCGAGTATAGTTTTTTTCTTTGTTTATGTTAAAATGGGGGAAACCACTCCTTGTTAGGGAAGGGCTGAGCCAGTATGAACATCCGAGAGCGAAAAATTGAACTGCGCAAGGAAATGGAAGAGCTGCGCTCCTCCATCACAGCGGAAGAACGGGAAGAGAAGCAGCTGCGCATTCATGAGCGAATGACGAAGCTTTGTTCAGACAGACTTCTTGGCACTGGTCAGGAAGCGTCCGTTCCCCCTACAATAATGACGTATATGCCATTCCGGTCCGAGCCGGACGTTGCCCCTCTGATGGAATGGTGCTGGCAGCAGGGAATTCGTGTGCTTGTGCCGAAGGTTGTAGCAGATACGAAAACGATGAATTTGCATATCATTCGCGCCTATGAAGATTTGGAGAGCGGAGCATGGGGCATTAGAGAGCCGCACGACGTTGTGCCGATCGAGCATGATTTGTCCACCATTTCGCTGATTTTGGTGCCGGGGCTTGCTTTTGACATGGATTTCGGAAGACTCGGCTATGGCGGCGGTTTCTATGACAGGTTCATGCAGTTGTTTGCTGCGCGCGGCTTGGTGAGGCCGTTTGCGGTTGCAGCGGCTTTTGATAAGCAGTTGATTCCTGCGGTGCCATCTTCCTGGCATGATTTCCGGGTTGACGGCATAGTCACCGAGAGCAAGATGGTGTTTAGATCAGAAACATAAAACAGAGGTGAGAGATTTGCCCGATTCCTCTCCATTAACGCATTTTAACGAGCAGGGACGAGCCCGCATGGTCGACATTTCAGACAAGACGGAAACGAAACGCACGGCGACAGCTCGTTCTACTTTACTTATGAAAAGCGAGACGCTTGCCTTGATCAAACAGGGTAAAATGAAAAAAGGCGACGTCCTCGCTGTCGCGCAGGTGGCTGGCATCATGGCTGCCAAAAAAACGTCAGACTGGATTCCGATGTGCCATCCGATTGCATTATCGGGCGTTGACATTCAGTTTGCCGATAATGGCAGCAATGAACTCTACATAGAAGCAACTGTAAGGACGACGGGGCCGACAGGCGTTGAAATGGAAGCATTGACGGCCGTATCCGCCGCCGCGCTAACCGTCTACGACATGTGTAAAGCCGCAGAGAAGGATATGATCATTAGCTCCACGCTGTTAGTCATGAAAACAGGCGGTACAAACGGGGATTTTCACAGACAGGATAGTTGATGGCAGCGCGACTTAAACGACTGGGTTTGCGTATAGAGAAAGTCGACGTTCATTCAGTAGTAGGGGTTATCTCATTCAGTTAACAAGGGAGAGGTGACGAAGGATGCACTGGAAAGTTGCGATTTTGACAGCCAGTGACCGCGGTTACCGAGGAGAACGAGAGGACACTAGCGCTCAGGTAATCCGCGAGCTTATTGAAGAAGAGATTCAAGGCGAGATCATCGAGTACCGGGTTGTGCCGGACGAGATGGACGAAATTATGGCTTCATTAATAGAAATGACGGATTATTATCAGGCCGATCTGATCTTAACGACGGGCGGGACCGGACTGGCTCCCCGCGATGTGACGCCGGAAGCGACGCTCAATGTCATTGACCGGGTTGCTCCTGGCTTTGCAGAGGCGATGCGGATGATTTCGATGCAGAAAACGAAGAAAGCGATGCTGTCCAGAGCGGTATCCGGTATTCGCGGACGCACGTTGATTATTAATTTGCCGGGCAGTCCCAAAGGCGTACAGGAAAATCTGATGGCGATTATCGATCAGCTTCCGCATGCGCTGGGCATTCTGACAGGCAAAGAAGGTGACCACGGGTGAATATTCGGGTCAAGCAAGAAGGTGATGGAGCATGAGCAAAATGGATGCGATGCTGCGTGAAGTGAAGGTTGAGGATGCGGTCGGTATGATTCTGCCTCATGATCTTACGCAGATTTTGCCCGGCGAGTTCAAAGGGCGATTGTTCCGCAAAGGCCACCAAGTGACGGAGGCTGATATTCCGGCGCTGCTCAGCATCGGCAAAGAGCATATCTATGCGATGGAGCTTCAGCCCGGCTATTTGCATGAGGACGAGGCCGCCCTGCGCATGGCCAGAGCCATCGCTGGCGACGGACTCAAGCTTACGGAGCCGCATGAAGGCAAAGTCAATGTGAAGTCGCCGATTCACGGCTTGGTCCGAATTGATAAAACCTTCGTCGACAGCGTGAACGCGATCGACGAGGTTGTGATGTCGACGGTACGCGGAGGCACCGTCGTCAAAGAAGGCGCTTCGCTGGTCGGCACGCGGGTGATCCCGCTGATTGTGGACGAAGCGAAGGTCGCGGAGGTCGAGCGTCTGGCCGCCGCTCGACGTGCAGAGGGCTTCACCTTGCTTGAGGTGAAGCCATTTCGCAAGCTGCGCGTAGGCGTCGTGACGACGGGCAGCGAGGTGTTCAAGGGCCGAATTCAGGACAAATTCGGCCCGGTGGTGAAAGAGAAGGTCGCGCAGCTCGGCTCCGAGGTGGTGGATCAGCGCTTCGCCGACGACGACAGCGAAGCGATTGTGGGTGAGATCCACGCGCTGCTTGCGCAGGACGTGGATCTGATCTTGGTCACGGGCGGCATGTCCGTGGACCCGGACGACCGCACGCCGGGCGCGATCAAGCAGGCCGGTGCCCGCGTGGTCAGCTACGGCACGCCGATGCTGCCGGGCTCGATGCTGATGATCGCCTATCTGGGCGATGTGCCGATCATGGGCTTGCCGGGCTGCGTGATGCATGACCCGTACACGTCCTTTGATGTGCTGCTGCCGCGCATATGCGCGGGCGAGACGATTGTGCGCAGCGACATTACGGAGATGGGGTATGGCGGGTTTTATCAATGTTAGCTGTGTGTGCGAGATTTATCGTTTAACGGGAATAATTCCCGCTAAATGGAGCCATTGTCGCGATAAATGCGAATTAGCGGGAAAATCTACCGTTAATTTATAAGGTTTTGGCTATTTTCGGAGGATATCCCTCATTTAACGGGAGGAATTCCGGCTAATGGCGTTAATCTGGTTTTTGAGAACAAATTAGCGGACATTTTCCTGTTAATTGTTTGTGAGATGTGTAAAGCAATACATGATGGAGTTGAAAGACATGTTCCAAAATATCGGCTTCAGCGAGCTATTATTAATTGCTATCGTTGCACTTGTCTTATTCGGGCCCCAGAAGCTCCCCGAGATTGGCCGTGTGCTGGGGCGCACGATCAGGGATTTC
The DNA here is from genome assembly GCF_058789495.1 of Paenibacillus sp. FW126-R14. NCBI lineage: Bacteria > Bacillati > Bacillota > Bacilli > Caryophanales > Paenibacillaceae > Paenibacillus > Paenibacillus sp. FW126-R14. Next base: position 29,110 of record NZ_JBYTBS010000033.1, on the reverse strand, counting down.
AAGAAAGCTGCGAGCGAGCTTATGAGCGATGAGCCGCCGCAGGCGAAAGCGCCGCAGGCTCTGGCTGCTGCGCCAGCGCCGCAAGCTGTCGAGCAAGCTGCAAGCGCCTCGCCGGCCGTGGATGCAAGCACGGAGCGGCTGGCCGTTCCGGCCGCAGCTCCGGAGCCAGGAGCTTCCGCGGCAGACCCGGCAGCTCCGACGCCTGCGGCAGTTGTCGCAGCGCCAGGTGCCTCGGCGCCTTCAGTTGCTGCTGCAGCGCCTGATACTGCCGCAGCACCAAAACCGGCTGTGCTGTTCGTCTCAAGCGCGCCAGCATTGGCGGAGACCGATGCATCCGCAGCTTCTTCTGCTGCACCGGCAGGCGCCAAGCCATCGGCGCCTGCCGCTCCGGTAGCCGCGTCGTCTGCCGCGTCGGCAGCAACTCAGCCAAGCAATTCGCGGCGTCTGCCGGACTAGCTGTTTTATTTTAGCATAACAAGTGGGTCAGCCTTTATAGGCTTGATTCACTGGATCAGGTTGGTGAAATATGTCAACAAATGAAGAAATGTCGCTCGTGGAGCACCTTGGCGAGCTGCGCAAACGGATCATGTGGATTTTAGTTTTCTTGGTCATTGGTATGGTAGGTGGATTAATTTGCGCGAAGCCCATCATTCGATACCTCAAAAATATTCCGCCGGCAAACGGGATCGGTTGGAACGTTTTTTCACCATGGGACGCTTTGCGTTTATATATGAATTTCGGTTTAGCCGTCGGTATTCTCATCACATTGCCGGTTACGCTGTATCATATATGGGCTTTTGTTAAGCCAGGGCTGCGGGAGACGGAGCAGAAAGCTTCGATTATTTATATTCCCTATGCATTTTTGCTTTTTTTAGCGGGTTTGTCTTTCGGATATTGGGTTGTTTTTCCGATGGCCTTCTACTTTACTTCCTCCATTAGCCACAGTCTTGAAATTACGGAGATGTACGGTGCGGCGCAATATTTTGCGTTTATGTTCAACATTATCATTCCGCTTGCGCTTGTGTTTGAGATGCCGATTGTCGTGATGTTTTTGACGAAAATCAGGCTTCTGAATCCAAAACGGTTGCATAAGTTTAGAAGATATGCGTACATGCTGCTCGTTATTTTGTCCACGGTCATTACGCCGCCGGATGCCATTTCGGCAATCTTGGTGTCTGTGCCGCTTATCATTTTGTATGAATTCAGCGTATTTATGTCGCGCTTTATTTATCGCAAACAACTGCTGCAGGATGCAGAGTGGGAGCGGGAATTCGGTCCCAAATAGAAAAACAGTCTGCTCGGATGCGCAGGCTGTTTTCTTTTTAAACAGGGAATATTTGTTTTTCTTTTGGGTAGAATGAGGGGGGTGTTCAAAAGTACGAAAAATGTGTAAAAGGACTTGCAAATTACTCCCAGAATGAGTATCATAAGAGTTGTTGTTAGCACTAAACACATTCGAGTGCTAATAACCCCGAAAACACCATTACCAATTTTCTAAAGGAGGCTATTTTTCCATGATCAGACCGTTAGGTGATCGAGTTATCATTGAAGCCGTTGCGAAAGAGGAGACTACAGCAAGTGGTATCGTGCTGCCAGATACAGCGAAAGAAAAACCGCAAGAAGGTAAAGTTGTAGCGGTAGGCGCAGGCGCGTTGAAAGATGGCGTTCGTGTTCCGCTTGAAGTTAGCGAAGGCGACCGCATCATTTTCTCCAAATACGCAGGAACTGAAGTGAAATACGAAGGCCGCGAACTGTTGATCTTGCGCGAAAGCGACATTCTCGCTGTATTAGCCTAATTTAGCAGGATATAGATCGGCAATACGTTAGTTTACTTAGGTTTTCCGTTTTACTACTTACTATGTATCGTTTTTAATAAGAGGAGGTTTCCTAATCATGGCAAAAGATATTAAGTTCAGTGAAGACGCACGCCGCGCGATGCTTCGCGGGGTAGATGCTTTGGCTAACGCTGTAAAAGTAACCCTTGGTCCTAAAGGCCGTAACGTTGTACTTGAGAAAAAATTCGGCAGCCCGCTCATCACGAATGACGGTGTGACGATCGCGAAAGAAATCGAGCTTGAAGATGCTTTCGAAAACATGGGGGCTCAACTTGTTAAAGAAGTTGCTACCAAAACTAACGATGTTGCCGGTGACGGTACAACAACTGCAACGGTTCTAGCGCAAGCGATGATCCGTGAAGGTCTGAAAAACGTTACTGCGGGCGCTAACCCAATGGTTATCCGCAAAGGTATCGAGAAAGCTGTTAAAGCGGCTGTGGAAGAGCTTCAATCCATCGCTAAGCCGATCGAAGGCAAACAATCCATCGCACAAGTTGCGGCAATCTCTGCTGCTGACGAAGAAGTAGGCGAACTGATCGCTGAAGCTATGGAAAAAGTAGGCAAAGACGGCGTTATCACGGTTGAAGAATCCAAAGGCTTCTTAACGGAGCTTGAAGTTGTAGAAGGTATGCAGTTTGACCGTGGCTACACTTCCCCTTACATGATCACTGACACGGATAAAATGGAAGCTGTCCTTGACAACCCATACATCCTGATCACTGACAAAAAAATCTCGAACATCCAAGAAATCTTGCCTGTTCTTGAAAAAGTGGTTCAATCCGGCAAACAACTTCTGATCATCGCTGAAGATGTTGAAGGTGAAGCACAAGCAACGCTTGTTGTGAACAGACTTCGTGGAACATTCACTTGCGTAGCTGTTAAAGCTCCTGGCTTCGGTGACCGTCGTAAAGCAATGCTTGGCGATATCGCTGCTTTGACTGGCGGACAAGTGATTACAGAAGAGCTTGGTTTGGATCTGAAATCTACGCGTCCTGAGCAATTGGGTAGCGCGCGTCAAATCCGCGTAACCAAAGAAAACACAATCATCGTTGACGGTGCCGGCGACGCGAAAGACATCGCTGCACGCGTTACACAAATTCGTTCCCAATTGGAAGAAACAACTTCCGATTTCGATAAAGAAAAACTGCAAGAGCGTTTGGCTAAACTTTCTGGCGGCGTAGCGGTAATCAAAGTTGGCGCAGCTACTGAAACTGAGCTGAAAGAGCGTAAGCTTCGCATCGAAGATGCTCTGAACGCAACTCGCGCAGCTGTTGAAGAAGGTATTGTTTCCGGTGGTGGTACAGCTCTCGTGAACGTATACAACGCAGTAGCTAAAGTAGTAGCTTCCGGCGACGAGCAAACAGGCGTTAACATCATCCTGCGCTCGCTGGAAGAGCCAGTTCGCACAATCGCAGCTAACGCTGGTCAAGAAGGCTCCGTAATTGTTGAGCGCCTGAAAAACGAAAAAGTAGGCATCGGCTACAACGCAGCATCCGGCCAATGGGTGAACATGTTTGAAGCTGGTATCGTTGACCCTGCGAAAGTAACGCGTTCCGCTCTTCAAAACGCAGCATCCGTAGCGGCTATGTTCTTGACTACTGAGGCTGTTATCGCTGATAAACCAGAAAAAGACAAACCAGGTATGCCTGATATGGGCGGCATGGGTGGCATGGGCGGCATGATGTAATCTAGCTTGAAATCCCTTGCGTAGCAAGGAATCTCAAGTTAGAAAACGTCATTTGACCACATTGAATTTAAAAAGGCTTCTCACGAGTTCGAATGAACTGTGAGAAGCCTTTTTAATATGCATTGCGCAGTTCGTCAAGCAACTGGTTAAGCTTCTTGTCAAAAGTGAAAACGGTATGTCCACCGATCTTTGAATAGGCAAAGAGAAGCGAGTCAACAAAATCGATTTTGATTTCGCTATACACCTTTAGTGCTTCTACTAAGATATTTCTATTATGAGTTGTTATGTTGCCATAGAAGAGTAAGTTCTGTAAGGAATCATAGATATGGACTCGTTCCACCTTATAAACCTTCTCCAACACATACACGACTTCTGCAATGACTTCATTTGGAATAAAAATATTGTAGTTCTCAATTTTTTCCTTGGCTTGATCTAAAAATTGTGCAGCATCTTGAAGCAAATAACGTAAAATTAAATTTGCATCAACGATGTTCATGTTTTTCTTGCACACCCTTTTCCCAGGCATCTTGTTCATATTGGATCAAATCCAAATTGGCGTACTGTTTCAGTGCGCCTCTAGCGGTGGAAGAAGAGGAGAAAGGTTGTTTTGTATGAGTATAGTCACCAAGTGGTAAAATAATTAATTCAACATCTTGATTTCTGAGGCTTTCAGGGAGATCGACAATATGCTTTAGTGCATCACTATTCGTCACTTTTCTGATGAAATCCATGCTTATCACCATCCTTAGTTTAAGTATAACGTAATCCGCACCAACTCACAATTGACAAGCTTACCGTCATATCCAGCTATACTAGAGGTTTTTCATGAGTTCATCGAACTTGTGGGAGGCCTCTTTTTTCTTTGTTTTGGTGGTATGAATAAGGGGGCGTTGAGTCCGCAAATGAAAATTAGACCTACAGCTTTCTAGGGCTGTAAGTCCAATTCTCTATATGTGAATAGTGGGGTTGCTTATAGAATAACTGGCAAAGATTAATGCGGGCTTAAGATTAGATAATTGTTTGCTGAATAGACAAATTGTAGGATAATAAAAATAACCAGCGGAGCTAGCGGTACCCTAGTTTAATGTTATAATCAACCCAATTATGGAATATTGTCACTGAATACAGTTAACTTAATTTGGAGGCAAATCATTTGATGGATGATAAAGAAATTTTTTATTTTAAGAGTAGGCTGGTACATAACAAATGAGAAAAAAAGTGATTTTTGGTCTAGTTGGTTCAACGCTAGTAATCATATTTTCAGTGATAATGTGTTTGTATACGTACAACTATTCCACAGCAAATAGGGTTGGAGTTCTTGGTGATGGCAAGTTCCATTTTAAGTCAATCATCACTTTTATTTTTACATTCATTTCTGGATGTTGTTCGTTACTTATTTATATTATTGCCGCTTATAAAGACAAACACGAGGGATCGCGTAAGGAGCAAACGAAGTTGAAGAATGTGAAGATTACTAGAAACGAAAGTTTGGTTCTCAGCGAAATAGATAAGTTGGTTGAAGAAAGCGAACATGAAGGCTTCAGGCATTTGAAACGTTTGGTTAATGAATATCAAGCTGGAATAAACAGGTTTGATAAGCAAGGTGAAGCATTATTCGTTGCGTATGCTCAAAATCAAATCGTTGGCATTTGTGGGCTTACTCAAGACCCCTATTCACAAGAGGGAACAATTGGGCGTGTTCGCCGCTTGTATGTATCGAAGGATTTTCGTGGTTCTGGCATTGGAAGCTTACTGATGGATGAAATAATGAAAGAAGCGAAATTGCATTATAAGACCCTTGTCCTCAAAACGGATAATCCTATAGCTGATAAATTCTATTGTTCGTTGGGATTCGAATTGAAGACAAACGAATTATACATAACTCATCATCTTCCGTTAGTGTGAAGATTTCACTTCACTTGAAACAGGTCCGAGGCCGTTTCTTCATAAAAAATAAATCCATATAGTAATTTGCCCTGCGCGTTTCCTTTCGATTGATTGACCGCGGCAGGACTTTCTATTCCCCAATCAAAACTGCTCAATATACCTGCAGCTCCTGCAATAAAAAGAAGCATGATTGCTAAAGCAATAGCATTATTCTTTTTCATTGTCATTCCCCCAATATCCATCTACATCGGCTGCAGGATTTGCTTGACTCTATTTTAGAAGCTGCTTTGGTCGATTCCACAATTTCACCCAAATATCATATTCATCATCACGATAAAAACGTATACCAATTAATTTAAGTGGGGTCCAAAATTCTTTGAAATAGTAACTTGGCATAGTAGTATTCTCCTGTTATGAATAGTTAATTATACCTATTATGCTGGTTTATTTTTACAAAGAATGTTGAAATTTGACGATTATAATATAAAATTTTCTTTATAAATCATTCTATGCCGGGGCAGATGATCTAAGAAGGGCATAGCTTGTTTGCATCAAGGATGTACAATAAAAAAGGCTGTTCCAAAGTAGTAAATTCTACTTTTGGGACAGCCTTGCGGATAAGCTGATTTCCTAGGAAATAGAGGGATCAAGTTCCCAAGCCGCAACCACTTTATTCTTGCCGGTGCGCTTCGCCGTTATTTCGGCCGTGTCCGCCTGCTCGATCAGCTGCTCGATCGAGCTTGGCTTGCACAGCTCCAGGGAAGATACGCCCACACTGACGGTGGTCTTGTATGGACGCCCGTGGGCGAACTCTTTCTCTATCTCGCCCCGCAGCTGATGAGCAATCTTAAGGGCTTCTTTGCCGTCCGTTTTCGGTAAAATAAGAATAAGCTCCTCGCCGCCGTACCGGCCTGCAATGTCGCTTTTCCTCAGATTAAAGCGGAAAATATCGGCGATTTCCCGCAGTACCCGGTCTCCTTCGGGATGTCCGAATTCGTTGACTCTGCGGAAATTGTCGACATCGAACATGATGACCGACAGGTCCAACTGATACCGGCTGGCAAGCTCGAACTCTTCTCTCAGCTTCTCCATGAAATAGCCACGCAAGTAGAAACCGGTCAGGTTATCGATGACCATTTCCCGGTGCAGAAGCACGTTGATGATGTGCGGTTTGATGAATGACAGGAAGTGTTCCATATGCTGCTGCTTGGTTTTGGTCATGCCATCGACATGAACCTGCAGGGTAATGGCTTGATCGCCCCGCTGAAAAAGCGTAAAGGCGAGCGAAGAGCTATCTTCGCTTCGCGCTTGGTAGGCAATCAATTCGTCATGATCCCGCAATCCGGAGGCGGTGACGAAAACTTTTTGCTTATAGTGCAGCAGTTTGTACGTGATAGAAAGCTGAATGACCGGAAAGTAATCGAAGAGCGCTTTGGTCAGTCTTTGCATGGTCGTGGCAAGATCCAACGTTTCGGTCACTTGCTCGCTGAGCTCGATAATGATTTGCAGATCCAAGGAAAGCAGCAGCCATTGTTCACGGTCGGCGATCATTTTCTGAACATAATCATCCTGCAGAATGGCAGGGGAGACCGGAGCGTAGGCGGGCATAATCACCCGTTCCATACAGGCAGTCAGATGCGGACGCCATGTATCCTTTTGAATCATCTGATAGCCGTTTAAAGCTCGCCGCAAATACAGCATGGTATGTTGGATATCGCCCTCGCACATGGACTTTTCCGCCGAAAGCCGGTAATAATCAGGCCAAAAGACATCAAAGGCGTATTGTTTCAAATAGGCTTCAAAATGGTTAAACCATGCCTCCAATTTCTCCGAGCGAAGCTCCAGCAGGAGGGAAATCAACTCCCGGTAGGCCCAGCCAGCGTACAAGCCGGCGTTGTTTCTGGATATAAATTGCTCCAAGAGCTGGCAGGCTAGCCCGGTATCGCCCAAACGTATTTGACGCAGTGCTTCCAGAAAAATAACATGGTTCTCATTCTCAAGAGAGTCGGTAAAATGAACCGGCAGATGCTGGCGAAAGGCGGCATAGCCTTGAAATACGGTCAATAAGGAGCGGCTCCTATCCGTAATCTGCTGCTCAATCAGGCTGGCTTCCAGCTGCTGGAACAGCGGCCATTCTTCCCATTCGAGCGCATATAAAAGCTGATTGGTCAAATAGTTTTCCACCAAATCCTTGCGTCTTAGAGAATCAACCTGCATAACCCGTTCTTTATGATACAAGTAACTGGCGATATCGCCTTGATTCAAAGAGAGTTCCATCGCATTCAGATGTCCGACTTGCTCTTTAATGGTGTAACCGGAACGTTTGGCGCCTTCAATTCCACGGTAAACATACGTCTTGCTGATCTTATTGTTGCTTTGATAGGAGTAGATATCGTAAAGGCGCAGCATCAGATCGGTATGCGGCGAGGAGTCCAGAAGAGGCTCCAGCTTAGCTGCAATCGATAAGGCCCATTCCTCTGTTTCCGGAAAATGCATCAGCATATTGATCGTATAGTAATTTGTAATTTCAGCAAAATGCCGCAGGGTAAGCAAATGCCGCTTGGGGTACACAACCTCGGTATAAAAAACATGCAGCCTATGCATTTCTTCATCGTGCAGCGGAGAACAGAGGTTGCTGGTATTGAGCAAAAATGCTGCCCGTACCCGATCCGCGAGCTGCTCGCTCTCGTCCGAAATAAATGGGAAGAGCTCCTTGCGCAGCAGATAGACGTCCAAATCATTTTGAAGCAGGAGGATAAACATCCAACCGAAGCGGTCGGAAATTGTTCCTGTCCGTTCAAAGACGGACACAGCCAGTTGTTCCGACAGCTCGAACTGATTAAGCAGGTGGTACAATCGGCTGAGGAGGCGGTCCAGGAAAATGAGATAGGGCCTTCCCAATTTCGTGTATAAATACTTGATGCGCTCTAATAGTTCGGCCTTTTGGCTGTAGGAAAGCAGGGAGCGAATCTGTCTGTAATATTTTAAAAGCAAATAGTATTCGACCTTGTATTCCCCGGCTTGAGACGACAGTGTAATGAGCTGAGGCAGCGCAAACGGACGAAACCCATGAAGATATCTCAGTGCGGTTTGATAATATGTCGCAAGCTCATGCTCAGACAACTGCCGCAGCACTAAATTCGCGATATCACTCGAAATAAAGAGAGAGTCATTGTGGCTGACATGCACAAGTCCGATCTCTGCAAGCTTGGTCACCGAGAGCAGAATATTGCCTGAATCCAGCCGATTCGCGGTAAAAAGCGACACCAAGTTGATCGGCATTGGCAAACAGCATAAGAGCCTCAAGAGCTCTAATTCCTTCTTGTCCAAAAGAGCGATGCGTCCCGCAAACAAGCGAAGGGGGTTCAGCGTCTCTAGATCCAAATGAAATTCGGCTGTTTTTTGCCATCCGTTGCTCGTGAGCTGTATGCGGTTGGACGCAATAAGCTCCTCCAAAATGATACCGCTGTGGCTAGCGTTAATTTGGTGTTCGTGCAGCCAAGATTGCAGTTCGCCGGCTAAACCTTCATCCGCTCGTCCGAAATGCGAGGCCAGCAATTGCTCGTAAATGGCCGGATCGGAGTGGTGAATTTCAAGTATTTGGAAGGATACCTCCGCAAATTGGGCCGGCACACGGCTTCCGCTGAAAATGAAATGCAGACACTTCAGCTCATGGCCGTGCTCTCTCCAGTAATTCAGCAAGATGAGCTGTGAATCCTCATCAAAGTGCTCACAGTTTTCAAAGGTGAAAACAAACTTTTGAATCGGGAACAGCGGAATGACCGACGAGAAAAACTGGTGCAGCCACTCTGTCAGCAAATAGAGGATGTCGTCGCCTTCATAGTGCTTTTTGAGCAGTTGATCGAACTTCCGGGCCAGATTGCGCAGCATGGTTATAGATTCAGGCAGAATACCGTAAGCGCTATTCAGCGTTCTTGAGACGACTTCGCGCAAGGTCGAATAGGGCAGGTCCTGTGAGATGATTTTGCAGTAATATCCCTTTTCAATGACCTCATTAATGTGCTGCGCGTATAAATCGAAGCGAATAGCCTCATCTTCGCAGATGAGACCTAGCAGCCGATCCTCATGGGCATTCAAAAAAACGCGAAAATACTCCTGCTGTTCATGCGATATGGGCGAAGCTGCCGGGTGAAGCAGTTCTACGCTTGTTTGGGCACCGGCATCCGGCTGTGGTTCAGCAGGAAGATGCAGTGCGGCACGAAGAAGAGCAACGATCTCACTTGCGAAAAAAAAGGTTTCCGGATTCGTACGAAGCCGCTCGGATAGAGGCTGCAAAGCAGCAGGTACAGGATCGTACATGGATGCCAGCAGCAAATGAACAGATTCAAAATCCGCGACACGCGATAAAAGAAATCTCCGCGCATAGCGTGGAAATAAACGGTATGGATAATCCGGCAGTAAGTGATTGATAAACTCAATGGCGGATGGGAATGGTTGGACATCAAGAAGAACGGCTAGCGTTTGTGGGTGAAAAAACAGCATGTCGGGAAGCAAAAAGCCCATGTAGAACTGTTTATCATGTAGGATTGAAAGCGCTTGACATAATGAAATAACCAGCTTTCCTTTGGCCTCGTCGCTGAACTGCTCATTGTCTAATTGAGAAAAAGGGACGAAGCCCTCGGGTAACGAAGGGAGCCTTACAACCAGATTGCCTTCAACGAAATTCCAGCTTGCCGGTTGACGGAAAGAGTCTCCCCTAGCCGCTTCCGCCCAAGCGATCAGACGGCTTTCGATTTGTTTATAGTGAAAGTAGTGCCATAGCTTGTGATTAAAATGCATTTCTGAATATTCAAAAGTGTGAGAGTAAGTAAGATGTCGAGTGTCCGGATTGGTGCTGTGTTGTGTAGTATTTATCTTACTCCCCTCCTTCTAAAGTATAAGATTCTGTATGCAAGGGATGGGATGGTTCCATCTATGTGGACTGATTTCTCAATTGTAACAAAAATAAGTCTCAAATGGGAGACGAAATGCTGAAATTTCAGAGCGAAGCATGCCTTATTAGGGTAAGGATAGCCTGGCTATTTCTTGTCTGCTTGGACATTTACCTGTTTGGCTAATAAAATGAGCCTAATTATTTAAAAACTAGGCATTGGTACATTCCTTGGACTAGGCATAGACATAGAATAACACAAACCTAAAGAGGAGTTGACTTATCAATGGCTTTTCAACCGAACTTAACTGGCCCAGGAAAAAACTTTCAGTGTCCACCTGCTGACCCTATAATGACGGATCCGGAAAGAGTTGTTAGAGATTTTTATCACCCGCAGAGGGTTCAAGTGATCCATCCGATTCAAGTCGTAAACAGACATCACTGTGTACCTGTTTATGAGCATGTGTACACTTGTGAAGAGATCGATGAGTATTGCGGCACACACCCGCATCCGCATCAAGGCATGCTGCGCGACTAATCAGTGTGACGGCCTAGTCCGAATCTGCGAAGATTCCGGCTAGGTTTTTTTTATGGATGGGATGTCTTTTCCTGTATAATGGAGGGATAGTTTTAGGAGTGATGGAGGGTCGGTTATTGTGCCTAAAGAAACGGGAACGTGCGCGGAGTGGGTTTCCTATTATGAAAGGCAGTATGCGAATGCCAAAGTATACAACGCGTTTAGCGTGGAGGAATTGTACGTTCGGGCCTGGGGACAGCTCAACCGGATTGCGGATGAATGGGAACCGACCATACGGGGGATTTATGATATTCAAGTCGTGCTGTATCTTTTGCAGCTCTGCGAGACTTTGGCTGAGGCCAAGTCAGGCATGTATGACTTCTTTTATAATGCAGGCTATTATTTCTCCAAAATAACGAAACACAGCTATGAACAGTTAACATCCGTTCTGCGGGAGATCGATATGGAGAAGGCGCAGAAGAAGTATCCCGAACATTTGAGGGAGCTTGCGACTTACGTGGCTAAGCAGGCTGCTAAAGAATCGGGGGAACTGATCAGCAAGTGGATAGAGATCAGTAAACTTCTGTGGTCCGGTTTGCTGTATGAGCAAAGCCTGGTAGCGGACGAGCTTGCCAGATTGCGGCAGATTGCAGGGGATAAGGAGAGGAATAAGGGGGCGCGTGAAGCGGCTGTTGCGGCTTTGGCCCATTTTGATATTTTGTCCGGCGAGGACGAGAACGCTTGGGATCGCATTCAGACGGGAATCCAAGTGATTGAGCCAGAGGATTGGTTCGGTTATTTGAGAACTTTTGCTAAAGAGCAGCAGCGGGATCGGTTGTTGAAATGGCTCCGTTGGCTTGCACCTGTGATCCGGAGAGAAGCGGCGTATCAGGCGGCTGAGTATTTTGATTTGTGGAAAGAGGCGGCAGCGGAGGAAGATATAGAAGAGGAGTACAGGAAAGCGATGGTGGAACTGCTGCCTGCCAGTTACATCTATTATTCTCATTACCTGTTTGAGAAAGAGGAATATCAGGCATGGGGAGACTTGATGCTTTTGCTGAATGTATCGCCGCTGGATGCGGATCCGGCTCAACTGAAGAAAGTCGAGAAAGCTGATGTTCGCGTGCTGCTGCCTCTTTATCATTATGCGATTGAGGAGTGTCTGCAGGTTAAGAATCGCGAATCTTATAAACAAGCGGTCAAACTGCTCAAAAAGCTCGCAGCCGCCTATAAAAAGCTGAAACAAACGCCCAGACTCGAAGCGTATTTGGTGCAGCTTATCAAGGAGTATTCGCGCTATCGCGCATTCCAGGAGGAATTACGGAAAGGAAAGCTGCTGATATGATCATCTTGTCACAGGTACATATTCGAGTCCAGCTGCTCCCTACGGGGAGCTTTGCCTTCTACGGAGAGACGGAGGAAGCTAACGAGGTTCCTGGCTATGTGCTGCGAAAGCTGCTGTTTGCTTGGCATGAAAGTTCTTATTATGGTACACGACTGGAATGCATTCGCACCGGATATGGGGAGAGCTTGGTCGTACCGCCTTATATGGCGCTCAATTATTTGGCTGAGCCGGGTATTTTATTGCATGGGCAATTATCGTGGGATGCGGATGTGCTTCTCATGAAAAAAGGAGCCTCTCTGCTGAGAGAAGCGCTGGCTGCCGGTTGGTACATGCCGTCTTACCGGCACTGGCTGCAAGGCAGTTTGGGGTGGAAGCCGCGGCTGCCGGGTGCGAAGCAGGTAGAGCTTGAGCAGCTTTTTAACAATCGGTTGGACGAAGTGTTCTGGCACGATTGGTTCCATGCTGCAGCTGTAGAAAAGATAAAAGAAGAACCTGACTCAGAGCTTGGCATGGCTTGGACCCGCTTATCGGAGGGGGATACCCTGCTGCAAAAAGGGCCAACCGCCGATGTAAGCTGGATGCAGGAGGACGATTGGCTGCTGGCGATTGGGTGGAAGCAGGACGGTACGCCTTACCGGATCTGCGTGCAGATGGTGGAGCCCTATGCGGAAACGTATGTGGACGGAACGACCACGGCCAAAGATAATGGGGCTGATTGGCGTCTAAGATTCATCGCGCAGGATCGTATGGATGCGAACCGATTCGTGGAGTTCAGTACGACGGGGAACTGTTTGATTGGGCAGCCTCCTGCTCCATGGCAGGACGGTATTGAGGCGAAAATCCAAGAGCAGATCGGGCGGATACTTCGTATTTTGCCGCAGCTGGAGAGCGAGCACCAGAAGGGGAAAATCGTGGAGCAGCTTTCGGACGATCAGGCGTGGGAGTTTCTTACGGAATCGAGTTTGCAGCTCGTGGCAGCCGGCATCTCGGTTTTCCTGCCTTCATGGTGGGGAGAGCTTAGTCGTGCGCGTCCTGAACTGCGTGCGAAAGTGCGAAGCTCCGTGGGGACTTCACGTAAACCGATGTTCGGCATGGACCATATCATCCAATTCGACTGGCGTGTCGCTTTAGGCGGAGTGGTTTTGTCCGAAGAAGAGTTTCATCAAATTGCGGAGCAGAAAAAAAGGTTAATTTATATCCGAGGCAAATGGATACAGCTTGATTCTGCGGACCTGGAGCTGCTGAAAGCCGCGATGCAGGGGAGAGACAGGAGGAAGGGACTCTCCTTTCGGGAAGTTTTGGAACAGAACCTGGAGCATCCTGATACGCCACCATCAAGCAAGGGAGAGACGGATGGAGAGTTCAGGGTCAACATTGAGCTTAACGGCTCGTTAAGGACGCTGCTGAGAAAGCTGAATCAACGGAAATTAATCCCGCTTGCCCCGATTGAAGGCTTGGAGGCCGATCTGCGGCCTTATCAGGCGGAGGGGGTATCTTGGCTCCTTTTTCTGAGAGAGATCGGTCTGGGCGGGTGCCTGGCGGATGATATGGGGCTCGGGAAGACCTTGCAGTTTATTGCTTATTTGTTGGCATTACGGGGTGCCCCAAATCCTGTGACGGCAACATTTGGTTCGGCGCCCTCCTTGCTGATATGTCCAACATCCGTTCTTGGCAATTGGCAGAAAGAGTTAGCACGCTTCGCGCCATCTCTCAAGGTGCATCTCCATTACGGGGCGCAGCGCGCCAAAGGAGAAGCTTTCGAAGCCTCTATAACGGGCGCAGACCTCGTGATCACCTCATACAATATCGCTCAGCTCGATGAAGAGGAATTATCGCGCATGGCCTGGAACACGCTCTGTTTGGACGAAGCGCAAAATATCAAAAACGCTTATACGAAGCAGTCCCAAGCGATTCGCGGGCTGGGGGCCCGCCACCGCATCGCGTTGACAGGGACGCCGCTCGAGAATCGATTGACTGAGCTTTGGTCGATTTTTGACTTTATCAATCCAGGCTATCTTGGAACGCTGCGCCATTTCAATCATCACTACGTTGGACCGATTGAAAAAAGCACCGACGGCTCGCCGGAGCTGACCTCACGGGTTCAGCGTTTAATCCGCCCGTTCTTGCTGAGGCGGGTCAAGAAAGATCCGGCGATTCAGCTGGATTTGCCGGAGAAGGTTGAGTCCAAAGCGTATGTGGCTTTGACTTCCGAGCAAGCGGCGCTTTACGAAAATGTCGTGCAAAGCATGATGGAGAGAATCGACAGCCTTTCTGTGATGGAGAAGAAAGGGCTCGTACTTGCTTCATTGATGAAGCTGAAGCAGATTTGCGACCATCCTTCGTTGCTATTGAAGGATGGAGTTCGTCCGGGGGCTGCTCATGCCCCCGGTACGGCCGGGCGCTCCGCGAAGCTGGAGCGCCTGCTTGAAATGGTCGACGAACTTAGGAGCGATGGAGGCGGCTGCCTCATCTTCACTCAGTTCGTCGAGATGGGCTACCTCCTGCAGCGCGTTATCGCGCAGGAGCGGGGCGAGCCAGTGCAGTTCTTGCACGGGGCAGTAACTGCGGCGAAGCGCGATGAGATGATCGCGCGCTTCCAGGACGAGGCGCTCCCGGAGGCGGAGCGCTGCAGGATCTTCATCCTCTCGCTGAAAGCAGGAGGAACCGGTTTAAACCTCACCGCGGCGAACCATGTTTTCCACTACGACCGCTGGTGGAACCCCGCCGTGGAAAACCAGGCCACGGACCGCGCCTTCCGCATCGGCCAAACCCGCGATGTGCAGGTGCATAAGTTCATCACCTTGGGGACGCTCGAAGAGCGCATCGACGAGATGATCGAGCGCAAAAAAGGCCTCAGCGAGCACATCGTAGGCACCGGCGAGAACTGGGTCACGGAGATGTCGACGAGCGAGCTGCGGGAGTTGTTCGCCCTTCGGCGGGAGTGGGTGGAGAAGTGAGGAAATAGAAAAGAAGCGCCACGTTGATATGGCGCTTCTTTTTTATTTTGGAAAATTCGTAGCCAAAATTGCTTCAATGTTTTGCTTTTCAGCCGGATCTTTGGCAATCAGCTTGTCCATCAGAGCTTGATCGTTCTTGCTTTGTTTTTGCAAAGCAGCCAAATACCATCTGATCAGAACACGATTCGATTGATCGTCTAATTGATCGGTTATATACGGTTGGATCGTAGATGCAGCACCTGCGTAATCTCCACGCATATAGTTGATCTGTCCGACATTCAAAGCCATACTTGGTGTAACAGCAAATTCACGGCCCTGTGCCTGTTCTTTAGGCAAGTCTTTTAGAGAATCAACACGGGCAAGAACTTCTTTATAAATGGCAAGAGCATCATCAAGTCTTTTGTTATATTCTTGTGTATTATTCTTTGCATTAGCTTGGTTCGCAAGCTCAATACTCAGAGCCATACTTTTTTCATACATTTCCGTGTACCAAGGGTAGTTAGGAATCTGCGCGTTGGACCAGTCCAGCGCTTCTTGGTGCTTCCCTTTGAGCAGAAGCATATTAAGCTGCTGCATCGCTACCATGCGGTTATGCGGTTCTTTTTTCAGCAACTGATTCATTAGATCTTGGGCTTGATTGAAAAAGCCTTCTGCTCTCTTCGGGTCTTCCTTCAGTGTCTGATTGTAAACCTGAAGCAGGATGCCTATTCTGCTGATCTGGCCTGTTAACAAGTAATCCGGATGCGCAGGATGCAAAGAAATGGCATTGTCCAATGGTTTAATAATTTGACTATAATCTTGACTCGTTTTGACAACCTCAAGCGTTTGTCTATAGGAACTATTCGCCGAAACGAGCTGAGCGGAAATATAGAACATCACGATTGATACAATGGCCAGCAGCGCCGGGAACATTTTGTGAATAGCGACAGATCCGGACTTAAGACGCAGCGGCGCTGAATCAACGTTACTGAGCAATCCGCCAAGAGCAAGGAATAGAATCGCGCCAAGATATACATAACTCAAATCGAAGTCAATCATACTGTGGACCAAGAGAGAAATGGTTACAATGAAAAATAGGAAGTGCAGGTCTCGTTTCTCCTGCGAGCTTTTGATGTAGCTTCGAATATAGAATGCAAAAACGGCAAGAACGAATCCAACGAAAACAAGAAAACCAAGCGCTCCAACCTCAACCAAATATTGCAGAGCGAAATTGTGAGCCTGACGGCTCGTATACGGATTGTTTTGATACTTCTCATATAAAGAAGCCCAAGCGCCGCCACCGGCACCAATAATCGGATAATCCGACCAAAGTTTCACTGCATCTTTGTAGAACGTTCCACGCTCAAGAACACTGTGCTGTTGGAAGTTAATATTCTCAATCCGTGTCTTTACGTTGTCAGGAAGAATATTTTTGAAGCCAGTATCACTGAGAATAAGGATAGCTCCTAATACGCCAACAACAATCGCAGCAACAGGAAGAATGAAAGTAGCATATTTTTTAGCGTCAAACCGGGCTGTCACACGCTCCAACCATGGCGCTACGAAGAGCTGAATCACGATAGCCAGCGCCGTAAAAACTACGGAAGCAATCAATAAAATAGACCAACCATGCCATGAATCTGAGGCACTAGGCTGTTTTTGCAATCCGATTCCGATATCTGTCACCTTTTGAAGAATGAGTAGAGACGTTATGAAGGCTAACCCGAACTGAAGGAGAGCAAGAATCTGTCTGCTCATCGAAAAGAAGAACAACATGATCAAGAAAACAACCGGAATCACGACAATCGCGCCGCGGGAAAGCGTCAACCAGAATGACACTAGGATTGGCACCAACAAGAATGCGTGCGGGAGAACAGTCTGCCATTTGCGGGACTTCACTATGAAGAACAGCGCACCAAGCGATAGTGTAATTAAGAAAGCAGCGTAAGTATTTGCATACTGGAATACAGAAGTCAAACGCAAGCCGTTAGAGTCCGTCATAACCGCATCGCGATACAAGTTCGGTGTGTTCGAATCCATGAGGGCGAACCATCCAACCAGGTGCCCGGCAAAGCTGCCATTGCCCAACCAGTACAAAAGTCCGAAGAGAACGATGAAATATCCCGAGATCATTAGTAAACTGGCAACTATCGACGTTCCAAGCTTGTTTTTTGTCAGAAATACACCTAAAATGAAGAATGTAGCATACAGCATTTGGATGTAGACCATATTGGTTGCCAAATAGTGCGAGGCCGAATTCGACAAAGAAATGACATAAGTAAGTGGCATAATAAGCACTAGAATTGTCAGTACATCTTTCTGCTCTTTAAGCTTGAAAACAAAGAAAGCAAGAATCGCAATCAGCAGCATAATGATGGAGGACCACACCGAAGCCGAGTAGATCGATTGCTCGAATTCATACGTTCCCCCGTTAAATAACGCCCGCTGAAACGGCGCCCAGAACATGAACAAACCCGTAAACACTACTAAAAACCAAAAAATAACAGAGCTCTTCTCTGTCGTTATCGTTCCACTTGCTTTTGCACGCGCCGCCGCGTAATCATTCTTACTTGCACTCATGATAAAACAGTCTCCTTCTCCGCTAGAGTTCGACTTTATTCTAGCATAGATGGAAGAGAGTTTCCAAATAATGATTGTTAAAAAAAAGAAGCCTCTTTCTTATTCCAAGGAAGAGGCTATCATTTTACAGATATTTGATATGTTTAAGGTAATCCACTAATTGTTTGACTGAATTTTCAATTGAAAGATGATCTGTTTCAATCACAATTTCAGGTGATTCGGAAACTTCGTAAGGAGCGGAAACACCTGTAAATTGTTCCAGTTGTTGTGTACGGGCCATCTTATACAATCCTTTGGGGTCTCTTTTTTCACATTCTTCGATGGAGCATTTGATATATGTCTCTATAAACTCTCCGGGAGGGAATAGATTTCGAACTGCATTTCGATCCTCAAGGTAAGGGGATATCGATGCGACTATCGTAATTAATCCGGCGTCCACAAAAAGTTTAGCTACTTCTCCGATTCGCCTAATATTCTCTTTTCTGTCTTCTGGAGAAAATCCTAGGTCTTTATTCAGACTGTGCCTGACGTTATCGCCATCTAGTACATAGGAGTGGATATGCCGCATGTACAAATACTTGTCTAATTCATTTGCTATTGTAGATTTACCTGATGCGGATACACCAGTTAACCAAATGACACAGCCTTTATGTTTCTTAAGTTTTCTTCTATCTTCAACTGTAACTTTACTCTGGTGCCAAAAAACACTAGGCCTTGTTTCACTCATTTCCATACTCCTATTTCTATATGTAATGATCAGTCAGGATTTATGATAAAGTTTATTTCATTTGAGATTCCGCCAGTTTTTATATCAGTAAGAATTAAACGATAGCTACCATGCTTTTTCGTTAGCTCTTGTGGGATAACTGCAGTTACCAGAGTGCCATTATTTTGAACAATAGAGCTTATAATGTTCCCATTCAGTGAAATCATAGTGGTATCTGTCGCATTAGCTGTCGAAAGCCAAATCGCATTTTCTCCATTCTCTTGTATGTTGAAAGGCTGATTAGCTGTGATTTCTTTTGGGCCATAGTCGTTTATCTCTAGTGGTTTGAATTTTTGTAGTTCTTTTTCTAATTGAATAATTCGAAAATCCTTTTGTTCATTTTCTTTCTGCAGAGAATAAGCCCAATGACTTAAACTTTCAATTTCAGAAGGTCTTTGAGACCTTGCATAATGAACGAATTTTAAACGAAGGGACCTGTAACTAGAAAGTGAAGGATAAGAAGATATATGTTCTTCACTACGAAGTTTTGAGTAGTAGGAGATTGCTTCCCTCTTTGATACTGGAATAGGAACGGAATAAGAGTTTGTTTCCTCTGAGTAAGTGGAACTGTTTATTTTAGTCCCAAGTGGAAGGAGACAATCAGGCTCAAAGCTCTCTCCAACAAACTCTAAACACCTTGAAAGCGTTTCTTGCGGCTTACTAATCAAATCTTCAAATTTAATTCGCAATACTTTATTTTGCCCAAGAGCTTGTTCTGCGAGTATACAATCTTTCGTTAATCGAAGCCAGGTCGTATATGCCTCATCTTCGGTGTAGTCTCTAGCGCCAGCAGTAGAGAAATGCATTAAGGATCTAGCGACATTTTCTGGATTTCTGATAATATGTATAAATTTTGCTTTTGGAAACATCTTATGCAGTCCATAAACATAGTGAGAATTTTCAGGTGTTCCATCAATCCATCGTTCTTTTTTATCTAGCGTTGATCTTCTGAGACTATAATTTTTATTGTAAAAGGTGTCGGGCATGTGTAGAGATCTTGTAATTAATTGTTCTTTAGTAGTTTCTAAGTAGTTATTTACTAACAAACCGAATGATTTATAAAAGTCATCCTTAATTATTCCAGCTGCGCTTAGATGAGAAAAGTAATGATTCGCAGTTCCTAACTCATACAAATAGTCCAAATCCACACTAAGTCTGCTTAGCCAATTCGTTTCTTCCAATGGTAGAATGTTACTATGCTGACCTAAACACCAAGTGAGTACACTTGTTCCTGATCGATATGAACCAATGATAAATATGGGTAGTGCGTTGTGCTTCATAAAATGACTAGCTCCTCTTTATATAATAATCTTCTTTATTCTAGATTGGATTTATGAAGGAAATTTGTCGAAATTAGGTAAGGTTCAATTCCCACAATTTTCACATTATGTTAAGCTGGTAGTAATCAAGTCATTGTTTTGATAAGATAAAACATGCGTCGTATCAATTATTAACGAGATTAACTTATTCAAAGGGGTTTGCACATAGTGAAAAAGTCGCATTTTAGATGGTTTAGACAATTTTTAGCAAATCAACGACTAATTTGGGCACTAGCTAAAAATGACTTTAAAAAGAAAAATATAGGATCCTATTTGGGGATAACATGGGCATTTATACAGCCTACAATTAATATTTTACTCTTGTGGTTTGTATTCCAAGTTGGTTTTAAATCTACTCCGGTTGATAATTTTCCCTTTATTCTCTGGCTCTCAACAGCGATGATCGCCTGGAATTACTTTGCTGAAGGTTTGCAAACGAGTGCATATTCGATAACTGAAAGCAGTTATTTAGTTAAGAAAGTAGTTTTTCGTGTTAGTGTTTTACCTATAGTCAAAATCTACTCTGCATTGTTTGTACATGTTTTCTTTCTAGTGTTTCTCTTTCTTATGTTCTTGTTGTACGGATATGGACCGACGATATATCTTTTACAAATTCCTTATTATTTAGGAGCTATGATCATATTATTAGTAGGTCTATCGTGGATAACTTCTTCATTGACTGTCTTTCTCAAAGATGTTGGGCAAATTATTTCGATGATTGTACAATTTGGTTTTTGGCTGACACCGATTTTCTATTCTTTGAAAATCATACCTGAAAAGTACATATTTTTTTATAAGTTGAATCCGATGTATTACATTATCGAAGGATATAGAGAAACTTTTATTTATCATAAGTGGTTCTGGCAGCATGAGTTTCAAACCATTAATTTCTGGCTGATTACCATAATTGTGCTATTTATTGGCAGGTTTCTATTTAAAAAGCTCCGGCCTCATTTTGCAGACGTCTTATAAGGAGAATATAAATGACTAATGAATTTGCTATTCAGGCAATGAACTTAAGTAAAACATATAAGCTATATGACAAGCCAGTAGATAGACTTCTTGAGTCATTAAATCCATTTGGTAAAAAATATCATAAAGAATTCCATGCGCTTAGCAATGTTTCGTTTAATGTAGGAAAAGGGGAGACGTTGGGTATTATCGGAAAAAATGGATCCGGTAAATCTACCTTGTTAAAAATGATAACCGGTGTATTGAATCCATCGACTGGGAACATAGCAGTAAACGGGAAGATCTCTGCCTTGTTAGAGCTTGGAGCTGGTTTTAATCCGGAACTAACGGGGCTTGAGAACATTTATATGAATGGTACGATTATGGGGTTTACCAAAGACGAGATGGACCAGAGATTAGATGACATATTGTCTTTTGCCGACATTGGAGAATTTATTTATCAACCCGTTAAAGTATACTCTAGTGGAATGTTTGTACGACTGGCATTTTCTGTAGCTATTAATATAGACCCTGAAATATTAATAATAGATGAAGCTTTAAGTGTTGGGGATATGAGATTTCAACAAAAATGTTTTCGTAAAATAGATGAGTTTAAAGATACAAAAACGATTCTGTTCGTATCCCACGATCTCTCAGTTGTCACCAAGTATTGTAATAGGGCTATTTGGATTAACGAGGGAGTTTTGCTTGACGAAGGTAATCCCAAGGAATTGTCTAAGAAGTATCAAGCATTCATGATTGGGTCGAACCTAACCAAATCATTAGGCGGCAATCAACTTCAAAATGATGGTAACCAAATGATTGATGATATTGATGAAAGCTTGGATGTTCTAGGAGATGATGAGGCGAGGATTGCTGGTATATCACTATACGATGTCAAATCAGAACAAAAGATTTCAATCGTTGAGCCAGGACAACAAGTGAAAATGTTCATAAAAATAAAAGCAAATACTTCGATTGTAAATCCAATTATTGGATTCTCTGTAAAAGATAGAATTGGTAATGTAATGACACAAGCTAACAGTTTTGTATTGGAAGAATTTATCCCAGAAATGACAGCAGATAATTATTATGAATTTTGTTTTGAATTTCCATTTCCACCCTTGAATATTGGGCAATACTCTATTTCTCCAGCTATAGCTTCAGGATCGCAGGAAGTGCATACACAACATAGCTGGGTCCACGATGCATTAGTAATTCAAGTGTTACCAGTTACAAAGCATCAATTAAGCGGGTTCTACATTATGGATAATGTGAAATTTTATTCTCTAGAATAAGGTGGAAAAACCATGGAATTTACAGGCGAGAGATTTGTGCCACAATTAACGGAAACTCAAATAACAATCGAACATCTTCAAAGATATTTATCCATTACTGAGATAGTAAAAGGCAAAGTCGTTCTTGACGCTGCTTGTGGAGAAGGATATGGATCATCCATCCTTTCGGATACTGCTGATAAGGTATTGGGGATAGATATAAGTGAAGAAACTATACAACATGCCGCTTCAACTTATAAAAAAGACAATCTTTCTTTTCAAGTAGCTTCTATAGAAAAGTTACCTTTACCAAATCAATCTGTTGATGTGGTTGTTTCTTTTGAGACTATTGAACATGTAAATGAAACTCTACAGAACTCATTTCTTAGTGAAATTAAAAGAGTCCTGAAACCCGGTGGTTTACTTATTATCTCAACACCCAACAAACATGTTTACTCTGATTTACGTAATTATCAAAATCCTTTCCATATAAAAGAGTTTTATAAAGATGAATTCACTGACTTACTCAATAACTTTTTTGGGGAGGTTAAAATATTCCATCAAAAGAATGAAGTTGCTTCCGTCATTACTGATTTTTCTCAACAAGAGAACATTCGTCAAGTGAAACTGGAACAAGAATCTTCAGAGATAGAGGGCACCTATTTTATTGCAATTTGTAGTGATGAAGAAATAGCAAATCTTACTATTGGTTCATCCATTCTTTTTGCCGATAAATACATTGAGATGATGAATAGAATTCTTTCACTTCAAGATGAGGTGGATGATAAAAACAAACATATTAACCATTTAAATGCTCACATTAGCGATCTTTCAGTTGAGATAAGAAGGATAAAAGATAAACTGCTTGAAATGCAAGAAAAAAACATAAATTTGCATGAAAAAACAAGTGATTTACAAGATAAACTAATCAATGCACTAAATGAGCAGAATGTCTTAAAACAAGAAATCGAACAGCAAAAGATGAATAACGATGAGATTCTAAGAAGACTTGGACAAGAATATGGTATTCAAAATTGTGACTTGGATGAGGTCATAAAAAGAGTTAACCATGACGTCAGGAAGATAGAAAGTCATGAACAAGAGATTAATAACAAAGATCAGGAACTTAATAACAAAGATCAGGAACTTAAAGACAAAGATCAGGAACTTAAAAATAAGGACGGACATATTAATCTTTTACTAGAAAGCGATAGAGCATTGAATAATATTTATCATTCTACTGGCTGGAAGGTACTTGATAAATATTATCGCTATAGAGATAAAGTAGTTCCTAAAAATAGTAAAAGGAAATTTGTGGCTAAGTTAGTCGCTAAAACGATCAAAGAGCCGCGCAAGATGATTAAAAGCTTGAATAAATCTAATCTGAAAAAATTAAGATACTATTTGAGCACAGAAGATATAGGGAATATCGAAAATCGAATTGATCATTATATGGATCGGCATAAGGAAGTTGATCAATTCGAAATTAAACTAATAGACTCAAATCAAACTAAGGATAAGATTAAATTTCCTCAATTTGAGAAGCCCTTGGTTTCAATCATTATTCCCGTCTACAATCAATGGGATTATACGTATTCTTGTTTGAAATCTATTTCCGTGAATACTGATCATATCGCCTATGAAATTATTATTGCTGATGATATGTCAATTGATGAGACCATTCAAATAGCAGATTACATCGAAAATATTCATGTCGTACGAGATGGCGTCAATAGAGGCTTTCTGTTGAACTGCAATAACGCGGCTAAACATGCTAAAGGAAAATATATCTTCTTTCTCAACAATGATACCAATGTACAAGAAAACTGGTTAAATTACTTGGTGGAATTAGTCGAAAAAGATAGTACAATTGGTATGATAGGATCAAAATTGGTATATCCTGACGGAAGGCTTCAAGAGGCGGGCGGAATCATTTGGAATGATGCAAGCGGATGGAATTACGGTCGTTTAGATGATCCTAGTAAGCCAGAGTACAATTATGTTAAAGAAGTGGATTACATATCTGGTGCAGCGATTATGATTCGTACTGATCTTTGGACAGAGATCGGAGGATTTGATGTCCGTTACGTTCCTGCCTATTTTGAAGATTCCGACTTAGCATTCGAGGTACGGAAACATGGATACAAAGTAGTACTTCAGCCAAAATCAATTGTAGTACATTTTGAAGGAATTTCACATGGAACTGATACTAGTTCAGGGGTAAAGAGCTATCAAGTTCATAATAAAGAAAAGTTTGTCGAAAAGTGGAGCACAGAATTAAGTGGTTTTCAGTTTAATAATGCTCAGAATGTGTTTCAGGCTAGAGACAGAAGCAGATTGAATAAAACGATTCTTGTTATTGATCACTATGTACCTCATTTTGATAAAGATGCTGGCAGCAGAACCGTATTTCAGTATCTGAATCTTTTTCGCAAGCTTGGGTTTAATGTTAAATTCTTGGGAGATAACTTTTTTCAACACGAACCATACACTTCAGAACTTGAAAAAATGGGAATAGAAGTGCTCTACGGGAATTGGTATTCTAAACACTGGAAAGATTGGATTAAGAATAACGGAGAACATATTGATTTCACTTTTTTAAATCGCCCGCATATTTCTGAGAAGTACATTGATGCTATAAAGCGCTATACAAATTCGAAAGTTATTTATTATGGTCATGATTTGCATTATTTGAGAGATCTAAGGGAATATGAGCTTTCTGGTAATTCTAAGCTACTGGAATCTTCAAATGAGTGGAAGACGAAGGAACTGGATTTATGTAGAAAAGCAGATATTGCCTACTTCCCATCTCAGGTAGAGGTGGATGAACTAAGAAAACTAATACCTGAACTAAATGTAAAAGCAATTCCAGCTTATATATATGATGATATTCAGCAAGCAGCTCCAGATTTTAAGGAGAAGCAAGATCTTTTATTTGTTGGCGGGTTTGGGCATAAACCTAATGTTGATGCGGTTAAATGGTTTGTGGAAGAAATACTCCCTTTGATATTACAAAAAAAGAGTAATATTAAATTTTATATCGTTGGGTCCAATCCACCGGAGGAAATAGTAAAGTATCAATCAGACAACATTATTGTCACTGGTTTTGTAAGCGATGATGAATTAAACAATTACTATAATCAATGTAAAATAGCAGTTGTGCCATTAAGATATGGAGCCGGAGTAAAAGGTAAAGTTGTTGAAGCACTTTATCATCAAATTCCAGTGGTAACAACAAGTATCGGTGCAGAGGGATTGCCTAATATAGACAGCTACTTGATAACAAACAATAATCCTAATGAATTTGCTGAGATGGTATTAGAACTATATAGTAATGATTCGTTGTTATTCCAGTATTCTTCTAAATCTTATGAATATGTTCAAAAATATTTTTCAGTAGAAAGTGTCCTATCTACAATATCATCAGATTTCAACATTGAAAGGAAGCATGAAATTGATTATAAGGTCAAAAGCACCTCTTAGATTAGGGCTTGCAGGTGGAGGAACGGATGTTTCTCCTTATTGTGATGAATATGGCGGTTATGTTCTTAACGCCACCATCGATATGTACGCATACTGTACAATTGAAGTAACCACTAATAACAAAATATCATTTTATGCTGCTGATCGTAACGAGTTTTATGAATCAGAAAGCAGCGAGAAGCTAGAGCTAGATGGTCTCTTAGACCTGCATAAAGGAATTTACAACAGAATCGTTAAGGATTTTAATCATTCAGTTCCTTTATCCTTTAAAATGACAACCTATTCAGATGCACCTGCAGGATCAGGGTTGGGTTCTTCCTCGACCATGGTTGTAGCTATTTTGCAAGCATTCGTTGAGTGGTTGAATTTACCTCTGGGAGAGTACGATATCGCGCACTTAGCCTATGAAATTGAACGCATTGATGTTGGATTGAGCGGTGGACGTCAAGATCAATACGCTGCAACTTTTGGCGGGTTTAATTTTATTGAATTCTACGCAGCTGACCGAGTAATTGTAAATCCCTTGAGAATCAAGAGCTGGGTGATAAATGAGCTTGAATCCTCAATTGTTCTTTACTATACGGGAGCTTCAAGAGAGTCCGCTAATATAATTAAAGAGCAAGTACGAAATGCAGAGAATAAGAATGAGGTATCATTACAAGCTATGCATGAGCTTAAAGCAGACGCATTAATCATGAAAGAGGCCATATTAAAAGGTGATTTGCGCAAATTCGCCGAGTACTTGGGTAAGTCATGGGAAGCTAAGAAGAGAATGGCAAGCACAATCTCTAATAACACGATTGAAGCTGTATTTGATACAGCACTAGCTGCTGGCGCATATGCGGGTAAGGTCTCCGGTGCAGGTGGCGGCGGTTTTATGATGTTTATGATTGAGCCGACACAGAAATTATATTTGGTTAATCAATTAAGTAAGCTTGAGGGGAAAGTTATGCACTTTCATTTCAATGCACATGGTGCAGAAGCATGGAGAATATAGACAGAATGAATGATCTAACCATAGGACAAAGGGCTGATGGCAGGAATAATAATTTGGATTTTATAAGATTCCTCGCTGCTATTATGGTTGTTTATTCACATTCTTTTCCTTTAGGTTCTGGAGATTAACTATAAAGAAGTAATACTAGTAGCTACAGCAGGTAAATGGGATGCAGGAGTATTAGTAGTTGCTATTTTTTTCATCATTAAGTGGTATTTTAATTACTCAAAGTTTTGAAAGGTCTCATAGCTTAGGAAGTTACATAAGAGCTAGAATTTTAAGAATATTTCCGGGATTAGCGGCCTCATTAGTAGTTAGTATTTACGATTATCTAAAATTATTTTTATACTTATTTACCCGATGAGATGGAATTTGCCAGGGCTTTTCGAGTCCAATATATACATAAGGGTCTGTAATAGCTATTTTTCTGCTGGAATTGTATTCTATTTATAACGGAATATGATTCCTCTTAACAAGCATTTTGCTATGATTTGCTTAAGCGACAAATGGCCGCCTTAAGCGCCTTAATTAATAAGGTGATATTAAGATAAAGAATGGAGACAAAAACTATGCAAAATTTTGTTCTTGACCACATCACTAAATCCATAGAAACAAAACAAGCACTGCTTCAAGATAAGGAACTAGTTCAGTTGATAAAAACAGTTTCTGAGAAAGCAGTTGACGTTTACAAGAACCATAGAAAAACTTTGATAGCAGGCAATGGTGGAAGCGCTGCAGATGCACAGCACATCGCTGGAGAATTTGTGAGTAGATTTTATTTCGATCGTCCTGGTTTACCATCACTAGCACTAACTACAGACACTTCAATTCTAACAGCAATCGGTAATGATTATGGTTACGAAGATTTATTCGCCAGACAAGTGCAAGCAAATGGTCAAGAAGGGGATATGTTCATTGGTATTTCCACTTCTGGAAATTCAAAAAATGTAATCAAAGCCCTAGAAATTTGCAAAGAGAAGGGAATTATTACGGTTGGATTAACCGGACGTTCTGGTGGTAAAATGGTGGAATTATGTGACTATTGCATTAAAGTTCCGTCTGATGAAACACCTAGAATTCAAGAGTCCCATATTTTAATTGGCCATATTATATGCGGGGTTGTAGAGGAAGCTATATTCGGGAAAGGATTTTAATATGGAAGCAATTATTCTTGCAGGTGGCCTTGGAACTCGTTTGAGGTCAGTAGTAGTGGATGTACCTAAGCCTATGGCCCCAGTAGGAGATAAGCCATTTCTTTCTTATATACTTGAACAATTACTTCAATATGGTATTACAAAGGTAATTCTTTCTGTTGGTTATAAAAATGAATCAGTTATAAATTACTTTGGAGCAGAATATAAGACGATTTCTATTAGTTATAGTATTGAAGATGAACCGCTGGGTACAGGGGGCGCAATTACTAGAGCACTAGAGATGGTTCATGATGATAATGTATTAATTATTAATGGAGATACTTACTTTGATGTAAATCTTAATGAATTATTAAGTTATCATATTACAGGTAAACGAGATATCACTATGTCACTAAAGAGTATGAAAAGTTTCGATAGATATGGTACAGTTGTTGTCGAAAATGATAAAGTAATCGCTTTTGAAGAAAAAAAGTATAATGAAAATGGACTAATTAATGGGGGAATCTATGTATTAAAAAAGAAAGATTTTTATTCTCTAAAACCGGAGACTCTAAAATTTTCTTTCGAAAATGATTTCCTGCAATTATATACGAATAAGTTGAATATTGGTTTTATTATTTCTAATGGGTATTTTATTGATATTGGTATTCCTGAAGATTATGTCAAAGCTCAGATAGAGTTGATAAAATGAACAGAGCACTTTTTCTAGATAGAGATGGTGTTATTAATGTGGAAAAAAATTATGTTCATAAAATAGAAGATTTTGAGTTTGTTGAAGGGATTTTCGAATTTTTGCGCTATTTCACCTCGAATGGATACCTTTTGTTCATTATTACCAATCAGGCAGGAATAGGTAGAGGATATTATTCTGAATCTGAATATAAAAAACTGGAAGAATGGATGTTAAGTCAAATGTATGAGAGAGGAATAACTATCTCAAAAACATATTATTGTCCTTTTCATCCGGAGCATGGTATTGATAACTATAAACTTGATAGTTTTGATAGAAAGCCGAATCCCGGAATGATTTTAAAAGCTAAACAAGAATTTGATATTGATTTAGATAAGTCATTTCTCATTGGAGATAAGGAGTCAGACATTGAAGCAGGAATAAGAGCATGTATTGCACATAATATTCTGTTAACATCATGCCTATATCAAGTTCATAGTAAGGCGGAGTATATTGCGAAAAGTTTCAAAGATATCATTTCAAACTATATGGAAACAAAGAAGGATGGGGCGTATGAATAAGACTCTTCTGAGTTTCTCGTTATTAACAATTATTTTGTTAAATGTATGTTTGTATCAGTGGACAATAAAAGAGCCATATATGGGTGATTCACTCATGCATATTGCGGATGATACACAAATCCATTCCATTCAAGATGTTGTTAAAACTTTTTTTATGAATAAAAATCCTAAATATAATGAACAGTTTAGAATACAGAGTATGCATAGACCAATTTTTAACGAACTAATTATTAC
>NZ_JBYTBS010000032.1:0-78723 GCF_058789495.1 Paenibacillus sp. FW126-R14 | reverse complement strand
TAATTGGGCACGTACGGATCTGTGAGGGGCAAGGGGCACAATCCAAGACGGAAAGGCCCCGCCTACTCGACTATTTGTACCAAATGGGCTGTTTGTTGGCTGCAGACGGAACTACAGGGCCGTATTCTCCATGAAAAACTCCCATTCAGGCAAAATACTTAGAATAGAGGAACATAGTTCCCACTAACTTGCAAACATGTCGATTTTTTGAGGGATAGGGGATCATAGTTCCCGCTTGCACTAAATAGCCAAACCCAAAGGGCCATCCCCGGGGCATTCCTGCCCCTTTGAGACACCCCTCTTTGTGCTCCCTTAGCGCCCGAGGAATGCCTCCAGCATCCAGCCCGTCTTCTCCAGCGAGGCCCGAATCCCGATCAGCATATCAGCCGTCGGCTGGTCCTTGCTTTCTTCGGCAAGCGCGATGCCCGCTGTGAGCTCAGAGCAGATCAGGGTGAAGTCGCTTGCCAGCTGCTTCACCATCTCCCCTGCAGAGGCTCCTTGGCCGGCCTCTTTGACGGAGGCCAGCGCCAGATGCTCCTGCAAGGTAGCTGTCGGTACGGCCCGCAGCGAAAGCATCCGCTCCGCGATGACGTCCAGATGCTGCGCAGCTTCCTGATACAACTCTTCAAATTTTATATGCAGAGTGAAGAAATTCTCGCCTTTTACATACCAGTGATAGTTATGCAGTTTCATATAGAGAATTGAGAAGTTAGCGACCTGCTTGTCTAATAGCTCTGTAATGGCAGTAGCTTTCATTGCGGTTTTCGTCATGGGAAATTCCTCCATTTCAATTGTAATGTCTTGATATTCTATAACTACCCGGACTTGTCTCACTTGAAACGGAATAGGAGAACTTTTGAACTTTTAAACGTAAGCTGTTTCGTTTGCGGAACAAGAGGGTAACTATAAGTAATCAAGCAAACAGGGGTGATTGAAATGTTAGTCCAATTGAGCGCAGTCCTTGCTGCCATAGCCTTCGTATTCCTTGTCTTCTATTTGATTCAAACGTTGAAAGCACTGAAGCTTTCCTTGGATCAAATCACACTGACGATGGGGCAAATGAAGGATGAGGTCACACAAATTTCTTCGGAAGTGCAGGATGTTATTCTCAATACCAATGAGATGGCTATAGATGTTCGTGCCAAACTGGCTAAGCTTAATCATCTGTTTAGCTCTGTGAACGATATCGGTCAAGTTATCCATGAGCTCACGTCTTCCGTGAAACAATCCGCCACAGGCTTCATGGATGCGGTGAAACAAACGCGGATGCCGGAAGAAACGCCGACGCTCAGCCGGCGATGGCAGACCATTTTGCATGGCGCGGCCGTTTCGATGGAAATGTGGCAGAAATTAAAAGCGAAAAAATCACCGATAAGCAGCATGGAATAGAGAGGAGCCGTCTTTGTGCATATACGTAAATTTACCGTCTATAAACAATCGAATGGGAAAGAAAATATCATATACTTAAGTGGGGAACTCGATTTGTCTGCAGCGCCCGAGCTGGCGGCCGTCCTGGATTCCGTCGTTACGCAAGGCGATCAGCACCTTACTTTAGATTTAAAGGAGCTGCGCTACATTGACAGCACCGGCATCGGCATTCTCGTCTGTGTGCTCAAAGTAAGAGCCGCCATAGGCGCTGCCTTCAGCATTCAGCATATCCCGTCCAGAATTCAGCGTTTGTTCGAAATTACCGGCGTTGCCCGCTATTTCGTGAACGGTGAGCTGCAAACGGATAATCAAGGAAAAGCAGAAAGGAAAGAAGAAATAATATGAGACCCTACATCGGCCTTACGATCCCTGCACAGGCGGAATATTTGGATATTGTTCGACTTACTTTATACGGTGTGGCCTCCAAAGCGGGATTTTCGTTCGAAGACATTGAAGATATGAAAGTGGCTGTAGCGGAAGCTTGCAACAATGCGATCCTCCATGCGTATGCGCATGACCAGTCAGGAACGGTAGAAATTCAATTCGAGCAGCAGGATGGCTTTTTGCAAATTACCGTTAAGGATGAAGGCAGCAGCTTTCATTATGTACAGACGGATCCCGAGGAGGCTGCTCTGCACCATAAATCTATTCGTGAGGCGGCGGTGGGGGGCTTAGGCCTGTTCCTGATGCAAGCATTGATGGACGATGTTCAGGTGCTTACGCACAGCGGCAAAGGCACGGAGGTTGTTTTGAAAAAGCAGTTGGCAGGGCAGCTGGACAGAAAAGAGGAAATGGTATGAATGTGAATGCATCATCCTCCAAGCCTCTATATGACATGTATGTGAAAATGAAAATTTATAAAGAGACGGCTTGCGAAGAGACGGCTACGGCATTGCTGCTGCACTATGAACCTATTGTTCGTATGGCAGTCGGCAAAATGTCACGGAGCCGTCCTGATCTATATGAAGACCTGTTTCAAGTCGGGCAGATGTCGTTGTTGCGGTTGTTCACCCAGTACGATAGCACGCTCGACACCCCTTTTGAGGCTTATGCGATGAAAAGCTTGATCGGTCACCTTAAAAATTATTTGCGTGACAAATCATGGTACATACAAGTTCCAAGACGTATTAAGGAGAAAGGCGCTCTTGTTCAGCGTGCGCTGGATGAACTCACGGTCAAACTCGAACGTTCGCCGAATATGGACGAAATGGCGGCTTATTTGGAGCTGAGCACGGAAGAGACGATTGAGATTCTGGCCGGCCGCGATTATTACCATTACACTTCGCTGGATACGCCGCTATCCAATGAGGGGGACAGCGCGACGCTCGGCGATATGATTGCCGGCTCAACCGATGAGTATCAATCGCTGGAAAGGCGCATGGATCTGGAAGAGGCGATGACCTGCCTGAAAGAGGAAGAACGGAAAGTCATTCATCTCATCTATCAGGAAGGCCAATCGCAGCGTCACATTGCCGATCAACTGGGGATATCCCAGATGAGCGTTTCGCGTATTCAGAAGCGGGCCATCGTGAAATTAAAGACGGTTCTGACCCCAAGCACGTAGAAGGAGAGCTACTTAAAACCGGTTATGAAAAACTACAAGAACAGCACGGTTCGTTCTCTCCAACCTCCGCAATTATGGTATAGTGAGAGTAGTAGAATGTTAATATAATGTTCACTATGAACTGTACGAGGGGGCAGCTATGGGTAAATTTTTTCGTATGAATATACGTTCAAAAATCATAATGGGATATGTATTTATTATCATATGCTTAGGGATTGCTCTCCTGATCGTGAGCGGCCGGGTCAACGCGCTGCAGAAAGAAGTTGAATTCGTCTCCACCCATGATTTGGAGGTCCATGATCTTCTCTATGCGCTTCAGAGGAATATGGTGGATATGGAAACCGGCATGAGGGGATATGTGATCACGGGCGACCCCCAGTACTTAGAACCGTATGATACAGCCAATAAAACATGGCTTGATAATTATAATAGGCTTCTGCAATTAATCAGTTCCAACCCCTCCCAGAAGGAAAGCTTGGAGCAGATCAAGCCGACGATCCAAAGCTGGATTCGTACGGCCGGCGATCATGTGATCCAATTAAAAAATGAAAACAATCAAACGGCAATCAATGAATATTTCCAGCGAAACTCAGGGAAAAGGCTGATGGACCAGTTGCGAACGCAGTTCGATTCCTTCCTTGCGACTGAGAAGCAGCTAACCAATGCCAGAGCTGAAGATCTTGCTAAAAGCAACTATAATCTTAGAGTTGTTCTCTTCATCCTTTTGGGTACTATTTCCATTTTTGCTATTATAGTCGCTTTGATATTATCCAATTCTATTACGAACACAATCAAGCAAGTTACGAAAATGATCCGTTATATTTCGTCTTCCGAAGGGAATTTGACGTCAAGGATCGCGCTGACCAGCCATGATGAAATCCGGGAGCTGGCAGAAGCGACCAATGATATGCTGGAGGATCTGGAGAAGCAAAACTGGATTCAAACAAGTCTCACCGAAGTCGCCACTTTGTATCAGGGAATCAACGATACCGGCAGTCTAAGCAGCACCTTTATTAGCAAGCTCGCTTCCATGCTTGGGAGTATATATGGCGTTGTATACCTTCGGGAAAAAGTCGGGGAAGAACCTCGTTACGTGAAAATAGCGGGCTACGCGGCGAACGGGCAGGATCCTTCCGCGGCCACCTTTCGATTAGGCGAAGGTCTGGTTGGCCAGTGTGCGCTGGATCAGCGCATTTTCCTAATCGATAACTTGCCGGAAAACCACGTGAAACTAACGTCCGGCTTAGGCACCTCCGCACCGCGCAGCCTGCTGGTGGCTCCTATTCTGGTGGATGGCCAAACAGAGGCCGTGATCGAAATAGCCTCTCTGCATCCGTTCCAGGCGCAGCATTTGACGTTAATCGATTCTCTGCAGGAGAAATTTGGCTCGGCCATTACGAATGTACGCGGCCGCATGGAAGTAGAACGGTTGTTATCCGAGTCGCAGATGCTGGCCGAAGAATTGCAAGCGCAATCCGAGGAGCTGCAGACGCAATCGGAAGAGCTTCAAATGCAGCAGGAACAACTGCGGATGACCAATGAGTTCTTAGAAGAGCAGAATCACTTCTCCGAGCAAAAAGCGCTGGAATTAAAGAAAGCGAAAGACGAATTGGAGGAGTATTCGCATAAGCTGGAGACGAGCTCACAGTACAAATCCGACTTCCTCGCGAATATGTCGCATGAGCTTCGTACGCCGCTGAACAGCATCATGATTTTGTCGCAGATGCTCGCGGAAAACAGCGGCGACTTGCAGATGTCGGAGATTGTCGAGTACTCGCGTGTGGTTAATGCCGCCGGCAAGGACCTCTTGGCGCTGATCGACGACATTTTGGATTTATCCAAAGTAGAGGCCGGCAAGATTGAAATTATGACGGACGATTTCAACGTGACCGAAATGCCGCAATTAATGAAGCTCATGTTTGCCCCTGTTGCGGAGAAAAAAGGATTGGATTTCGACATTATCATGGAGCCGAATGTGCCGAATGTCATTTTGACGGATGGGCAGCGGCTGCAGCAAATATTGAAAAATCTGCTCTCCAATGCGTTTAAATTTACTGAAAAAGGCTCTGTTACGATGAAAATAGCGCTGGCTGATCCGGCTCGTGTCAAAGAACTTCTGCACCGCGATCCGGACGAGGAAGTGCTGGCAATTTCCATTACGGATACCGGCATAGGGATTCCGATCGACAAGCAGCAGGTTATTTTCGAAGCGTTCCGTCAGGTGGATGGCACAACCAACCGCCAGTACGGCGGTACAGGGCTTGGTTTATCCATATGCCGCGAGTTCACGCGTCTGCTCGGAGGCTCCATCGTTGTGAAAAGCGAGCTGAACAAGGGCAGCACGTTCACGCTATACGTGCCTAACGCGAGTGAAGAGGTGCCGGAGATGACGGGGAATGGCCGCCATCAGGGGGAAATTGCCGCATCTGTCGAGGAGCGTTCCATTATATCCACGCAATCCGTCGTGCAGACGATAGAAGCAGCCCCGATGGAGCCGGTTAAGCCGGAAGTTGAAGCCGTCGAAGCCATCGAAATCGTCCATTCGGATGCCCAGTTGTTCAACGGCAAAAGAGTGCTGCTCGTAGACGATGATGCACGCAACGTCTTCGCGCTCGTTACAGCGCTGGAGACGAAAGGGGTCACCGTCGACGTGGCGGATCACGGGAAGGATGCGCTGGAAATGTTAAGCGCGCAAGCCGGCTACGATCTCATCTTGATGGACATCATGATGCCGGTTATGGATGGGTATGAGGCCATGCAGGCGATTCGCGGCGAACTGCACATGCATGATTTGCCGATTATTGCTCTCACCGCCAAAGCCATGAAGAGTGAGAAAGAAAAATGTCTGGAAGCCGGCGCGTCCGACTATATTACGAAGCCGTTAAATATGGATCAGCTGTTCTCGCTTATGCGTGTATGGCTAACGAAGCAGGTGAAGAAACATTGAGTCGTACGCCCATGGAGGAGCCCATCGATTTCACTCAGCCTCCTTACGAGGACGAACTGCAAGATATTGAAATTAATCTCCTTTTGGAAGGCTTGTATCAAATGTACGGGTTCGATTTCCGCAATTACGTGCGGTCATCTTTACGCCGGCGTGTTCTTAATCGTATGAAAGCGGAGAAGCTGCCGAATGTAACCGCGCTGCTGGAGAAGGTTCTGCACGAACCCGGTTTCGTGGAACGCTTGCTCAATGACATGTCGATTCGCGTCACCGAGATGTTCCGGGACCCCAGCTTTTTCCACGCTTTTCGCAATTTGGTCGTGCCCCAGCTAAGAAAGTATCCCGAGATTCGCATCTGGCATGCCGGCTGTGCAACGGGGGAGGAAGTCTACTCCATGGCGATCCTGATGCAGGAAGAGGGGCTGGCGGAGAGAACGAAGATTTATGCGACGGATATGAACGAGAAGGCGATTGAAGCTGCGCAAAAGGGCGCTTTCCCGCTCAAGCAGATGCAAAGCTTTACGAAAAACTATTTGGACTCCGGCGGGACGAAGGCCTTCTCCGAGTATTACTCGACGGACCATCAGTACGCCTATTTCCAGCCGCTCATGAAAGACAATTTGATGTTTGCGCAGCACAATCTTGCAACGGACGGCTCTTTTAACGAGTTTCATGTGATTTTGTGCCGCAATGTCATGATCTACTTCGATAACAAGCTGCAGACCCAGGTACACAGCCTGTTTCATGGCAGCTTAGTATCTGGCGGGTATTTGGGGCTGGGCAAGAAAGAATCCATCTTATTCGTGCCTGAAGGCGTACATTACCAAGAGTTTGTGCCGTTGGAACGCATATACCGTAAGAAATAAAACCGTTTTGGACGATTGCTGATACCGTCCGATGCGGTTTTTTTGCATGCGGGCAGCACTTTATGATTCATTACAGGGCCAAGTGGTTAATAGATATCATAGCCAAGCATTACAAAATAACATGAAGAGAGGGTGTTTTCCTATGTTAGGCTGGGCTGTTCTGTTTCTAATCATTGCGCTGGTTGCCGGTATATTCGGATTTTTTGGCATCGTTTCGGCGGCTGTAGGCATTGCCAAAGTATTGTTCTTCGTATTCCTGGTCATGTTTGTTCTATCGCTGATTTTCGGCAGACGCCGGGGTTTCTAGGCACTATTTCCTCACAGGTCTCTGGTTCATATCAATAGAAAAGCCCTTTTATCTCCAATACGGAGATGAAAGGGCTTCGGGTACTGCCGTAGGCTGCTATTACTTATTATCGCCTGCTGCTTGTGTTCGATAAGGTGGGGAGCATCTTTGAATCCTTGACCATGGCAGAATGACAAATCGGACACTCCGGACTTTCTTCGAATGAAAAGTTATCTCTCATCCAGCATGAGCACTGTTCCGTGCTGCAGGTCCAAATGTTGGTTTGCTCTTCGGGCACAGGTTCCATCGATTTCTTTGAAAAGTACATGTGAACTCCTCCTTGTCATAGTAGACTAGACTCAGACTCGCAAGCAGTGTATAGCAATATGTGGTAAGGACTACAGCTTGACTACATTTTCAGCTTGCGGTCCGCGGTTACCTTGAACAACTTCAAATTGTACGCGTTGGCCTTCATCCAAGCTTTTGAAACCTTCCCCTGCGATAGCGCTGAAGTGAACAAACACATCATTGCCGCCTTCCATTTCGATGAAACCGAATCCTTTTTCCGCATTAAACCATTTGACCGTGCCTGTTTCCATGTACACATAAACCTCCAATAATTTGTTCCTGCGTGTTGCTCTTGGATCATGAAGAACCTGACAGCTTGTTAACGCAGCTTTGATAATATATCCAATTCGAAGGGAGCTTATTCCAATTTCATGAAAATTTCATTTCTGTTCCGCAATAAAAAAAGCCCGCGCTCCATGGTCGCTACCGACCGGATAAGGGCGAGCTGTTTTTTTAGGCCAGCAGTAAAATGACCAGCAATTCAAACAGAACTAACGTCAAAATTTGATTGTATTGCGCCGGTGTATAGATGGGTCTGTACGGCCCTTGGGGATGGCTGTGAGTGGTGATGTGCATATAAGCATGGTGCCCGTCTACATGAGCCAACACACCTTCATGCGTGTGCCCATCGATGGTTGTAACGCGAATCGTCCGTCCGATATGCGGGTGAAGCGCACCCGTGATCATATCCCTCTTGTGCTTCATTTGATGCTGCCAATGAGGTTCGGCTTGATAAATCATCTGGGGTCCGTGAGGCCCAGGGTGTTGCGAAGGATTCATATACATGGCTTTCGCTCCTTTTTCGCTTGGCTGCGCGCAGCGGTAGGCTTATTGCCTAGGTTCACTACCAGACTATTCAGCCGCCCGAAAAAGGTGCAATCGCCTATGCACTTACAATGCGATGCTATTCGCGTTTAATTGTCACCACGCGAGTCTCATCGTTGAACGACACTTTGCCGCCAAGCGACTCTGCGATGAAACGAATCGGCACGAACGTAGATCCGTTATGGAGCGTCGCCGCACTTTCCAGCTCGATTGCAGCGCCGTCAACAGTGGCAATCTTGCTGTCCAGCTTCAGAACGATCGTTGTCCCGGATAACAGATCTTTAATCGTAACTTCCTTCAGATCGCCATTCCAGCCGACCTCTGCGCCAAGCTTTTCGGAAATAAAGCGTACCGGCACCATCGTTTTGTTCTCTCCGTTAATAAACGGCTGCGGCGTATCGCTTGGCGAAGCTCCGCCATCCGTCAATTTCAAGTTAACTTCCTTCTTCGTCACTTTCATATCTTCACGCAGCATTTTGTAGAAAAGGGATTGCTTATCCAGGTTATTCAGCACGTGGTAGATGGAGGAAGCCTCCGTCCCCATTTGTACCGCACCGCCCGAGAGATCGATCGTTGCTGCCGTTACCGGCTTATTCGCATTCCAAGTTTCGCTAACGAAGGAGAGTTTAAGCCCTGCAACGCCAGTGCCCTTATCTGGAAGCGGCATGCTTAGCGCCAGTGCTTGCTTGCGGACCAGCTTGTCGGCATCGGTGTAAATATCAGCCTGCAGCGTGGTTTTACCGTCAAATAAGCCATGGAGGGGCGACGTTTCCTGTTCCGTATCTCCGGCGATGACCTTCTCTAAAGAGTCGGCTGTTGTCTCCAGGAAGTCATGGATAGGCTGATAGACCGCTCCGAGCGCTAATTGTTTATTTGCCAGAACCTTCAGGGTAAAATCGGCCGAACCGGCATTGATCTGCTCTTCAATAACAGGTGACAGGGCATCATACAACTGGCTGAGCAGTTCTTTCAGTCCGGCTTCATCCGCGAGAATGCTGCTGAACAGCTTGCGGAGCAGCGAGGCGAGTTCAGTGCCTTTCATCTCGATATGCGCTTTTTGGAGCGAGAGGTCTGCACCGTTCACTTTGTCAGTGACATCAGAGACCGTAATATTCGAAGGATTTGCCGTATTCGCTAAAATAAGTCCGATAATCGCGGGCTTAACCTCCGCTATTTTGTTCCCGAACTGTTCTTGAATCACTGCAGGCAGCATGTTCATGAACGATACATTTGAACCGGCCAAGAGATCGTAAACAATCGGCTTTTTCGCGCCTTCAATGCTGATTAGGAGTTTTGTGCCTTGAGTTGCCAGTTTGAACGGGATCGTGCCTTTTCCGTATGTAATGGAACCATCTGCCGAAAGTTGCTGCGCATTCTGAGACTTAACGTTCGTAAGCTCGATTTTCACGTTGTGCAGAGCGCTGAGCGACTTTTGCTCGTCCGCAGTTAGCTTGGAGGTGTCGCCGGGAACCAGCTCGATTTGCAGAGAGCCTTTGGATTCGTAGGACTTCACGGCTGCGCTGTTCTTGATCGCCGCAGCAATGTCTAAGCCTTGTACAGCTTGGCAGCCTGTCAGCAGAAGCAGCAGGAACGCCAGTGCGGCGGATAACCGCCAGGTCAGTTTCTTTTTGTACATGATCTAATCTACTCCTTAGGTTTAATAGAAATAACAAAAAAGACGCCCAATGATTATACGCGAAGCGAAGAAGAACGATTCGCAGGCAAACTGATATTTTTTTGTGCGAAACCTTTTATTGCCAACACCGTCTATATGTATAGATGTAAAATGCTTCCTTATAAGGGGGCTCCAAGGAGGTGACGTCTATGATGACTTTGTTTGCCGTATGTTTTTTTGTAGGCCTTGTTCTTACGGTTCTTGTTACATTTTTTGGCGGCGATTTCTTTGAGCTTCATACGGATGCCGGGGGAGCCCACGGCCATGGGGGACCGTCTTTTTTCAATTTATCTTCCCTTTTGGCCAGCCTGACGGTATTCGGTGGAATCGGATATATGCTGAATGAGATAGGGATGACCAGCTCATTGCTTATTTTGCTCATTGCCGCCGGCGCCGGTCTTTTCGTGGGTTGGCTGTTCTTCCTCTTCTATGCCAAAGTCATCTATAAGCATGATGACAGCATGAGGGAAGACGATTTTGACCTGACTGGACAGCTGGGGAAGCTGATTGTGCCGATTAACGGGAATGGCTTCGGTGAAATGGTGATTGTCATGCAGGGGACCAAACGGTCCATAAGCGCGCGATCCGAGCTGGGGGAATCGATCACCAAAGGCGCGAGGGTGGTTATTCTGCACATGGAGAAAGGCGTTGCTACAGTTAGTAAATTCAGTGAATAAGCTTGCAGGTACGACTAACTTCCGGGAGGTAATACAATTATGTTGACGATTTTGTATACGGTTGCTGCTATTGTCATTGTTGTTTTTATTTTACTTGCTACCATTGTAAGGGCTTATAAAAAGGTACCGCCTAACGAGGCCATGATTGTGTTCGGTTTAGGCGGCAAACGCGTCGTACAGGGCGGGGGAACCTTCGTGATTCCGGGCTTTCAGAGCTTCAAAACGATTTCCATGATGCTCATGAGCTTTGACGTAAAGCCGGATCAGCCGATGTTTTCCCAGCAGGGGATACGGCTTAAGATCGAGGCGGTTGCTCAAATCAAAATCCAAAGCGATCCCATTGCCATTGCCACAGCCTCTGAGCAGTTCTTGGATCATACGCTGCTGGAGCGGGAAATGATGATTCTGCATTCCGTAGAGGGGCACCTTCGCGGTCTGGTGGGACAATTGACAGTGGAAGCTATTCTCAAGAATCCGGATGAGCTGAACAGCAAGATGAGGGAAACGTGTTCGGAGGATTTGGATAAAATGGGGCTGAGCTTGATTTCGTTCGTACTCAAACGTGTCGCAGACGATCAAGGCTACATAGAAAACCTCGGCGTGCCGGAGGTTGAACGTGTCCGCAAAAGCGCCAGCATTGCCAGAGCCGAGGTCGAGCGGGACATTCAGATCCGGCAAGCCGACACGGAAAAGGAATCCGCTATTCGCATTGCAGAGGCACATCAGCTAAAGATTGAGGCGGAAACGCTTGCATCGGCGAAAGAAGCTCAATACCGCAAGGAGCTCAGTATGAGAGAGGCGGAGTTCAAGCAGGAAACGACGAGCCGGCAGGCCGAAGCGGACTTGGCCTATGAACTGAAGCAGAATCAAATTCAGCAATCGCTCGTGACGGAACAGGTGCGGATCAAGCAGATGGAGGCTGAGGCGAACAAGAACGTTCGGCAGATTGAAGTTGAGCTGAAGCAGAAGGAACTTGAGGCATCCGTCATTAAGCCGGCCGAAGCGGAGAAGCTGGCAGCTCTGATGCGCGCCGATGTGAACAAGCAGCGACAAATTCTCGAAGCCGAGGCTGACGCCGAGTCGACGAGAAAGCGCGGCGAAGCGACGGCCGAGGCGGAGCTCGCCAAAGGGAAAGCGAATGCGGAAGTCGTTCGCTTGGCGGGGCTTGCGGAAGCGGAGGCGCTTGAGAAGAAGGCGGAGGCTTACAAGCAGTATACGCAAGCGGCGGTTACGGTAGAGATTCTTCGCATTCTGCCGGAATTGGCGGAGAAAATTGCGGCACCTCTGAGCAACGTGGATAAAATCACGGTGATCTCTCAAGACAGCGCGTCGTCCGGCGTAAACCGGGTGACAGGCGACATCGCCAAGATGATCGCCCAAGTGCCTGAGATTACACAAACCTTAACAGGCCAAAGCGTAACGGAGCTTGCGCGCGCCTTCCTCGGGAAGGAAAATATGCCTGTTTCGAATAATGAAACGGAATAATTTCAAGCAGCACATGTCCTCGGCCATTAGGCCGGGGCATTTTGCTGTTTGGAGGTGTGCCCAGCTTCCCCCTATTTCATGCGGGGACGGCCGGTTGCAAGGCAGCGCGCAGAGCGGGCAGGGGATAGGGGAACTACAGGGCACTATTTCGCCCGAAACAGCCTTTTGAGCGAGAAAGCGGGAACTACGTTCCGCTATTT
The DNA here is from genome assembly GCF_058789495.1 of Paenibacillus sp. FW126-R14. NCBI lineage: Bacteria > Bacillati > Bacillota > Bacilli > Caryophanales > Paenibacillaceae > Paenibacillus > Paenibacillus sp. FW126-R14. The sequence continues at coordinate 66,425 of NZ_JBYTBS010000032.1, read as the reverse complement.
CGTCAGGCTGGTCACATATTTGGGCGATGGAGGGCAGATAAGACCCTGTAGTTCCCCTCAATGCCCTTATTTCCGCTTTTCGCCGAAATAAGGGAACGGAGTTCCCCCTATTTAGTGCGGGGTACCTATGCGCCCTTCTGAGCACAGTGCAGCTACATGCAGACGGACTAGCTGCAAGTACAGGTGGAACGCAGCCTCCCTTTTTTATAAGCGCAACATATTGAATTGCTATACAATAGGACTAAGCATAGATTGAAATGAGGCATCCATTATGGTTATTTACCAAAAGTTTCTGCGGGATTTGGTCCGCAATTATATGATGGGTTCAGGCATTGCGGTTGTTGTGGTAGGCGGAGTCATTATTTCTACGACCTTATCTATTTCGAATGCGGAAATGGAGCGCATCTTCTTCATTATGACGAGCTCGTTATGCGTGATGCTGCTCGCAGAGCTGCTGGTATTTCGCCGGCACATGCACCCCATTCGGGTGATGCTGGAGCAGGAGGCTCCTGATTTGGCAGCCATTCGGGACGCCTATTTGCAAACTCATCGCTTTCCGGCGCTCTCTGTGAAACGGATACTCGGTCCCCATTTTCTGGGTCTGTCGATTCCGGCCATGACGATGGCTTCCATAGGGATTGCGCTGGGCTGGCTGTCGCTGCCGGCTTACTATGTCGGGCTTGCGGGAATCGGTGCCGTGCTCGTGGCAAGCATGCATGCGCTGCTTGAGTTCTTCACGACAGCCCAGGCGATCCGCCCGGTTCTTGTACATATACGCGAAGTCGGACAGCGCCTCTACGGCGAGGATGTCTCTTTGGATGGGCGCGTGATTGTTTCCATTCAACGCAAGTTCCAGCTGAGTGCGTTCCTGATTGGAACGATGCCGCTGTTTCTCTTCAGCCTAGCGACGCAAATTCGGCTTATCTCGCAGTCGTCCGATTTCATGGTGGATTATTGGAAATGGGCGGGCATTATTTTACTGCTTGGCGTGGGCTTCTCCTCGCTTGGGGCACGGATGTTGGCCAGAGATATTCAACAGCCCATCGGGGACTTGTATAGAGCGATGAAGGAAGTGCAATCCGGCGACTTGCAAGTGAGGGCTTCGGATTTATATTCGGATGAGTTCTCGCGGCTGGTGGCCGGCTTCAACCATATGGTTAAAGGGCTTGAGGCGCGTGAAAGCATGAACAACCAGCTGCTCCAGAGCTATTATTCCACACTGGCTGCTGCTCTGGATGCGAGAGATGCGTATACCGCAGGGCATTCCACTCGCGTAGCTCAGTACTCCTTGATGATTGGAAGAGCGGTGCGTCTGAGTGAGCAGGAGCTTGATCTGCTGAACAAAACAGCGCTGCTGCACGACATCGGGAAAATTGGCGTGCGCGACGATGTGCTGCTGAAGGAAGGCCGTCTGACAGAAGAGGAGTTTGAGAAAATCAAGCGGCACCCGGTGCTGGGCGAATCGATCTTAAAGCAAATTGAGCCGGCGGAAGCGATGGCGCCTTTGCTTCCCGGCGTGCGCTCGCATCATGAGCGCTATGACGGCAAGGGATATCCGGACGGCCTGAAAGGCCGGGAGATCCCCGAGTTTGGCCGCATCATCGCGGTAGCGGATGCGTTCGACGCCATGACCTCCGATCGTCCTTATCGGAAAGGGATGGCTGTCGAGAAGGCCATGGCCATTCTCGCGGAAGGCAAGGGGACGCAGTGGGATCCCCGGTATGCGCAGACGTTCATTGATGTTTTCATGCAGGGGAATACGAATCATGCAAAAAGCACATCAAATGTCAGTTAAGTTGGCGAGCGGGCAGCGCCGTTCCTCTATAAGAAAGGGTCTGTTCCCCAGTAAGCTTAAAAGCTGGGGAACAGACCCTTTCACGTTTATTCACTTAACGGAACTCGAATATCCGCTTCTGGCGTTAAATAACGGTAAACCTTGTCGATCCACTCTTCGACGTAGTGATCCGTGGCCCATTGCGCCATGACGAGCTGCTCGCCGGGGAGAAGATCCAGAACGAGCTGCGGATCATTGCCCGGTGCTTGGCCGTAGGGATAAAATTTGAGCTTGCCGCCCTCGAAGATGACAACCATATCGTTCATTGGAGAAGTCAATGCGTCGGTCGCTTGCGGATAGGAGGACTTAATGCCGCTCCAGGTGCAGCACAGATCATCGTGGTTCACCACTTTGTCCGGCAGATCCCGGGGGAAATCGTGCAGCACATAGCTGTCTGGCGTCGCAGCACCAGCTACAACACGCGGCGTTTCAGCGACCTTGCCGACCCAGTGGCCGGGCTCTCGCTGAATCGTCCAGCTTTGCCCCGAAACTTCTCCGCGCAAACTGCTTGCAACACTTGCAAGCACACCGCCGATGTTCGCATTAGTGCCATAAACATCGGAGATGGACACATGATTCTTGTCCACCGGCTTGTTATAGAACTGCACGGTGTGGCCTTCTTTTAATTGCGGCAGCGTGCGGACCCAGATGCGATCCGCTTGATAAGTACCGCCGCCTCGCAAAGAGGTTTCCGATTCGGCAATAGACACATATTGATTGCCCGCAAACAGCAGAGTCTCTGTACGATTGAACTGTTCGCCTTCTTGATCAGGGAAGGTTTCCGGTTTCGCAGGTTGATCCGCCAAATGAGCGGATAAGTAGCGGAATTCATCCGTTTTGGTCCGATGGACCAGGGAATCGATTTTCCAGAAATTTTGCTTATAAGGCATAAGAATGCCCGGGCCCTCGGACGTTTTCTGGAGCTTCCCGCGCACGGGCGCAATCAGCATCGTGCGATAGGTGCTGTAGCGCATGGGCTTCAGCGCACGTCCAGCCTCGCTGCCGGATGGTTCATGCTCAGTTCGTAATCCGATAAGCAGTGCTGTAGTAATCGGCGCAGGAGAATAGCTTACGGACGCAGTTGTTGCCGTAACCGCAGCGTCCGTTACAGGTGCTGCATCACTCTGGGTATGTAAATTACTCCAAGGGAAAAGCAGTATGGCGGCAGCGATCGCACTGACTCCGGCAAAGCAAATGACAGGTTTAACCCTTGGCTTCGCTCGTTCCTTATGCTCAACCGCTTCTTCAATTTCACGCTGAAGCTTGGAAGTAAAGCCGGGGCGCTCAAGCGGTCCTGATTCCAATTGCTTGCGTAAATCATCCGGATCAGGATTGTTCAAGAGCCTCACGCTCCTTCAATTTAACCACCTTAAGTCTGGCATGATGAAGCCGTGATTTAACGGTTCCTTCCGAGATATTAAGAATAGACGCCATTTCTTTGGTTGAGAGCTGATAATGGGCATGCAAAATGAGAATTTCTCTATACTTCGGAGGAAGCGAAATCACTTTCTTCCAAATGTCGCTGGCATATAATTTCTCCATGGCTTCTGTTTCGGCAGAGTTGGATGTGCCTGTTGATTGAATGAAGCCAACAAGTGTCACTTTGCGCCAGAAAGCTTTGCGTAAATAGTCATAGGTCGTATTGCGTGTAATGGTAAGGAGCCAGGTCTTGACCGAGGCCTCACCGCGGAATGTAGTAAGATTGCGATAAACTTTTAAGAAAGCATCCTGGGTAATATCATCGGCTAAATCCGAGTTGCGGCAAATGCTGAAAGCATAGTTCCAAACGTCATTGCCATAGGTCTCCATTAAATTGCGAAGAATTACTTTTTGATCCGTTGTTTCAGACACATACTTTAAATATTCAAAAACATGGACGCCGGTCGTCTCCATTCTCTCACCTCTCTGAATTAGACGCTTGCAGGTTGAAAAAAGTTCGCATTCGCCCAAAAATATTTTTCGGCAATAAATCCTTATAGTGTTCGTAAGGACGCTGGAGTATGGGTCTTTTTGAAAAGGAATTGTAAAAATGTGTTGATTTTGGTCGAAATGAAAAGGATTTTGTCGAAGGTACATCGAATAGTTTCTTTTGAAAGTTAAGTATGCAGCGCAGGGATGCTCGGTCTTCCTCATAGTAATTTGCCGTCTTGACAATAGAAGGCGTTAGCGCGCAATATGAAGGAGGGCTGCTGGACATCATCAGATCCCTCGGAGAGGAAGAACACGATGAATTTCGTTGAATATATCATGGAACACCTGCGATCCGGTGCTATTAACAATTACCCTCAGCCGATTGCTTTGAATATGGGCTTAGCGTATACCGTTAAGCTGGAGGACAAGAAGACGAATTTAATATGGCTGCCTTTTGAATATACAGGCTTTGCCTACGTCGATATGGGGCGCCAGGTGAATGTACATCCTTATTATAGAGGTGTTATTTTTGAAGAGGTCGAGCTCTCCAGGGGAACGGATCTTCACAAGCCGCAAACGGAAGAGGCCTTTGTCAAAGCATTATTTTTGAAAAGTTGGGAGATGCACGAACTGCTGCAGCAGGAGAAATATGCTTATTTGCAGGGGAGTGCGCCGGATTTCTTAGCGAAAATGTTGTACATAACCGATTGGCTGCGCTATTACAATTCAACGAAAACCGTAGGCGCTGGCAGAAAATTCAGCTAGCTGTTGCAACAATAGGACCGTATTTGCTACTTACGTAGACAAGTATGGTCCTTTTTGATGCGCAAAAAGGCGGAATCCGCTGCACTCTGGGAAGGATCTTCTGCGGCTATAGACCCAAGCCCTGCAGTGTTTAGCATGCTTTCCTTACTAGGCTTAAAGCCTGTTCTCAAAGGTGAATAGAAGGCTTATTCTATACAATGGTACAACTTGGTATCGAAAAATGTAGAAACGGAGAATCCAATCATGCGGCAGTTGAGAAAATGGATAACCATAGCAGCGGTGTGCTGTGTTATGAGCATAGGGATCGGACAAGCAAGAACGGAAGCGGCAAGTATGACGGACGTTCGGGGTCACTGGGCGGAGCAGACGATTACCCAGATGGCGCAGCAGGGGCTGCTGGACGGCTTCCCGGACGGAACGTTTCGTCCTGACGATGCGGTGACGGCCGATCAATTCGTGAAAATCGTATTGCTGGCTTTTACAGACAAGTTTCCGAATGGCGAGCGCAATTGGAAAACAAGCTTTCTGCAAGCGCTGAGCGCGAGCAACAAAAGCATTTTACAACAGGATTACCGGGACTTCAATTTCAAGCCGAGCACTGTCGGTTATTGGGCGAAGCCCTATTTGGATTTGGCCAGCGATCTGCATTTCATTAGCAAGGGCCAGTTTACGGATTACAAAGCGAAGCTGAAACGCGAGGATGTAGCGGAAATTTTGTATTATTTGCTGAAGGAAACCGAGTATTTGGAAGATGAAGTGTACAGCCTTAAAGCGGCCTCGCAATTTGGCGATCTGCAAAGCGCGACAAGCAGGCAGCAGAAGTTTATCGGCGAAGCGATGACGAAGGGAATCATGGAAGGATACCCGAACGGGTATTTTGGCGTGGGCCGGGATGTTACCCGTGCGGAAGCGCTGCAAATCATTACGCGTCTGCAGACGAAGTCCAAGCGGATCAGCGTGAAAAACGAGGGAGAAGCTTTCATCAAAGTTGTTCCGACAAAAGATGGCAGCTATAAGAAGCTGATCTTCCCGGACCAGCGCATGCTCGACGCTTACGGCGTCATGGAGGATGCAGGCAAGCTGCGGGGGACGAACTATGACCTGCAAGAAACAACGCTGCGCCTGTTCCGGGATGCGGATGCCAAGGCGCTCGCCGTGAACGGCGCGACGGCCAGCGTGCGCAACAGCAATGAGGCTTCGCTGTGGCTGGACCCTCAGTTTCTGACTTATGGCGTGACCGTTCGTCTTGAGAACGGAACGCTGGCACGCAATATGGAAAGCATCCGGAAATTCACGGATTTCCTCTTCGGATATGATGCGGACATCTTCTATCGTCACTTTACCGATGCGTGTGAGCGTGCTGCGGCGAAAGGCGTTCTGGAGACGACGACGAAGCAAATCGGCAGTTTTTCCGTAGAGACGCGTTTGGAGCCGGATGGGAAAACGATTGTTTTTTCAATTATACATAGTTAATCATTAACGGCATAAAAGTTTGAGGTGTACATACAAGTTGTACACCTCAAACTTTATTTCAGGACTATCTAGATAACATGTACGTACAAGTGTATAATAGTACATTATACGTACATTATCTCGGAAGGTGTTGAGATCGAGTGCTGGACAAATTGAAGCAAGCGGTACTGGAAGCGAATTTGGATCTCCCCGAATATCGGCTCGTTACGTTTACTTGGGGCAATGTCAGCGGGATTGACCGGGAGCAGGGACTTGTCGTGATTAAGCCCAGCGGCGTACCTTACGAGGATTTGAAGGCGGAGGACCTCGTCGTTGTCGATTTGGAAGGCAGGATTGTGGAAGGCAAGCTGAAGCCTTCCTCGGATACGCCGACCCATTTGGCATTGTACCGGGCATTCCCGGCGATCGGCGGCATTGTGCATACTCATTCGCCATGGGCGACGAGCTGGGCGCAGGCCGGAAGAGGCATTCCAGCGCTCGGCACCACGCACGCGGACTACTTTTACGGGGAAGTCCCCTGCACACGTCTTATGACGGAGGCTGAGATTAAAGGGGCCTACGAGCTGGAAACAGGCAACGTCATCATTGAGACGTTCAAGGACTTGGACCCGGCGATGGTTCCGGGTGTGCTGGTGAACTGCCATGCGCCGTTCAGCTGGGGCAAGGACCCGCACAATGCGGTGCATAACGCAGTTGTGTTGGAAGAGGTAGCGAAGATTGCCTACCGCACCTTTCATTTGAACCAGGCGATCCAGCCCATGGAGCAGACGCTGCTGGACCGGCACTTCCTGAGAAAACACGGAGCTAATGCGTATTACGGACAGACATAACAAAGAGGCAGTCGGCATTTTCAATCATGCTGACTGTCTTTTTTTGCTGTGTAGGGGTGCCTATCGTGAACCGCCGCTGCGACAGTAAGCGCCTACTTGCGCTAACATGCCCCAACACGACTCACCTCTGCCGAGCACACCCATTAGGGCTGTAGGCGGTAACCTTCGTTATACTTTGTGCAATAAAAATTCCGCGTTCCCCCTAGAAGTAGCGTAGCTGACACCATCCGAAAACGTACGGATTGAATTGAAGAAAATTAGAAATTTTTTCCTGCTTTGGGGTATGTTAAATTCTTACTTGATAGCTATGTGGTTGTAGGAATATTCATGTAGTTTTTTTACGACATGAATATCCCTACAAAACATAATCGCGACGAATTACTTAATAACATCGGATGGTTTAGATGTTGCTTCCCCACTTAAATCTGTTTGCATGGTGACAGGTTCAATATAAACTTTCCATGCTCCCTCTCTATTAATCATGCGAAATGTGTGGCTAGTCTCTCCCATACTATTAATTTTCAACTTACAAGTTATATCCACGCTTTTATCATCAATCGGTTTCACATCTGTAACATTAAAATCCGTGAGCCTATCCCTTTTGTAAGCTCTGTCATAAAAATCTTTTAAAGATTTTTTATCTTTGAAATAAGGATCGTCTACATATTCGATGGCCTTATCCACGTTGAGATCCTTTACTAAGTAAAGATAATCAGAAAGTTCCTGTTCAGGACTTTTTGAATGTGGTGATAGATAGACTGCACCGACAAGAATAAGCAAAACGAAAACTAAAGAAACACCAAACAATGTTGTTTTTACATGTTTTCCCAAAAAAACACTTCCTTTTTATTAATATTAGTAATATACTATATTTGTATTTTATACCATATTATAGATAGGAGTTAAAGAGATGAAAAAAATATTTAGTTTGTCAGTATTAACAATTTCTTTATTGTCAGCTCTTCCTGTTTCAGCTGCTACCAGTACTACAACAATTCCCGCTACGCAAGAAGATTTAGAAACAATTAACAAAAACTTTAGTATTGGTGAGGCGCAATCTAAGCAAACAGCAAAGAAAGCTCCTGCTTTATTTTCCACTGCCGTTTACAACTTTAATTACACACATTTGGGAATAGATGCAATAAAAACGAAAAGCAATTTTAACATTACTGGTAGTAACGTGATAGTAGATGCTAGTGCCACAGATAGTGTTACGTCTGCTTGTCAGCCTTATTCTATCCAATTAAATAAAAAAACATGGCTTGGAAATGAAAGTAAGGGGAAGGTAGGCTATCTGACGAATGCTGGTGTTCAAACAGGCACTTGGAATGGTGTTGGTTCAGGCGAATACTACTTATTGATTTGGAATGGTAGTGACACGAATAGATCAGATGGCAGTGGCACTGTTTACAGTGATTAAAATCCCCCTATGCCCACGGAACTTAAAAAGTGACCATGTTTTTTACACCGGGCGGTATAAAAAATAAGACGACTATAACTACCGAAAAGTTGAATTTTACCAAGAAAATGGATTTTATTTTTTAATTCTGAGTATACCGAGATGTATTTCACTTTTTTTCTAAGCATTGATGAAGTATGTATAAAAAAACTATATTTTGTGAACGTCTAACCAATTTTTCAGAAACTTGTTTATCTATTTCGAGAAATTCGGAGAAAAACGAAGAACGGCTTTCTCGCAAATGATGCGAACAGAGCCGTTTTTTTTAATGTTCCACGGAATTGTAATCGGCTGTCACAGAGGAAGTTGACTAAGAAATAACCATAGTCAAAAAAGGAACGCCTCGATATGATGGGTTTGACCCGGCTGCTCGTATTATGAAGAATTGAGCGACTTACGACATCTTATTTAGTCATAGGTATCGAAATCGAAATGGCTAAAGAAGCTCATGTAGTACGAGCTACGAAAATTAGATAAGCTAATAAAACCTAGAAAACGGGTAGAATTGCGGAGAAGTAACACGCATGTTAAAATCAGGAAGTTGTTGTAAATACAGTATAGGAGGCAGATGCAATGAAAATCTTGGGCAAGCTGCTATTGTTTATTATTGGAATTTTTGTGATATATCAAGGCTATACTACCTATACATTTGGTGCTAGAAGCTCAGATGGTAGTATGGGTGTCAACAAATTAATATTATTTACTATTCCACTAACAGACTATCATTTACATATATATGGCTTAATTTTTATTTTAACAGGTATTCTAATCACTTTGGTTCCGCTCTTGCTATATTTACTTTCCCTAAAGAGAAAAAGGAATGTTTAGGATAAACACTAGAGTGAAATTTATCAAAAGCAATTAACCCTGCAACTAGTCCCTACATAGACCCTTTGATCAAATTTCATTTTCTGTGGTAGTGCTTCGTTGAGGGACAGGGATGGCTAAGCGCAGAACGTTAGTTCAATCAAACAGCGGAAGTCTAGGGGGAGTACCATATGCCCATCATGATCAATTTCTTTCCAGAGACATTTTTCAATTAATTCTTCTCCTTTTACGCTTTGGCGCGAATGGACACTTTTTGGTATGATGAGAAGGCAAGAATGATAGATGAGGAAGAAGGATGATATTCGATGTTTGCGAAGTCGAGCTACGAAGGAACGAGAGAAGAGAACTATGCCTTGCTGATTCAGCAAGTTGAAGCATTGATACATGACGAGCCGAACAGAATTGCCAATTTAGCGAATGCCGCGGCGCTGCTCGGACAATTTTTGACGGATATCAATTGGGTAGGGTTTTATTTGCTGGACACTGCGCAAGAGAAGGAGGAGCTCGTTCTGGGGCCGTTCCAAGGCTTGCCGGCCTGCGTTCGAATTCCGCTCGGGAAAGGAGTTTGCGGTACGTCTGCCGCGCGCCGGGAAACGGTGCTTGTGCCGGACGTTCACGCATTTCCCGGCCATATCGCCTGCGATGCCGCCTCCCAATCGGAAATCGTCGTTCCGATTCTTCGAGGGGACGAGTTGATCGGCGTGTTGGATATCGACAGCCCAAGCCTGAGCCGTTTTGATGAAATCGATCAGCACTTCTTGGAGCAGTTCGTCCAAAAGCTTGCTGCCGCTATGTAAGGTCGTAAGTTGTTGAAAAAATATCGGTCATGTCCTCATCGGAACAGAAGCTGCAGCTTGCCAGTACATTGTTGTGCCTTAAACGAGAGCCTAACATAATCAGATGACTGGTCAGCTGCTGCTCGATAGTCGGATCTGCGATGCTGAATTCAATCCCGTATTCATAGAGGGAGGGTTTCAGCATCGTTTTTCGTTTAATAATGCCCAGAATTTTCATTTCCTGATGAAACAGATGGAAAGTAAACTCCAGCAGCAGGCTCATCTCCGTAGGGAGATTCAAGGGGGTATGCATGCGAATGCCGCCGGAGCTGATATCCTTGATCATGATTTTGGATTGTTTGGTGTCGGTCGCTTTATTTTTGATCCCAATAATCTTGAACATGGCGGTTAATGGGATTTGGAGGTGGACTCGGAAGCTGGAGCGTTTATTTGGTTGCGACATGGAGATGCTCCTCTGTATTAATAGGCATATTATACTATAAAAGTAGATACTTTGGACCATGTTTATAAAAAGAAAAGCCCCCTATTTGAGCTTAGGGAGCTTGGCTGCGAAAGCGTTCAGATTTTCCTCTCCGTTAACAAAAATCCGTTTTAGCAGGAAAGGGGACTGCTCGTTTGTTGCAAAGCCTTGATCAATTGTAAAAGCATACCGAAACCCGTGCTGCTGAAGAAGCTTCAGCGTCGTTTTGTTGTATTGGCCATACGGATAGCAGAAGATATCCGCTTTGGTGCCAAGCCGCTCCTCAATCTGCTTTCTGGCTTCTACGATTTCATAAGCTTGCTCGTCCGCCGAAAGCTGCGGGAGGTGAGGGTGCGACATGCCGTGCGGCTGAATGTCCCAGCCCCCTGCTTGCATCTTCTTTATTTGCTCCCAGCTGAGATAGCCGTCCTGATCCGTCATGCCAGGAGAAACAAAGAGGGTGGCGGGGAAGCCGTATTTAGCCAGAATGGGCATCGCTTCCTCGTAGTTATCGAGGTATCCGTCATCGAACGTGAGCAGCACCGGCTTCTCCGGGGATTTCTCGGAACGGTCTCCTTGCAGGAGACGAACAAAGGCCTCGAGTGTCAGAGGGGTGTAGCCATGATCGTGCAAATAAGCCATTTGCGCTTCCAGCTTGTCAGGAGGAATAACGACGATATTCCCTGGGTCGATCGCCACACTGTGATAGTTGAGCACAGGGATGCTGACTTTTGAAGAAGGCTTGCCCGCAGGCGGAACCAAGGGGACGTAAGTTTCCGACGTAACGGTAGGCGTCGCAGTGTCCACGGCGAGCGGAAGAAGCAAGGGATCTCCTGCGAGAACAGCCGGTTCAGGATCACCGTCAACTCCATTGGCAACGGCAGGCTCAGGTTCGGCCGGCGGCTTGTCCGCCTCATGCGCTTGGATGTCCGGAGGAGCCTCCTTTTCAGCAGGGACGAAGGCTTGTCCTTCATACATATAGGAAGCGGCGGGCAAGGCGACTGTCCTCTCAGACCGGTTGTTCGCGGCGGAGAGACAGCTGGTTAAGAGCAGCAGCACTATCGTGAAAATCCCGATAAATAACAAATAGCCCAGAATTCCCTTTCTTGGAAAACTCATCGGCACACCAACCATTCTAGAGGAATATTCTATTACTCTATTTGTAAGCAATGGTTGGGAGAATTATACCTGATCAGCGAAAGAGATTAATCTTTGCTTTGAATAACAAGGAGAAGGCCTGTGCGAACCTCGATGAGCCCTTCCGGTTCCTGAAGAATATTGCTGATCCCGAGGGATTGGCCGATCTCCAGCGTCGCTTGATGAAGCGGATAGGCGAAGCCGTGGAGCGTGATGCCCGTTACTTCCAGACTGAGCGGAAGCAGAGAGATATGCGTGTAGCGCCCGCGTTCAATGCGAGTCGGTTGATCTATAACGAGGATTTGATTGTTGGCATCGATAATGGAGCACGAAATGCCGAGCTCCGTACCTTTACGCAGCAGATGTACGTTGGCTAACGAGTGATCGAAGCGCGTGCCCAGCGCCCCCAGCAGGATGATCTGTTCCGGCTGCTCGGCGAGCGCCCAATTGAACGCCATTTCGGTATCGGTCAAATCTTTGTAAACCGGGTCGCATTCGACGAACGACAGGCTTGAAGACCGAATAAGGCTTAATTCCTCCGCGGTCACCGAATCGAAATCCCCTAAAGAAATATGCGGCTTGCAGCCATGCTGAATTAAATATAAGGCCCCGCGGTCAGAGCCCACCAATATGTCATTCTCTTGGATGACTTCCAGGGCCCAATCGCCAAGTGTTCCGCCAGTTACTATAATGATTCGTTTCCCGTTCATGCTTGTTCCCCCAGCGTTTGATATCATCCCCCTAGTATATCATAATGAGGCAAAAAACCGAGCCGCATCCCTCGCAGCCCGGTTCTAAGATTAGGTTCGCGTATCCGCACGCTTGCGCATGGGATTAAGCTCCGTTTGGTCGTGATCAATCTCGGCTTCTTCTGCAAAGCCCTGCAGCTCCCAGGTCGTGCGGCCCAGCACGAGGTCCGCAGGAAACTCATTGCCGCGCTTGAGGGTAACCTCTTGTCCCGCCTCATTGGCATAAACACCGTCTGTCTCCACCGTATCGCCTGTCATGGGGTCCATCGATTTGTCTTTAGACATGCCGTATTCCTCCTTTCCTGTTGCTTATCCATACCATTTCCAAGGATGGAGGAAATTATGAGCTGAATCATGTAGAATAAAAAGGTTGTCATACAATCATACACAGGCTGCAAACTTTGTCAGACAGAAAGGGAATGAACAGGATGGCGTTATGGGGGACGATAGTGAATGCTATCGCCATTATTATTGGGGGATTGCTCGGGCTCCTGCTGCCCCGCATCTCGGAAGGCATAAAAAGCACAGTGATGCAGGGACTGGGCCTCGCAATTACTGTGCTGGGGATCACGATGGCTCTCAAATCGAGCCAAATCGTGCTTGTCATACTAAGCGTCGTCATCGGCGGCATTCTTGGAGAACTGCTCCGCATCGAGTACAGGCTTGGCCAACTTGGCGACTGGTTGCAGGCCCGGATGCGCAAAGGTTCATCGGACCAACGCGGCAGCGTCTCGGAAGGGTTCGTGACTTGTACGCTTGTATACTGCATCGGAGCTATGGCGATTCTGGGTCCGCTGGACGGCGGCCTCCGTCACAATCATGATATTTTGTATACCAAATCATTGCTCGACGGATTCCTATCCATTATTTTCGCTTCTACCTTAGGGATCGGCGTAATCTTCTCCGCGGTGTCCGTGTTCGTCATGCAGGGAACGATTGCCCTCGCGGCAACGGTGATTGCCATGGCCTTCAGTCAAGCGTCGCTGGACGCGATGATCGTTCAAATTACAGCCGTTGGCGGCGTGCTGGTCATTGGGGTCGGCATCAATCTTCTTCAGATCAAAAAAATCAATGTCGCCAATATGCTTCCGGCTCTTATCATAGCGGCAGCCGCTGTGCCCGTTCAGCATCACTTCTCGGCTTGGTGGGAGCGGTTGTTCTAGACCAATGAACCGTTAAACTTGTATCCGACCCCGCGAACGGTAATGATGTACTTGGGCTCAGCCGGATTCACTTCAATTTTCTTGCGCAGATTGCTGATATGTACGATGAGCGTTCGCGGGTCGCCCATACTATCCAGGCTCCAGATAAGCTCAAACAAGTGCTCGATTTTGTAAACCCGGTTCGGGGTCTTGGCCATTAGGGAAAGCAAATCGAATTCTTTAGCCGACAGCGAGATGGTCTGCCCGTTGACACGGACGATGTGGCTGACCAGATCGATCTCCAGACCCGGAAACTTCACGAGCTGCGGATCGTCTTGATGCTGTTCGCGGATGGAATTACGGCGCAGCAGGGCCTTCACCCTTGCCACAAGCTGACTAGGGCTGAAAGGCTTCGTCATATAGTCGTCGCCGCCCATGCTGAGCCCGAGAATAACATCGATATCTTCACTTTTACAGGAAATGAATAAAATTGGCGTATTGCTGGTTTTGCGCAGCTGTCGGCAAACCTCTATGCCATCAAGTCCCGGCAGCAGAATGTCGAGAACAATAAGATCGGGCTTGTGTTCCTTAACGATCTCGAAAACTTCTTGTCCATTGTTGGCGCTGATGACCTTGTATCCTTCTCTGATTAAATAGAGCTGGATCAATTGGACAATTTCCTGCTCGTCATCCACCACTAAAATTGTTTCACCTGCCATACTAGAAATCCTCCTCAGTAACGGAACGGCTCATGATGGGAGCGGAGTTCCCGCTCGCAAATACTAGCTTTATTATAGAACGATTCTCCTAAAAATTTCTATCCTTTTATTGACATCTTACGAGATTTGGTGCGCTTTCAGCGTGAAAGCGGGTACTGAGCACTACCTGAATTCCCGAATAATGGCGAAATATGATGTATATGGGCGAAAAATACCAAAAGTTGACGTAAATTTTAGCAAGTCTTTATGAAATTTTTATGTTCCCATGCTAATCTACCCTTGTCTCTATGCTGGAATAGGGAAGGGGGCGGCGAAAGTAATGAGTCATTCGGCTGATTTGAGTCCTGTCACACATCCATGGTTGCAGAAGGATAACTTCGTACGCCAATTTATCGAGCAGGCTTGGGATTTATTTTGCATATTCGATGTTCATGGGAATTTAACCTATGCGTCCAAAAGCTTTAACCCCGTGATCGGCTTTATCCCTAAAGATTTTCAACAAGTTGTGGAATTTATTGATTCTGAATACCGTATGGATTTACATAAAATGTTTATCAGAACCTTGCAGACCAAAAGCAGCAGTAAGCTGGAATTTCTTATGAAGGGTACAAGCGAGAGCTGCAATTGGTTCGAATGCACCGCGCTGCCGATCTGTGAGGAAGACGGTACGCTCCTTGAGATATCGTTCGTGCTGAATGATATTACACTGCGCAAAAATCATGAGAACCGGCTAATCGCCATGGCGTTCCATGATCCACTTACAGGCTTGCCTAACCGGCGGCGGTTTAAGGAGCATCTGCAGCAAATGCTTTCACAGGCCAAACGGACGAATAAGCCTTTTGCGCTTCTGTATGTCGATATCGATGATTTTAAAATGATCAATGACACGATGGGACACGATGTCGGTGACGAGTTCCTGCAAAGCTTTGCCCACCGCATTCAGGGCTGCCTTCGCGAAATCGATCTGTTTGCCCGGATGGGCGGCGACGAGTTCACGATTCTTCTGCCGGGCGTAGATAGCGAGGAGCATGTGATCAGCGTGGCACAGCGGATTCTGCATTGCGTGGACCAGCTCTGGGACATTCAAGACCAACAGTTTAAAGCTACCGTCAGTATGGGCATTACGATGTATCATTCCGATAAAACGGAGGCATCGCGCATGTTGAAAGAAGTGGATATCGCCCTCTATCAAGTGAAGGGAATGGGCAGGAATCACTTCCGATTCTATCAACAAGCTATGGATAAATAGAAGCATAACAACGAACCGTTATGGAGCTTAGTGCCTGCTCTATAGCGTTTTTTTGCGTTCACCAATATTTACTCCTAGCCTATTTATTGGATTTCTAGGATGATAGAGTAATAGCAATAAGATAAAGGAAGGATGAATGGAATGAAGGCAGCCAGCAAGCGATGGCGTAAATTCGTTGTTGTTTTGGCAGCAGCGGGGATACTGACAATAGCGGCAAGCTCGGAACCGCACGGCGCTGAGGCCCAAGCAAGTTCAGCCCAGGGTAAGTTCAATATGTCTTATATGTATTTCGGGAGTCCGAGCTCGTATACGTCACAAGTGGATAAAAGCGGGCAAACGCTCGACGTTGTTGCGCCCAGCTATTTTCAAATAAACGCAAACGGCGGTTTGCAATTATCCGACACCTTGCAAGCTTCTTTCATCTCGGACATGCATCAGAGAGGAAAGCGGGTTGTTCCTTTTCTTAGCAACGATTTTGATTCGGCACTTGGGGGCAAAGCGATCGATAATCGCGAAGCGCTGTCGGACCAAATCGTTAAGGCCATTAAGGATTATAATCTTGACGGTATTCAATTGGATATTGAGAATGTGGATGCCGCCTACCGGGATAAATATACCGATCTGGCTAGACTGCTCCGCAATAAGCTTGGGAGCGACAAAGAAGTATCCGTTGCCGTCGCTGCCAATCCGACCGGAACGAAATCGGGATGGTTAGGTTTATATGATTATAAGGCGTTAGCGGCCGTCAGCGATTACTTAATGGTCATGGCTTATGACGAAAGCTATCCGGGAGATCCGACACCCGGGCCTGTGGCTGGTTTGCCCTTTGTGGAGAAATCGATTCAATATGCGCTTTCGCAGGCATCCGGGGATAAAATTGTGTTGGGGATTCCCTTCTACGGAAGGTATTGGAATCAGAACGCTGCCGATAACGGCGCAGGCATATCCGCGCAAACGCTTAGTAAGCTTATCGATATGTACGAGGGAAAAGTTCGCTATGACACCGCCAGCCAATCGCCTGTCGCGACGTTTACCATCCGTCCCACGGATGCAGCGTATAGCATTAATGGCAAAAAGCTGGAGCCGGGCGACTATACCGTTTGGTTTGAGAACGAGCAATCGTTGAAAGAAAAGCTGAAGCTGGTCAGTAAGTACAATTTGAAAGGCACCGGAAGCTGGAGCCTGAATCAAGAGACAGCCGACACCTGGAATTATTATGGCCTATGGGCCGATGGCTTCTATTTCACGGATGTGCAAAACCATTGGGCGAAAGAGGCCATCCTCGCCGCGGCGAACCGCGGCTGGATGCTCGGCACCGCCGCAGACCTGTTCGCGCCGGATGCGGCGCTCACGCGGGCAGAAGCCGCGACGATTATCGTGCGCGCGCTTGGCTTGGAGAGCTCGGCCGCCGGCAGCGGCTCGTTCAAAGATGTGCCTGCCACCCATTGGGCGTACCAGGATATTCAGATCGCGAAGCAGAGCGGGCTGCTCCAAGGGATCAGCGATGACCGCTTCGCGCCGGATCAGATCATGACGCGGGAGCAGATGAGCATGCTGCTCTCCCGCGCTTTGAAATTGACTTCGCCGGGCGGCAGCACCGCGGCGAAGCGCTTCTCTGACGTGCCGGCAGACAGCTGGTCGGCGGAGGCCATTGCTGCGATGAGCAGCAACGGCCTTGTCGACGGCTTTGCGGGCGGCACGTTCCGCCCCGGCGCGTCTCTGACGCGCGCCGAGATGGCGGTGCTGCTCAGCCGCGCACAACCGCTGCTCACGAAGTGAGCCGCTTTAGAACCGCTCCTTTCCGAAGGGGCGGTTCTTTGTTTTTAGCGTGCCGCTATAAGCCTTCCGGAGGCTTGATGGCGGGCGGGGCGCTGCCGATGTCGTCTTCGCTCGCCAATTTGACAAAGGTGGTTTGTCCTTTGGGGCCGGGCTTATTGGTAACGAATTGGCGGATGTTCATGACCCGCGCTTCAGCGCCGATGATGCGGCTGCTGCCAATCTGGAATAAGCATGAGGAAGATACTTCTATGATGCGGACGTCCCGCACCCGGATGAATGACCCTAAGTTATCCACACACATTGTGAAAGGCTCAGGCGGTTGAGGAACGGGAAAAGGGCGCTGAAAGAAGGGGTATGCCGTAAAACTGCCCTCGGTTCCGAAATAGATCGGAACTTCGCGCTGAACGGCGAAGACTTTGGTTTCGAGCGCAGACTGAACGTTATCCCCTACCTGCATAACGCTGCTTGAGCTAATGGAAGTCACACGGACACAACCAACGATAGAAAGGCGAGCCACCGCTCACACCTCTGCCGGGAGGGGAACGAATGGCGATATAATGACGGCTTCCGGAGGCGTGTCAAACATGGAAGACAGGGAGATTACTTCCGTATCGCCAATGAGGAAGATGGATGAACTGGCCACCCCGACGATGCGGACATCGCCAACGAAAATCTGTTTGTTTTCCACTTGCAAATTCAGCATAGCTAGCCCTCTTTTCTTGGTAGACTTGATAGGTAACTCTCAATTGCGCTGATGATATCTTGTTTTGTTTTATCAATAATGCTGGTCGTTACAGCTTCCATCGGTTCTTTGAAGCCGACGCCGCGGAATTGGTTGACATAATGCTGGATGCGGGTATCCAGTTGTTTACGAATATCTTCAACGATGAGGTCTTTGTAATCTTCATCGAGATGATACTGGTACTTATTTTCCAGATTCAGCATATCGGAGTGGAGCTCATACTGCAGATAATGGGAAATGCTGTTGGTAACGGTCTGCTTGATGCTGGCCCCCGAATGTACTTGCCCTTGACGGGGTTCTTGATGGTTGTTAACGGGCCCTTGTCTAATGTCAGCCTGCTCAGGCCCAATCCCGAGCTCCTGCCCTGTTCCTTGATGGAAAGGATTCTGATCCTGCCCGGCCTCCTTGCCTACCGGGGCGCCATTGACCGTGAAATCTTCGACATTGTCCAGCGAGCTCGGGCTGATGCCTATGGTTAAGGTTCCTTCCAGCTTTTCGACTTTGAGCTGATCGAATTTATATTCGATTTTATCAATGTGGAATCGTTTTTGGTCTTTTTGAGCGTTGAGATCGGCTTGCAGCTTGGTGACTGTTTGCTCCAGTTTATCGATACGCTGCTTCTGCATTTCAATATAGGCGGAGAGCTGCTGGGCCCATTGCTGCCATGTGATTGAGTTATTCATATATGGCACCTCCTTCCGGTTTTAAGTGGAAACTTTGTATGGCAAGAATGCGGATGTTTTGCGGCACTTCCGGTGGCGCCCGTTCAGCTTGGAGGAGGCAAACGAACGAGGGCAACCGGGTTTACCGGACTGGAACCAAGTTCCGGGGTAGGCTCAACAAAGCCGCCTGTATTATATAGATTGGATAATGAACGAATGGATCCCGCGGTACCGATCTGGAGGACGGAGGAGTTGGCCACGGAGTTCACTTTCAGATTTTGAATCATGATGGTTTGATGAATGACCATGTTCATGGAGGAGGAACACCCCGCTATGCTTGGAATCGCTCATCCTAGACGATGAATCCGCTAGTGGCGTTGGCTTCGATAAGATCCGAATCGTTCGTGACGGTTGCACTGTACACATTATAGACGCGTGGGAAATCTCCCGTATTAAAGGAGCCAGCGCCAGCGAATGTTTTGGCGGAACTGTTAGGCGCGATGATAAAGGTGTCGCCGAATTGGACGACAGAGCTGGATCCGACGCTGAGGATCTTTACATTGCCTACGATAGATGGCATATTCGGCCTCCCTTGCCTAAGGCTTATCACCATGCAGTATATGAGGGTATTCGCCCAGAGGTGTCCAGTAAATCGGATTGGTGTCACATCCGGACGCAGGCACATATACTGGCAAGAGAAAATGAGGTGATGGGTTTGAGCGGGTTTAATCGCCATCCTTGGCTGAAGTGGGAGCAAATTGAAAAGTTTCTTGGGCAAAAGCTGCCTTTCGGTGAAAAAGGGCAGACCTTTCTAGATAATATGACGTGGGTTGAGGGATATGTACAGGACATGCTGAAAAAAGCGATGCCGGTTATGGATGTGAACCTTTCGTCTAACGAATCCTTCGGTGCCGAAGTGTTTGAAACGCATGAACATGTCATTATTAAAGTGAAAGTCGCTAAAGACGAAGATCCCAGGTCGCTTCGGGTGTTTGTAAAATCAAATCAGCTGAAGCTGAGTGGCTTTCTAAACGGCAAGAGCCGGATTGTAAAGCTGCCGACGCTTGTACTTCCAAGAACGGCAAGAGTCAGCTACAAACAGCGTCTGCTGCAGATCAAGGTGCGTAAACGCGGACTGAAGGAGAATTACGTTGAGTCGTATATCCGGTATTAGGAAGTGGCAGTAGAAAAATAAAAGAGCTAAGCACGTATAAGCGCTTAGCTCCTGTTTCATTTTCTTAAAGCACGCGGCGAGCCGTCATGTAACGGGACGACCAAGTTCCGCTCGAAAGCTTCGTAATACGCACGCCGCCGGCGCCGTAAGTGTGCAGGATGTTGCCGTTCCCCATGTAGATAGCCACATGGTTAATAACGCCCGGTTTGCCCGGGATCGAGAAGAACACGAGATCGCCAGTACGAAGGTTGCTTCTGGAGACGTAAGTGCCTGCTTGGGCTTGGCTTTTGGAATTGCGCGGCAGGTTAACGCCTACGCGTTTGAATACATATTGCGTGAAAGACGAACAGTCGAATGTGTTGGTTTGGCCTGCTTTTGCCCCGAACTTGTAAGGTGTTCCCAGGTACTTCTTCCCGATGCTGATGACTTGGCTGGCACGGGAAGTTGCGGTAGCCGATGCTTGAATGGTTGTTGTATTCGTGGCTGCGTCAGCTTGATGAGGTGCGGAGATCATGCTTGCAGAAAGTCCTATGGAAACGGTCAGCGCCGTTAATGCTAATTTTTTGTACCAGTTGTGTTGGTTTTTCATCTTGGTTTCCTCCTAGAGTTGAGTTGTTTGGAATTGCTTCGCCAGACTCTTCTATATGAGTAACTTGTGGCTGTTTCGTTGACATGACCCAAGTATACCAGATGAAATTCCACCTATTATTTACCTTGTAATCCCTTTCTGTGTGGTGTGGCTGGATTTTTCGTGTTTTCTGAGAAAACCATGAGAATCCTATGAAAAAGTTTTTATTGACACGTGGCCGGCAGCTTCACAATAGCGGAAGTTCCTTCTCCCAAGCGGCTTTTGAGCTCAATGGACCCCCCATGCTTCTGCACGATATGCAGGGCGATAGCGAGTCCTAAGCCTGCGCCGCCCTGCTTGCGGTTCCTTGCTTTGTCACTGCGGTAGAACCTGTCGAACAGGTGGGGGATATCGCTTTCAGCAATGCCGATGCCTTGATCGATGACTTCAAGAAGCACCCACCGGTCTTCGGTGAGGCGGATGGAGAGTGTGACTTTTTGTTGGCTGTATTTAAGCGCGTTATCAAGCAAAATAATAAGCAGCTGCCTAATTTTAGTAGAGTCGCCCGCCATTTGCAGCTCTTGTTGATCCGGCTCCGACTGTAACTCGATTTCTCTGCCGGATGTGATGCGAAGCGAAGCCACGATTTGCCGCGAAAGAGGGAGCAGATCGAAGGTGACCTCCTGCTCGCAGTTTTCCCGGACAACATCCGTAAGGGAAAGCAGGTTTTGGGTGAGCAGCTTCAGCTGGGCGGATTCGGAAATAATGGCTTCAAGCGCTTCTTCCCGCAATGCGTCATCGTGAGATGCCCATCTTCGCAGCAAGCTTGCATAGCTCTCAATGATGGTTAGCGGTGTACGCAGCTCATGGGAAGCATCGGCAAGAAATTGCTCCTGCTTTTGAAACATGTCCTGCAGCCTGTCTATCATTCTATTAAATGTGGCGCCAAGCACCATCATTTCATCGTTCGTCTGCTTCGTCGCAGGCAGATCGATATGCCGGAAAGAGCCGCTTCTCTCAATGTTCTGCATCGTGCTAACGAAATGCTGGAGGGGGCGGAAGAGGACGTTCGTATAGAAATAACCCCCGATGAGAGCCAGGATCAACGTTCCTGTGGAGGTTAAGAGAAGGACAGAGATGAGCATGTTCGCATATTCGCCTAATCTTCGCAAGCTACGGCCAATTTCCAAAGTTGCGATTTGATGCCCCTCTTTGAATACAGGCATTTTGACAAAAACAAAAATTCCGTCCGGCGCGGTTTCTACCGTTACCGTTTCTTTGTTCACATAGGTGACGGGGTAGCGAAGCAGCTTTTCGTCCGAATAAATTTGATGGATGACTTTCGAATCCGGAGCGATATAGCGAAGCATTTCCTGCGGGATAAGAAGCTCTTCCATCTGGGAATTGTTCTGCCAATACTCAGGATGACTCGGCAAATCCTTCAGCAGCAGCGCTTTAGCTTTTTCTTTGAGCAAATCGGCTTCGCCTTTGGTTGTTACCCGCACGAACATATAGTAGACAAAGGTAAAGCTGATAAAAAGGATCAGCATGAGCCCGACGGAAACGCCTAATGTAATTTTCAGCTTAAGACTCATAAGGGCTTCTCTTTTGCGACAGTTTCGTCATCGGTATCCTCCGTTTGCGAGGGCTCCGCCTTCATCAAATAACCGACCCCGCGAATCGTCTGTATCAGCTTGGAGGAGAAGGGCTTGTCCACTTTTTGCCGCAGATAACGAATATAGACGTCAACCACGTTCGTATCGCCTACGAAATCGTAACCCCAGACCTCGGAAATAATCTGTTCCCTCGTCATCACTTCATCCTGGTGCTGAATGAGGAAGCGCAGCAGCTCAAACTCCGTTGGCGTAAGCTCAATAGCCGTCCCTTCACGAACTACGGACCGGCTTTTCAAATCCATCGTTAAGTCGTCGATTTTCAGCGAATAAGGCTGCTCTGCCGGCTGGTCCTGCAGGCTTCGATCCTGCAAGCTTCGCTGCCGCAACAGGCTGCGGATGCGTGCCAGCAATTCGACTGTGGCGAAAGGTTTCGTGACATAATCGTTTGCTCCTTGATCCAATCCGCTGACCCTGTCCGACACGGCATCGCGTGCAGTCAGCAAAATAATAGGCAATGCAGCGTTTACCTGGCGTATACGGCGCAGAACCTCAAGGCCGCTGAGCTCAGGGAGCATAACGTCCAACAGAATAAGATCCCACTCGGGCTCAGACAAGGCAGCATCCAGCCCTGTGCGCCCGTCTGACTGCGTATGTACTTCATAGCCCTCATGCTCAAGCTCCAGCTTTAGCACGCGGGCAATGCGTTCTTCGTCCTCGATCAGCAATATGCGGCTCATGCGAAAAGATTTCACTCCCAGCTCCCGCTAAAATAGCGGCGTCGATTCCTCGTCTTAGTTTCTCAGGTTCGCTGGCTTTACATACATCCCTCGCAGCCCAGTCTTGCATAGAGCGTTCAAATGCCTAGTCCGCGTTTACCCTTCGTGACATAAACTAGCACAGATAAGACTGATAAAGGAGTAGAGCAGATGAGCATATCACCGAATAAAAGAATACGCGCCAAGGCCATACAGCGAGTGGCGATTTTGTTGCAGGATCATGACGCGACCGGAAGAGTCTATGTGGAAATCGAAGGCGGATTAAAGTCGCGCGAAGTGATGGTCGAAGCGCTCAAACGTTTGGAGAGCGGCTTGATTTATGCGGATGAGCATTGTACACAGCTTATTGAAAGCGAATATATAGAAGTGAACCGCAAAAAAGGGAGCGTGCGCCGGGAGGCAGAGGAATTCACATTCCTGATTGACCGGGAATATGCGGAGGACTACGTCGTGGCAGCCAAAATTATCAAGTAGCACAACTGTGCGGCAATGCTAAAAACCCCCTTGCTGAGCTACTCGAAGGCGATGCCTTACGAATGGTCCAGCAAGGGGGTTGTTTCGGAGAACGGTTTAGCCTTTCTTAATAACAGGCGCAGTCTCAACGGATGTCAAACGGTCATAGAAATCTACAAAGTTATTTCTTTCTGCGGAGCTGAGCTGCGCCATCGCTGTGCGCGGGTGCTCATCGAGTGCGCCTACGATCATGTAAGGAATGAGGTAGCCCCAATCCCATTTCTCACGCATAGTGATCATGTGCTTTTCAATAATCTCGAGCACCGGACGAATGTCGTAGCGCGCGCCTTTCAAGTGGCTGAGCAGCAATTCTGTCGTACAGTTTCCTGCCGCGCGGCCCATGCCGTAAACCGAGGAATCCAAGAAAGTTACGCCTTGGGATGCGCCGGTAATGGTGTTCGCGAAAGCAAGCTGCATGTTGTTATGCATGTGCAAGCCGAGCTCTTTCTCAGGTAGCAGGCGTTGGAATTTGGTTACTAGGTAATCAATATCCTTAGGAGCCATGCTGCCGTAGGAGTCTACGATGTAGACAACGTCAACCGGGCTTTTGTTAATTTCTTCGAAAGCTTCAATCAGCTCATTTTCCATCACGTGGGAAAGAGCCATAATATTAAGGGATGTCTCATAGCCCATGTCGTTGAATTTTTGCACAAGCTCAAGACCCTTGTCCACATCTTTGATATAGCAAGCGACGCGGATCAGATCCAGCAAGCTGTCTTCGCGAGGCAAAATGTCTTTCTCATCGACGCGGCCGATATCTACGAGCGCAGACAGTTTTGTAGCTGTCTTAGTAGTAATGACATCGCGCAAGAAAGCTTCGTTCAAAAATCTCCATGGACCGGATGCTCCGCCTTTCAGCAGCTTTTCCGAATTTTTGTAACCAATCTCCATATATTCCACACCGGCTGCACTTAAGCCGCGATACATGTCTTGGACAAACTCGACGCTAAAATCCCAATCATTCACCAAACCGCCGTCCCGAATCGTACAATCCAAAATCTTGTGTTGATGATGCTTTACCATGCCCGTAATGCCCCTTTCGACTGCTCATATCGCTTAAGATTTTGCTATATTATCACTTATGAAGAGGCTGCTTGTCAATGTAAGAAGCTTCACACGGGACAACTTTTGCAGGGAACATATGGTAAAATGGTTGAAGCGGACGAAATGAATAAAAGGGGTCTGAGGAAATGAATCGCAGCGAGTTGTCATTGGCTAAAGAAGTTGCCGTGCAAGCGGCGTCCAAAGCAGGAGATTTGGCAAGAGAGCGTTTCGGCGGCAAGTTGACTGTTCAACATAAGGATGAGCGCGGCGATTTGGTTACGGAGGTTGATGTGAAGGCGGACCGGTTGATCGTGGATGAGATCATGGCGGTTTTTCCGACCCATCGCATCTACAGCGAAGAAGCCGGGGAAGGCGGGGCGGCCAGCGATTGGGTTTGGCATGTGGATCCGTTGGATGGAACGAATAACTTCGCATTGGGAATACCGCTGTATGGAGTATCCATCTCGTTGAGCTATCAGGGCCGGATTGTACTTGGCGTTGTCCATGATTCGGCTCTAGGGCTTACATACGCTGCCTTGAAGGGAGAGGGCGCTTGGCAGGATGGCATCCAGCTTGCGGCAGAGCCGAGCGGAGCGCTGGCTAAATCCACCCTCTCCTGGATTCAAGGGCATGTCGTTGGCAAAGACGACCAAGGTGCGCTAACGCTCAGGCATCATCTCGAACATTCCGTGAAAAGGGTGCTGCGCATGTGGGCTCCTTCTTTGACTTGGGCGATGCTGGCCAGAGGCGACCTGCACGGTATTGTCCTGTACAACTCCGAGGGCGAGGATTTGTATGCGGGCTTGCTGCTTGCGCAGGAGGCGGGCGTGAAGGTGACGGATTTTGACGGCAATTCGCTTGACTTGCTTGGCGAGGCGGGCGCAGCAGGAGAAGGTGCGAATGCAAGAAGCAATGAGGGAGCCGGCAATGGGCAGGGCAAGCCGGCTTACATCGTGGCTGCTGTGCCTGAGTACCATGCGGAGCTGCTCCAAATCGTGCAGCAAGCCATCAGGTAGAATAGGCGAAGAACAAGTTGCAGAAGCTAATGGCAGACTTTTCATTAAGAGGAAGAAAGGATGCTATGCGATGACGAACTTTGTTCCAATCTTTTTTGAATTCGATAAAGAGCGGGATGCGCTTCTGGCCCTGGACACACTGGAGGAGCTCGGCTATAAGCCGGAGCTGCTGGAAGGCGAGCCGACGACGCTGCATATCCATCTCGACGACCAGGAAATGACCTCGGCGCTCGAGATCGCGCAGTCGCACGGCGGACGCCTGGTGGAGCGGGAGTCCCGGCAGTCCGAGCCGTCGACCTTCGCCATGGCGTACGATTTGGAGGGCTCCATCCGCATTCCGGCGCACACCGTGAATGAGGACTGGCCCGACAGCTACGCCTCAGCGCGAGACGCCGACGCCGTGCCGAGCGAGGAAGAGGCGGCCTTCGACCCGTCCTCGGATGATTATAACCATTTCAGCGCCGGTATTCGGATCTGACACAGGGCTTATCGAGCGAATGGGAACTATGGTCCTCTATTTCTTATGCAATCGGCGTTTCATCCCATGAGCAGGAACTATGATCCGCTATTTTAACTAGTTGGGCACCAGTATGCGCTTTTGAGGGCAATAAGACCCTGTAGTTCCGTTTAAAGCTTCAATGCAGCCTATTTAGTTCAAATAGCGCTCTGTAGTTCCCAATCGCAGTTGATTCTCCGGAAAAAGCGGAGGGCCTCGGCATACAATGTAGTTTTTGTTCGTGATTGGACAGGTATTATGCAAAAAAACCGCATTTTCTCTCGAGTTTTCGAGGGCAAAATTCGGTTTTTTTGCTCTTTCTTAAAATAAACCATTGACATGTAACTTCTTATGTCATATTCTTATCCCATAAAACCGAGTAAGAACGTAGGAATTAAGGAGATGATTCTAGTGAAAAACAACCTGGTCACCGCATTTTCATCGAACTGGGTCAGCTTAGTCGTATCAATACTTATTATTGGTTTACTCGTTTTCTTGGGAAGAAAAAGAGTAAGCTTCGGTAACCGCGTATTCATCGGATTAGGTCTTGGTCTCGTGGCCGGTGTAGCGTTTAACCAATTGCATTTGGAGTACAAAAGTGTCTCCACGATCGGAACGATTTATGTTAACTTGATCAAAATGCTCGTTATGCCTCTTGTACTTATCTTAGTTATTAACAGTATTTCCTCTCTATCCAGTCTAGGCCAGCTTCGCAAGCTGGGGCTGAAAACAATCGGCTGGTTCCTGTTGACAACAGGGATTGCAGCGATCATCGGTTTGGTCGTTGCATTGGCCATCGATCCGGGTAACGGGATTGCGCAGGCTGTTCCGAAAGATTTTAAAGCAAGAGAAATTCCGACGTTCTCCCAAGTTATTCTGGATTTGGTGCCATCCAACCCGATTAACGATATGGCGACAGGAAAAGTCGTGCCGGTTCTGATCTTCGCAATCTTCGTAGCGGTAGCGATTGTACACGTTGGTTCCAAGAAGCCGGAAAGCGTAGCAGCCGTTAAAGCGTTTATTACATCCGCAACAGCGGTGATTCACCAAGTCGTTAAATATGTTATTCGTTTGACACCTTACGGTGTGTATGCACTGATCGCGGCTATGGCGGCGAAATACGGTCTGGAAACACTTGCTCCACTCGCTAAAATTATCGTTACTTCTTACGTAGCCCTGATCATTCACTTCGTATTGATTTTCGGCGGGTTGGTGCTTCTGGTAGCGAAAGTTAACCCGATTAAGTTTTTCAAAAAAGCATATCCGACGATCGCTGTCGCTTTCACAACACGAAGCAGCTATGCAACGCTGCCGGTGAACTTGGAAGTTATCACGAAGCGCCTTCGCGTATCGCCGCGTATTGCGAGCTTCGTAGCACCTCTCGGCGCGACAATGAACTTCAACGGCTGCGGCGGCGTTTGGCCGGCGGTTGTGGCGATTTTCGTAGCGAAGGTTTACAACCTTCCGCTTAGCGCGTCCGAGTATATCATCCTGATCTTGGTCAGCGTCATTTCCTCCATTGGCGTAGCCGGCGTTCCGGGTCCGGCAGCCATTTCGACGACAGTTGTACTGACTGCTCTGGGCTTGCCTTTGGAAGGTATGGGTCTTGTGCTTGGCGTCGAGGCGTTGATCGACATGGGCCGTACAGCAGTTAATGCAACAGGTACAACAGTTACAGCTTTGCTTGTAGCCGAATCCGAAGGCGAATTCGACCGCGCGGCGTTCGATCGTGACGAGGAAGATGATCTTGAAGCGGCAACAGCTTAATTCTATAAGAAAAAGGACCTGCATCCGGTGGATGCGGGTCCTTTTTTTTATACCACGGGAATGTCTCCCGTTATTTCGAGCCAAATCAAGATCAGCCGCCCAAAGACCGTCAACGGACGGTCTTTCTCATTGCTGCGCCGCGCTCTGACCGGCCATATATCCGGTCGAGAAGGCGGCCGTAATGTTATAACCGCCTGTATAGCCATGTATATCAAGCACCTCTCCGCAGAAATACAGTCCGTTCACCAGCTTCGACTGCATAGTGCCTGGATCGATTTCTTTGAGATGCACGCCGCCGCCTGTAACGAAAGCTTCTTCGATCGAAAGCGTTCCGTGAATGTGCACGGGGAAGGCTTTCATAAGCTTGCACAGGTCAAGCCACTTTTGCTTCGGAATGTTGTCGTACGTGAGCTGTTCGTCCAAGCCGGAGCGTTCCAGCAGCATCGGGATCAGACGCTCCGACAGAAGCGGTTTCAGCACGTTTTTGATCGCCTTCTTGGCATCGGCTTTCGCCAGCGCCATGCTTTCCTTATACAAGTCATCCATGCTCAGATCGGGGAAGAGGTCTACGGTAAGCAGAACTTCCTTTCGCTCGGTTTTGGCGAGCTCCTTAACGACGAATTGGCTGCAGCGCAGGGCAATCGGGCCTGACAACCCAAAGTGAGTGATAAGCACATCTCCCCGGTGGGAGATGACGGCCTTCCCTTTGGCGTTCCACACGGACAGCGTGACCTCCCGCAAGGAGAGCCCTTGCAGCTCACGGCTGCGGATCCAAGCTTCCTTCGAGGTCAGCGGAACCTCGGTCGGAAAGAGCGGCGTGATCGTGTGCCCGCCGGCTTCAGCCCACGCATAACCGTCTCCGGTGGAGCCGGTGTGCGGGACAGAGCATCCGCCCGAGGCGATGACAACAGCGCGGCTGTTCATCTTCTCGCCGGAGTGAAGCAGGACGCCTTGGACGCTGCCGTCTTGGTACAGGAGCCTTTTGACCGGACTGCTCATCCGGATCTCGACGCCCTGCTTGCGAACTTGGCCGATCAACGCGTCTACGACGGTTTTGGCCTTGTCGCTGACGGGAAACATACGACCGTTATCCTCTTCTTTCAGCCGGATGCCAAGACCTTCAAAAAAATCGATGATGTGCCTGTTGCCAAACTGCGTCAAAGCACTATATAGGAAGCGCCCGTTGCCCGGGATATGCTTAATAAGTTCATCCATATCTTTGTTATTGGTTACGTTGCACCTGCCGCCACCGGAGATGCCGAGCTTGCGGCCGAGCTTATCCCCTTTGTCCAGGAGGAGAACCTTGGCTCCTTGCCGGCTTGCCGCGATACTGGCCATGAGGCCGGCCGAGCCTCCGCCGATGACGATGACATCATAAATCATAGAATACCTCGAGTTCATTTTTGAAAAATTGTATCATGATTTTGATATAAACCCAAATAGTTAAACCTGCCAAGCTTGATCGAGATAGTTCTATCAGCCAGTTGGTGTGTTGTTTCTCAAAATAAATAAACGGGGTAATGGGATATTTTCGAGTCACCAATCGTGTTGTATGTAGGAGGCGAAATAATGGAATACAATTCTTTATTGCGTACGGATAAAGAATTGGCCGAACTATATCAACGGCATGCAGATCTAGTTTTTAGGCTGTGCTACATGTATTTAAAAAATCCCGTTGATGCAGAAGACGCTGTTCAATCTGTATTTCTAAAACTGATCAAATCTCAAATGGTTTTCAATGACTATGAGCATGAAAAAGCTTGGTTGATGGTAACCACCAGAAATTACTGTAGAGACGTTCTTAAAAATTGGTGGAAGACCCGTCGTGTGGCTTTAGATGCTTTACCGGAAGTTTCTTCTTGGAATGGTAATGAGCCATCGGGAAAGGTGCTTGCAAGACTGCTATCACTTCCTGAAAAATACAAAACAGTCTTATATCTTTACTATTTCGAGGAGTATTCGGTAAAAGAGATATCAGAGATGCTAGGACATATAGAAAGTACAATCCTAACGCGGCTATCAAGAGGCCGCAAACGTCTGAAAATTGACCTGGGAGGGAATTATCTTGAGTAACAAAAATATCAATCTGCTTATCGAGGCTCTTACGCCAAAAACCGAACAAAAAGAAAAAATGTTTCATAACATTCTAGTGCAAAGTCAGAAAGGAAATACAAGGGACAGAAGGTTTACTACCGTTAAACGTTTAAGACTTGCAGTACTGGCTGTGCTGCTGATGGTTTGTTTAACTACCACCGCTTTTGCGGCGGCATATATGGGATTAGAAGAAAGATTTTTAAAATTTCTTAATCCAATAAATCATGAGCAGGCAGAATATTTGTCAAATGGCGCTTATGTGGTTGACAAACAAGTGGCAAACGAGAATGGATCGCTTACCATTAAGCAAGTAATCGGCGACAGTAATCTGACCTATATCTTAATGGACTTTATTGCTCCAGAAGGCACTGTTTTAAATGCAGCGCGATACCGTTTTGGGGATAGTATGATTACTGCAGGTCAAGATTATCAGGCTATAGGATTTGAGGCGCTCGACGATGGAAATCCTAGTGACAATAAAATTAGTTTGGTTATGAATATCATGACCAAAAATTCAATAGCGGGCCAAACCGTTCATATCAATTTCAAAGATTTACAAGCAGCAGATCCGCTTCCGGGGATTTTTAAAACGATCATACCAGGTTCTTGGGAAACAACGTTTAAACTGGATTTCAAGGAGTACTCTAACCTTTATCAGATAGATCAAAACATTACCATGTTTGGTTATGGGGCAGAAATAAAAACAATCTCCGTTTCGCCCATTTCAATTTCTTTAAAGATTGAGAGTGGATCATTGAAAGAGATTGACGAAGCCGCCGGCAGATTAAAGGAAATTGGTGTAAATAAACATTTGGATAACTACCCTATCACGATAAACTATAAAGATGGCACCTCAGAAACAACAAGCATTTTTTCCGGGTTATGTGTAGGGGATCATTTAAATGGCCAAATGCTTACGATCAAAACTTTTGAAAATGTAATAAATGATAAGGAGATTGAATCTATCGTATTTTTCGATAGAGCAATTCCGATTAAAGTACATTGATGACGACTCAGTAGTTACTGGTACGCCGAACAGTAGGGCAACGATCAGCACCTTGAATCAATACATTATGAAAACAAGTCTAGTCATGAAACAGATGACTAGGCTTGTTTTCTAGAATTGTATTCAGTATAAATCGTAACATACTCACAACCTGTGGATAACTTGTTGATAAAACCATCAAACTTGTGGGTAAACCACAATTCCGTTGTGGATAATGTGAGCAATTATGTGGATAAGGACTGCCTAACCTTAAGATACCTTATCCTGGAAGTGATAATGGTCGATGCGCATATCCAGCCATCTTCGTTGGAGCGAAGCCTTTTTCCCGAAATAATGCAGCTCTTGTTTGGCCGTCAGCACAACGGCTTCGCACATGGATGTGCGTTTAGCAAGCAGTGCCAGCCCTTCGTCTACGCCGAGTCTGGCCAGCGTTCTTGCCCACACATGGCACTCCACGAGATCGTGACCGGCAACGGTGCACTGCACGACGTCGGTTGCGGTGCTTGCGTCCGGATTTTCCAAATGGCTGTAGGTGGAAAGGGAGCCCTCGGGCAGCGCGACGGCACCCAGCTTGGCATTTCCTTGCCAGGGACTTTGGATGCCGATAATCCACGGATCTATTCCCTCCGAGCTCCGGCCCCATACGGTGATCTCTCCTCCGGCCAGGACGAGGCCTTGCTCCAGGGAAAGATCTTTCCGCATATATTCGGCTAACCGTTTAACCGCCCAACCGTGCTCCAGTCCTTTTAAATGAATGTTCGTATTCTGAGGGAGCCTGATGGATTTATTAGCCGGATCTACTTCCCACTCCAAGAGCGGAGCAGCCTGTATGCCGTTATTTAAGAGAGGCTTATAGAAGCCATCGGTTACCGCTTGGTACATTTCAGCTAAAAAAAGGACCTCTAGCATCGTATTAGAGACCATGCAATTTTCGCCCGCCAGTGTATTCAGGAGAGAAATCTCACTGTCAGCCAGCATAGGATTGAATCGCTTTTCGACATGGCGAAACCAATCGTCAGTTAATTTGGTAATAAGCGTCCGGTCTTTCTCCTCGCAGCGGAGCAGCAATTCGATTTCGGACTCCAGCGAGTGGAAATGAAACGAATGAAAGGAGGGGGTAGTTGGCTCCATAAGATTTTCCTCTTTTCTTTGATGTCCTCACATTGATAACCTAAGTATAGATGGATAAACTGAGATTCAATTGATAGTTAGCTGAAGAAATACTGAAAAGTATGGCCCAACCGGATGGGGAGGAGGCGCCGGCCAAGGGATTGTTACATTCAGCAACCTTTCAGCTTCTGCTCAGGTTGCTTTTAGGCAGGATATGGGATACTGACTATAGAAATCGTCTGAGTATCGAATCGAACACGGGAGGAACACCCATGCGCCAATTAAAAGGAATCAAAATTTTGCTCGTTGACGACGAGCCTCATATTTTAGAGTTTTTGGAATTAGGTCTGACGAATGAAGGCTTCGAGGTCATGACCGCGACGGATGGTCTTTCCGCCATTACGACATGCAACAAATTTCAGCCGCATATCGCCATTCTGGATGTGATGATGCCGGGGATGGACGGGTTCGAAGTATGCCGCATGATCAAAAAAACGGAAAACGTCGCCGTCATCATGCTAACGGCAAAGGACGAAATTGATGATCGCGTGAAGGGACTTACGATCGGCGCAGACGATTACATGGTCAAACCGTTCAGCTTCGAAGAGCTGCTGGCCCGCATTTATGCACGAATTCGAAATCATTTTCCGAATCTGTTCGGCGAGGTTGTGATCGGACCGCTTCGCATGGATGACCGGCGCAAGGAGATCAGCCTCCATGATAAAGTGCTGGAGCTGTCCCCGACGGAGTATGAATTGCTTAAATTTATGGCCATCAATCATGGACTTGTGCTCAGCAAATCGATGATTCTCGATAAGGTTTGGGGTTATGACTTTGGAGGCGAAGAGAACATTGTGGAGGTGTACATCCGGTCGCTGCGCGATAAGCTGAACGATAAAGAGCATAAGCTGATTCGTACGATTCGCGGCGCAGGCTACCGGATGGATTTGGCATGAGAAGGAAGGGCCGGTTTGCCGATCTGTTTGTGACGGGCTCTTTGAAATTTCAGCTGCTGTCCAGAACTCTGCTGGTCCTGTCTGTGCTGCTGCTGCTCATCGGTGTTTTTCAATATGTCGTCATGCAGCGTTTCATGTATCAGAACAAAGCGGAGACGATTCGCAATCAGCTTGCCGCGCTGCCCCCGAACATGTGGCGTTTGGGAATGGCGGCAGGAGACCCGCAAAGTCCTGTGTTCCCCAAACCGGATGCCAGCCGCGATAACCGGCCCGGTTTCGGAAACGCTCAAGAGCGGATTTTCGTATCGGAATTATCGATTGCTTTTATTGATGAAAGAGGGAATTATAAACTCATTTCCTCACCGTTCGAGCAGCCGACACCGCAGTTGACGCAAGAGGATTATTTGTCGCTCATGCAAAAGAAAACAAAGCTGGATCACCGCATCATTAAGGATGAAAGCGGCAGCGCTCAGCTTGTTGTCTTTCATCAGATCGGCGGAGAGCCCGAACGATCTCGCGGCGGACCCAGCGGGCCTGGCGGGCCGGGTATTCAAGGCCTCATCCAAGCAAGCATCAATGTCGCACCGATCCGGGATGTGCTGGTCCAGCAGCTGCTTACATTTATTTTCCTCTCTTTGTTAGCGATGGTGTTCGGTCTGCTGGGTTTCCTCCCCGTCCTGCGGCGAACGCTCGTACCGCTCTCCAACATGGTGGAAACCGTAAAGCAGATTGATGCAGGCAATCTCAATGAACGGTTCCCCGCGAATCAGGGGCAGGTGGAAATAGATCGTCTGGCGGCCTCTTTCAATGGGATGTTGGAGCGGTTGGAGGTTTCTTTCGAGGCGGAAAAAGAAGCGAAAGAGCTCATGCGCCGCTTTGCGGCAGACGCTTCACACGAGCTGCGCACACCGCTGACTTCCATTCACGGTTTTCTGGAGGTGCTGCTGCGCGGGGCGTATCAACAACCGGAGCAGCTGCTGAAAGCTCTGAAAAGCATGCACGGCGAATCCGTCAGGATCAATAAGCTGGTCGAGGATCTGCTTCTGCTCGCGCGGCTTGACCGTTCACCTACCTTCCAGAAGACGGAAGGAGTGCTCGACGAGACGCTGCATGAAATGGAGCCTCAACTACGTCTACTGGCAGGAGATCGAACCGTCGCTTTCCGCCTAGCGCCTCAGACCCGGTGTCTGTATGATCCGGATAAAATCAAGCAGGTTGTGCTCAACTTGTTTCACAACGCCGTTCAGCATACGCACCCGGTGACGGGGAAGGTCGGGCTGTCGCTGACGCAAACGCCATCGTTCGTAGAAATTGCGGTCCATGACAACGGAGAGGGGATTTCCCCCGAGCATCTCCCGCATTTATTTGACCGGTTCTACCGCATCGATACCTCCCGTGCTAGACGGAGCGGCGGCGCAGGCTTGGGCTTATCGATCACCCATTCCATCGTTCAGCTTCATGGCGGATCGATCGAAGTGCATAGTGTAGTCGGAGAGGGGACCACTTTTAAAGTGCTGCTCCCTGCGGCTAAATGAAAGAAGCCCTATCTCGGCGTGCTTGTGCCGGGGTAGGGCTTTTAGTTTTAGCAACTTCGATGATTTTATGGGAACGACAGGGCTTTATTTGTGCCAAATCGGAAAGATTGGGTTCCGGAGTGGAACTGTGGGGTCTTATTCATCCGAAAAAGGCTGCAATTGGCTGAAAGTGGTCAAATAACGGACCGTAGTTCCCACTCAATCGCCAAATTGACACTTGGGCGATGAATAGCGGACCATAGTTCACTCTCCCTCGCGAAAATGGATTGTTTCGGACAGACGGATACCTGATACGATGGCAGCTTCAGCCCATTTGGGGGTTGGCATCCCGCGAGAATTTCCTTTTTCAGCCAATCCTCAGAATCCTCTCAACCAATCTTCAGTTTATGCTCAGATCAGATTCAGATTAGGCGTCTATACTTGGTTTTGTAAGGAAGAAACAAATAATAAACGAAAAGGTGGAAACAAACGATGAAAAATATCTCCAGAAAAATTCTTACAGGTTCATTGATCGCTTCTTTTGTACTTGGTGTTGGTTTTGTTGGAGCCCTACATAATCAGGCATTTGCAGATACGGTAACAAGCGGTTCCACGAATGCAACGGCTCAAAAAGCAGGTCATGGCAAAGGAGCCAGAGACTTCGGTGGAGATCGCGGCGGCTTCCGCGGCGGGAACGTCATGAAAGAAACAGCAACCATCCTGGGCGTTGAGGAAAGCGCTGTGCAGGAAGCATTGAAAGCCGGCAAAACGTTGGCTGCATTTGCAGAAGAGAAGGGCTTGACGAAAGAAGACTATTTGCAAAAACTGGTCGCAGCGGAGACAGCAGCAATCAACGCCGAGGTAACTTCGGGTAAAATCACGCAAGAGCAAGCGGACAAAATTGTGAACGGTCTTTCCGATCAGTTAACGAAGCAAATTGACGGTACCGGGTTCAAAGGCGGCTTCATGGGTGGATTCCAAGGCGGCTTCCCAGGCGGAGATCGCGGCGGCAAAGGGCATGGCAGCAATCTGCTTGAGCAAACCGCAACCATTCTTAGCGTGGACCAAAGCGCCGTTCAGGAAGCTTTAAAGGCAGGCAAAACCTTATCAGCTTTCGCGGTGGAAAAAGGGTTGACTGAAGAGGACTACG
Organism: Paenibacillus sp. FW126-R14; assembly: GCF_058789495.1. NCBI lineage: Bacteria > Bacillati > Bacillota > Bacilli > Caryophanales > Paenibacillaceae > Paenibacillus > Paenibacillus sp. FW126-R14. The sequence continues at coordinate 31,089 of NZ_JBYTBS010000032.1, read as the reverse complement.
TGGCGAAGCTGGTCGCAGCGGAAACAACAGCGATCAACGCTGAGGTAACAGCGGGCAAGCTGACGCAGGACCAAGCGGATAAAATGCTTTCCGGCCTCTCCGACCGTATTACTAAGCAAGTGCAAAGCACTCGCCCTGAAGAAGGCTTCGGCGGCCGTGGCGGCGAGCGTCGCGGACCTGGAGGTCCCGGTGGCTTCGGAGGCCCCGGCGGTGGATTCTTCGGGAACTCTGAAGCTGTGACGCAGATTCTGGGTATCACGCAAGAGGAGCTGAGAACCGAGCTGGAAGCGGGCAAATCCCTTGCAGACGTGGCAGCTGCCAAAGGAATCAGCGAAGATGATCTGATCAGCAAGATCAAAGACGCCATGACGGATACCATCAAGAAACAAGTCGAACAAAAAGGCTTCGGCCATAAAGGTCAGCCAGGCAAGCCTTCGAATGATGGAGCAGCGCAGGCTCCTGCTGCAACGAACTAAAAGCTGCTTTCTACCCAAGCAGCTTATACGAAACGCCGCATTCCTTCCCCGTTGACACGGGGCATAGGAGGCGGCGTTTTTATATATTGACACCCTATAGGAGATGGCATATAGTAATAACAACTTTAATTCCGAGTTAATATATAGGAATAATAAAATTAACGACAATTCCCTAGCAATGGAGGCCCTCCATGAATATCGAGAATATTGAAGCATTCGTTTATGTGATTCATTATGGCAGCTTTAACAAGGCGGCGGAAGCGTTGTTCCTGTCCCAGCCTTCTGTCACTGCGCGCATACAATCGCTTGAGCGTGAGCTTGATTGCCGGCTATTCGACCGCATCGGGAAGCAGATCTCTTTGACGGACGAGGGGAGAAAGTTTCTGCCTTATGCGCAGCAGCTTCTGCAAACTTTTCAAAAGAGCAAAATCCAACTAAAGCAAAAAAGAACGCTGCCCAATGAGCTCCGGATAGGTTGTACGGTTTCTGTATCGAACTATATCATTCCCGAATTCGTGCCGAAGATGAAGCGCAAATATCCGGATGTCAATTTCAAGTTAACGACTGCAGTTACGGATGAGATCGTCAACAAGGTGCTGAACCGCGAATTGGATGTGGGCTTTGTTCGAAACATCAGCCATCCTAATCTCCTGTCGACGAAGGTTTATGAAGATCCAATACGACTATACGTGTATGAGGATCATCCTTTTAGAGGCCGCAGTAGCGTTTCGATTGAAGAAATTGGCGAGCACCCGCTTGTTTTCTTCGAATGCGGCTCCTTGGACTGGATGCGCATCCACCGGCTATTTGCCAGCATGAGCCAGCCTCCGATTATTGAAGTTCAAACGGATAATTTGGAAACGGCCAAGAAATTGGTGCTGCAGCGCGCAGGTATCGCTTTTTTGCCGGGTTTATGCGTCGAACGGGAAGTTCGGAACAAGGAGCTGTTCCCGATTGATTTCCCCGAAATCTCGGGTATTTCCCTGCAGACGAACATCATCGCCTTGAACGGGGAGAGCGGGTCATTTTTCAATAGCGCACTGGATATTTGCCGAAGCATCGCGTCCGTGACGTAAGAAACGATTCGATTATTGAATATGTATATAGAAAAACTCTATTATCCAGTTTCGGAACTTGATGATAAATTAAATGCATAGCTATAATTCATACAAAACAGGTAGGAATTATAAACATTAAAATAGATAACTATGATGGAGGGATTCACGATGAAGAAACTAACAACACTTGCCGTAACCACCCTAGCTTTAGCACTGGTAGCAGCAGGCTGCGGCTCGAAGAGCACGGAAACGGGTGCATCCCCCAAAGCAGCAGCGGCCGAAGGATCGAAAGCGCCTGCCAACACAGCAGCAGCGGCTGAGCCGGTTAAAGTGAAGAAGATTATCGTTGGAACAGGCACTCAGTTCCCTAATGTAGCGTTCCTGGATAAAGACGGCAAGCTTACCGGTTATGATATTGAATTAGTTAGAGAGCTTGATAAGCGCCTGCCGGAATATGAATTTGAGTTCAAAACGATGGACTTCGCCAACCTGCTCCTCAGCCTCGAAACGAACAAAATCGACTTCGTGGCACATGAAATTGAGAAGAACAAGGAGCGGGAAGAGAAGTACCTTTTTAATAACGAGCCATACGCCTATTGGAAAACCAAAGTGATTGTCGCTAAGGACAACTCAACGATTAAGTCGATTGATGACCTGAAGGGGAAGAAAGCATTAACGACGGCAACCAGCGCAGAGGCAACCCTTCTGGAAAACTACAACAAAGCCAATAATAACGCGATCAAAATTGTATATCAAAGCGGCGCCGCGAACGACCTGGTGAACCAGCTGACTACCGGACGCGCGGACGGCGCATTAGGAGCGGATTTCCTGCTTCCTCTCGTGGACCCGCAGAGCAAATTGAAAGCCGTCGGTCCCATTATTGAAGAAGCCGAAGTTCGGTTCTTATTCCGCAAAAACGATAAAGACGCACAGGTTTTAGCCGATAAGATCGATGCCGCTCTAAAAGCTATCAAGGCGGACGGCACGCTGTCGAAGCTCAGCATACAGTGGCTTGGCGGCGACTTTACGAAGAAAGAAGACACGAAATAGTCCGAAGTCAGAGAAGATAAAAGAGAGGTGAGATCGCCATTATGGCAACCCAATTCGATATCACCTATGTATTCGACTTTTTGCCCAAACTGCTGTCCTATATCAACATTACGTTATTTATTGTAGCTTGCTCCATGGGGCTCGGACTCATCTTCGGGTTCATCATCGCCCTGCCACGGCTGTACAAGGTACCGGTTTTTCAGCGAATATCGCAGATTTACGTTTCCTTTTTCCGGGGGACCCCGATCCTGATTCAGCTCTTCCTTATTTATTACGGGCTCCCGGAAATATTGAAGGTTATTCAGGTGGACGTTTCCAAAGCGCCGGTACTGACTTTCGTCATTCTGACATTTGCTCTTCACTCAGGAGCCTATATCTCTGAAGTGATCCGAGCTGCAGTCAAAGCCGTTGACCGCGGGCAGATGGAAGCGGCCTACGCCATCGGGATGACGGGGTATCAAGCTTTTACAAGAATTATTATGCCGCAGGCAGTGGCTATTGCTCTTCCTAATTTCACGAACCTGCTGATCGCAAATTTGAAGGATACCTCGCTTGCCTTTTCGCTAGGAGCCATGGAGCTGATGGGGAAAGCGCAGACGCTGGGGAGCGCCACGCAGCACTTTGTTGAGACTTACATTTCCTTATCCCTTATTTACTTTGTGATATGTTTCGGGCTGGAGAAGCTGTTTGCGTATATCGAGAAAAGACTGCTCCAGCATGAACAACCGATTGTTTCTCAAGAACGGCAGCCGCTTGCGCGCAGATGGTTCAAGGGCATGTGGGCTTCGCAGCCGGATAAAGGAGGCTTTCAAGCATGAAGATCGATCCCGCTTTCATATGGACTGCCTTTATCGCGCTGTTATCTGCCCTGCCGACAACCATCGCCATTACAGCCGTATCCGTCTTCTTCGGCTTCTTAATAGGAACGGCTGTGGCCTTAATCCGACTATACCGGGTTCCTTTTCTTCATTATATCGCGACGGCATATGTAACTTTTATCCGTGGAACTCCGATGCTGATGCATCTGCTGCTTATTTATTTCGGTTTGCCGATGATTATTGATGCTGTTGCAGCAGCGCTGGGTTGGAGCTTCCGCTCCGTTTCCATTCCGATGATCGGCTTTGCCTTCCTATCTTTCTCCATCACGGCAGGCGCTTATCTGGCTGAAGTTGTGAGATCGGGCATTGTCGCCGTTAACCGCGGACAATTCGAAGCCGCCTATTCAGTCGGCATGACCACGCCGCAGGCACTGCGCCGCATCGTGCTGCCTCAAGCGCTGGCGGTCAGCCTGCCGAACTTATCCAATACGTTGATCGGCATGCTGCATGGATCGACGCTGGCTTTTACCGTTTCCGTTGTCGAAATCAATGCCAAAGCACAGATTGTAGCAACGACCAACTGGAAGTTCTTCGAGGCTTATATCGCTGCAGCGCTGCTGTTCTGGGGCATCACGTTCTTCATCGAGAGAGTGGCAGGCTTGCTCGAAAAACGAATCAATTCGTATAACAGGGGGGGCGTCGCATGATTAAATTGTCCAATATCACCAAAGCTTTCGGCAAACATGAGGTGCTGAAAGGCATCGACTTATTTGTGCAAAAAGGGGAGGTCGTCTGCATCCTGGGTCCCAGCGGTTCAGGCAAAACAACCCTGCTTCGCTGCTTGAATTATTTGGAAAGACCGAATGACGGCGAGGTGAGCATCGGGGATTTTACCGTGAACTGCAAGCGCCCCTCCAAAAAGGCGATCCACACCTTACGCCAGAAAACAGCGATGGTCTTCCAACATTACAATCTGTTCAAGCATAAAACCGTTTTGGAAAATGTGATGGAAGGGCTAGTCATCGTCCAGAAGCAGTCCAAAGAAAAGGCCAGGGAAACCAGTGTGAAGATGCTGGAAAAGGTCGGATTGGGAAGCAAACTGGACGCATATCCGAGCCAACTGTCCGGCGGACAGCAGCAGCGGGTGGGCATTGCGCGCGCGCTGGCCTTGAACCCGGAAGTGATCTTATTCGACGAGCCGACGTCGGCGCTTGATCCTGAGCTGGTAGGCGAGGTGCTGGATGTGATTCAGAAAATTGCCAAAGAAGGGATCACCATGATTATCGTTACGCACGAGATGGGCTTTGCCCGGGAAGTGTCCAACCATGTGGTCTTTATGGACGAAGGCGTGATCGTCGAGGAAGGTAAGCCGCAGGATATTTTTGGCGGTGCGAAGGAAGAGCGGACGAGACAGTTTCTCAAAAGATTTACGCCGGAGTGGAGCTACAGCATATAACGTGAAGTCAGAATGGAGTGAACGATCTTGGGAATCAAGCTTAGTATTTTGGATCAAAGTGTCATTTTTCCGGGGGAGACGGCTTCGGATGCTTTTCAACATACCATTTCACTGGCACAGCAAGCCGATAAATGGGGATACCATCGCTTCTGGGTGTCTGAACATCATGACTCCGAGCAGGTAGCCGGTTCATCGCCTGAAGTGCTGATTTCCCATTTGCTCGCCAAAACAGAACGTATTCGCATTGGATCAGGCGGCATTATGCTGCAGCACTACAGCCCTTATAAAGTGGCTGAGAATTTTAACGTATTGGCTTCGCTTGCCCCGGGCCGGGTTGATCTTGGCGTAGGCCGAGCCCCGGGCGGTCTTCCCCGTTCGACCAAAGCGCTTCAGCAAGGCGTTGTCGAGGCGGCATCCTTATCCGACAAATTAAGCGAGCTCCAGCAGTTTGTTCATAACAGGCTTGACGACGATCATCCGCTGAAAGGTTTGCGCGTTTCGCCGATTCCGACAGTCCCTGTGGATATCTATATCCTCGGAACGAGTGTTGCCAGCGCTCAGTTGGCGGCCGAAGCCGGCCTTCCCTATGTATTCGCTCAATTCATTAATGGCGATCAGGCGATTGCAGAGGCGGCATTTGAGGCGTATCAGCAAGGTTTTAATGCGGAAAAGGGAACTCAGCCCAAGCTGATTCTCGCGCTTTCCTTGATCGTGGCGGATACGCAGGAGGAAGCGGCCGAACTGGCCGGCGAGTATAAGAATGTCAAAATCCATTTGGAAAATGGCAAAACCTTAACGGTCGGCACGCTGGAACAAGCCGAGGAATACGGCCGCCAGACAGATGCCAAGTTCACCGTCGAGGTCAAGCAAGCTGAAATTACGAAGGGTACAAAAGAAACTGTGCGCCGGCACTTGTTGGACGTGCAGAACAAATATGGGATCGACGAATTTATCATCACGACGTCCGTGAAAGATTTTGACAAACGGCTGCGTTCCTTCGAGCTGCTTAGCGAGGCTTTCTCGGAGTTACCCGTTTAGTAAGGAAGGAGGACAACAGATGAGCCCCTCAACGCCGGAGCTGTTAGGGACGGATTTCGAACGCAAGCTGGTCGAGATCAGACGCCATTTACATCAGAATCCAGAATTGTCCAATGAAGAGTTTCAAACGACGGAGGCGATTCGTGCATGGTTATCCCAAGCGGGCATTCGAATTGCCGATTATTCGCTCAAAACAGGTTTGGTCGCTGAAGTTGGCGGCAGGCAGGCGGGGCCGGTCATAGCCCTCCGCGCAGATATAGATGCCTTGCCGATTCACGAGGCGACGGGGTTTCCGTATGCCTCCAAAGTGGCAGGCAAAATGCATGCGTGCGGCCACGACTTCCATACGGCGGCGATACTTGGAGCGGCGCTGCTGCTTAAACAGCGGGAGAATGACCTGCCGGGGACAGTTCGGTTCATCTTCCAACCCGCCGAAGAGAAAGCGCAAGGCGCTGAACAAGTGATCCGAAGCGGTGCATTGGAAGGCGTGCGGGCGATTTATGGCATGCACAATAAGCCCGATCTTCCCGTTGGCACGATTGGCATCAAAGCAGGGCCGTTGATGGCTGCGGCCGATGGCTTTGTCATCGAGGTGGAAGGTCTGGGCACTCACGCAGCCGTCCCGGAAGCGGGGATCGACCCGATTGTGACGGGAGCGCATATCGTGACCGCTTTGCAAGCGATCGTGAGCCGCAATATAAGCTCGCTCCAGCAAGCCGTCATCAGCGTGACGCGGATCCATAGCGGGACGGCCTGGAACGTGATCCCGGATAAAGCCATTCTGGACGGCACGCTGCGAACGTTCGAAGAAAGCGTAAGAGAGCTGGTCATTGCCCGGCTTGAGCAGGTTGTTCACGGCGTGGCGGCCGCTTATGGGACGAAAGCTTCCGTACGCTGGATCAAAGGCCCGCCAGCGGTATCCAATGATGCGGAGCTGACGCAAGTAGCGATTGAAGCCGCTGAACAGGCAGGCTTGCAGGTTGTCACGCCGCAGTCGTCGCCGGCCGGGGAGGATTTTGCTTTTTATCAGAAAAAGGTGCCGGGCGTATTCGTCTTTATGGGGACTTCGGGGTCTCGCGAATGGCATCATCCGGCATTTGATTTAGATGAACGGGCTTTACCGGGCAGCGCGCGTTATTTTGCCATTTTGGCGAAACGGGCCTTGCAGGAGCTTGCATTCGACATACCACGGGAGGTATCCACATGAGTCATTCCATTCCTGACTTTCAATCCTATTTGCAAACGCATGACCAATTGCAGGCTGCCATTCAAGGGCTGAATGCCGAACAATTGACATGGAAAGCTTCGCCGGCGCAATGGAGCGTAACTGAGGTTCTCTCCCATTTGGCGGATCATAACATCGTGGTTTCGTTTCGGCTTCGTCAAATTTTAGCGGGGTCCGCTGTGCAGCTGCCTGCTTTTGAGCAAGATGCATGGGTTAGCGGTGCGCACGCAAATGAAGGCTCGGCCAGCGATATCTTAACTCTTTTTCAGGCGTTATTAGTTTATAACCATCTATTGTTTCAACGATTGCCGGCGGAAGATTGGGCGAAAACAGGCGTTAATTTTAAAGGCCAAATCCTGCAATTAACTGATGTGGTTCAATCTTTCGTGGCGCATGTGCAGGTTCATCTGGCGCAAATCTCACGCATTAAGAACGCATTGGAAACATCGAGAGCTCACGTATAGGGAGGGTTTATAGATGGCGGACGTAAGGGACATTCAAATTCGTGAAGCCAATGACGGAGACCGGGATGCGATTCGAAAGGTCCTGGAGGAAGCCTATGGACAGTATAAAGACGTGCTGCCTCCTGAAGGGTGGGAGCAATATAAAGAGAATATTGTCGCCTCCGTGGACGGCGGGACGCCTGCAGCCCGTATCGTCGCTTTGATCGACGGCGAGATTGTGGGGAGCTCCCTCTTGTTTCTCTCATCCGAGGCGGCTTACGGGCTGCCGGAGCTTGGCATTCAGTCCCCGATTATTCGGTTGCTGGCCGTTTCGCCCAAGGCGAGAGGGCGTGGCATCGCCACAGCGCTCATCCAAGAAAGCGCTAGACGCGCTATTGAATTAGGGGCGGCAACGCTGCATTTGCACACATCGGACATGATGGAATCTGCTGTCAAGCTCTATGAGCGGCTGGGCTTTGAACGCGCCTATGAGAAAGATATACAAAAAGGTGAGGTACTGGTAAAAAGCTATCGGCTGCACCTGCAAACAGCGGCCATACTTTGAAAGGACGGGGAAAGCATGACAAAGCAGAACCAACTCAAATTGGGAGCCATTATTCACGGGGTAGGCGGGAATGTTTCGGGCTGGAGACACCCGGATGCGATTACGGACGCCAGTGTGAATTTTGGATTTTATAAACAGCAAGCGCAGAAAGCCGAGTCCGGCAAATTTGATCTCGTGTTTATTGCGGACGGTCTCTTTATTACGGAGAAGTCGATTCCGCATTTCCTGAACCGATTCGAGCCGATCACCATTTTATCTGCTTTAGCAGCCGTCACCTCGCATATCGGCCTTGTCGGCACATTATCCACTTCGTACAGCGAGCCCTTCACCGTAGCAAGGCAGTTTGCCTCTATCGATACGATCAGCGACGGGCGCGCCGGCTGGAATGTCGTCACATCCCCGCTGGAAGGTTCGGCCAAAAATTATAGCAAAGACCAGCATCCGTCACATCCGGAGCGTTACCGGATTGCTAACGAATATTTGGAAGTTACGCGCGGGCTTTGGGATTCCTGGGAGGATGACGCGTTCGTCCGGGATAAAGAGAGTGGCGTTTTCTTCGATCCGGACAAAATGCATACGCTGAATCATAAAGGCGAACACTTCTCCGTTCAAGGTCCGCTCAATATCGCTCGTTCCAGACAGGGGCAGCCCGTTATTTTCCAAGCCGGGGCTTCCGAGGATGGCCGGGCCTTTGCAGCGAAGGTAGCCGATGCTATTTTTGCCGGGCATGAATCCATAGAAGATGCGCAAGCGTATTATGCGGATATCAAAAAGAGAGCCGCCGCGCTCGGACGCAACCCGGACGAGGTCGTCATTCTGCCGGGGATCGCGCCGATTATCGGCAGAACCGAAGAAGAAGCGGAACGCAAGTATCAAGAAGTTGCGAATCTCGTGACGATCGAGAAAGCGCTGGATTACCTCGGACGCTTCTTCGAGCATCATGATTTCTCGCAATACCCGCTGGATGAGCCGTTCCCGGAATTGGGCGATTTCGGCAGCAACAGCTTCCGTAGCGGAACGGATAAAATCAAGCAAAATGCCAAAGAGAAAAACTTGACGCTGCGTCAAGTAGCTCTGAGTGTAGCGACGCCACGCTCGGAATTTACCGGAACGCCGGAATATGTGGCCGACCGCGTTCAGAGCTGGTTCGAACAGAAGGCGGCGGACGGCTTCATCATTGCTGCTGCGCTACCGAAAGGCTTGGACGACTTCGTTGATCTTGTCGTGCCGATCCTGCAGGAGCGCGGCATCTACAGAACGGAATACGAAGCGGATACGCTCCGCGGCAATTTAGGCATACCGATTCCGGCTAACCGGTATACGAAGGTTGAAGTATAAGCGCTAAAACCCAAAAAGACTGCCAAACACTAGGCTCATGAGCCGTGTTTGGCAGTCTTTTGTTATTTTACGTCATAGCCCTTGGCGATGGAGGGCTCAATCCAGCGTTTCGCGGAGTGCTCCCGGCGCATAATGACCACGCGGTCCTTGTAGACGTCCACAATGAGGCTCTGGCTGACGCTTAACGTCTCCGGTTCGTTCTGCGCGTTCCATACCTCACGGATGGAGGCGCTGGAAGCGGCCAGAAACTTCAGCTGCTTGACTTGGTTGGTCGTCTCCAAGTTCCAGTGGGTATGGCCGCTGAACAGAATGACGTTGGGGTGCGCATCCAGCAGCGCCCGCAGCTCCTGGTGCTGGACGACGCCCAGCTCCCGGTCCGTGCCATCGAGCGTCATCGGCAGCGGCTGATGGAGGAACACAAACACGGGCTTGCCGGCATCCGCCGCGCCCGCGGCTGTCAAACGGTCGCGCAGCCAAGTGAGCTGCTCGGCCGAAAGGAACGCATCCTCTTTGTTGGATGCGTTCACGTCACGGTACGCTTCCCCGCTAAGGAAGAGGAAGCGGTAGCCCTCCACGATAAGCTCGTGGTACGGCTTATCGTAGCCCCACATGCGGTCGAATAACGCGACCGCTTGCTTGCTGGACCAGGCTGGATTCATCTTCGATGTATCCATGCCACCCTCCGGCGTGCGCCAGACGCCGTAGTAGTCGTGGTTGCCCATGGTCGCGTGCACAGGGGCATGAGGCTGGCGGCTGAGAAGCGCCAGCAGGCTGCGGTAGTCGCCCTCGCTGCCGCCGGTGAGATCGCCGTTGAGCACGAGCAGCTTGCTGTCCGGGCGCAGCTTGTGGTGGTCGGCCAGCGCGCGGCTGAGCAGCTGCTGGGACACTTGGTCCGTAGCGATGATATGCGTATCGCTAAGCACGGAGAAGGAGAACAGCGGCGTCTCTCGCGCTATTGGCTCCGCACCGTAGGCCGAAACCGGAGCAGATAAGAGCAGCAGGGCAACCAGGGTCAGACGTATTTTAGATAAAAGCATCAGTTGATTTACCTTTCGTAGGGGTAGTGAATGACAGTTTGTTATAGTGGTATTCCCAGTTCGGAGGGAATTTATGTTGGGGGAGTCCCCAAAATATGCTGTGCCTGTTGACAATTAGGTGGTTTGGTTGTATGGTTAATTACATGAGTAACTAACCAATGTGGTGGTGAGGAAATGGGTTTGACGATGGATGACAGCCGCCCGATTTTTGTACAGATCGCGGAACGTATCGAAGATGACATTATTGAAGCAAGAATGCCGGAGGAATCTCAGGTGCCTTCTACGAATCAGTTCGCAGCCTTTTATCAAATTAATCCGGCGACTGCGGCGAAGGGCGTTAATTTGTTGGTGGATCAAGGCATTTTGTATAAGAAACGCGGGATTGGCATGTTTGTAGCGGAGGGAGCGCGAACGAAGCTGATGGAGAAGAGAAAAGAACTATTTTATGAACAGTATGTTGTGGCGATGGTAAAAGAAGCTGAAAAGTTGGGGATTACTGTGGAGCAGCTAACGGAAATGGTGCGCAGAGGAGGGAAAGCGTGATGACCCACATTGTGGAGGTAAACGGACTGACGAAGTCTTATGGGAACGTAACCGCGGTAGATCATGTCAGCTTCAAGGTAGAAGCGAACAAAATCTATGGTTTGCTAGGCAGAAATGGCGCCGGAAAAACAACCATCATGCACATCCTCTCGGCCCAGCAGTTCGCTACTAGCGGCGAGTTGAAAGTGTTTGGGGAAGCCCCTTATGAGAACAGCCGTGTGCTGAATCAAATTTGCTTCATTAAGGAAAGTCAGAAATACCCCGAGGGCTTTCGGGTCGCGGATGTCATGGAAGTAGCCAAATCGCTATATCCGGACTGGGACGATGCGTATGCCGAAGCTTTAATGGAAGATTTTCGGCTGCCGCTGAAAAGAAAAGTCAAGAAGCTGTCCAGAGGCATGCTGTCCTCCGTTGGGATCGTAATTGGTTTGGCCAGCCGCGCGCCGCTTACGATATTTGATGAGCCGTATTTGGGCTTGGATGCCGTTGCCAGAGCGTTGTTTTATGACCGCTTGCTGGAGGATTATGCGGAGTACCCGCGAACGGTTATTCTTTCTACGCATCTGATCGATGAAGTAAGCCGCTTGCTGGAGCATGTAATGGTCATTGATAACGGCAAGCTGATTCTTAATGAAGATGCAGATGCACTTCGCGGCCGCGCCTGTACGGTGTCGGGTTTGGCGACTGCGGTGGATGCTTTCTCGCGGGGCAAGGAAGTGCTCGAACGCCAGTCCATTGGGGCCGCTTCAACGGCTACGATCCTTGGTGCCTTAAGCGATCGAGACAGGAAAGAGGCCGAGTCGCTTGGCTTGGAATTTGCACCCGTATCGCTGCAGCAGCTTATTGTGCATCTGACTCGCACGCCACTTGCAGGAAAGGGGATTGAGCAGGCATGAATCGAGTAAGCAACGTCATGAAGCTTCATATGAGGAATAAATTTTCATGGTTCACAATGCCTTGGGTGATTCTTGGCTTGAACTTCGTCATCAGCTTTATTATTGCGCTGTCTTTGAATAGCGATGAGACCATGAATACGGGAGGGCTTGTCTCGATATTTATTTATACGTTGGTCACAGGCTCGGTAACGGTGAAGGACACATTTCCCTTTGCTTTGGGACTCAGCATCCGTAGAAGGGATTACTTCTTAGGAACAGCGGCAACGTCATTTTTATACAGTATCTGTACGGCGGCACTGCTCATGATTCTGGCATTTACCGAAGAGGCCACCGGCGGGTGGGGAGTTCGCCTGCATATTTTCAAAATCGCTTTTCTGGGAGACGTTTCTCCGATCGTGCTTTTTGGCATCTATTTGATTTTCCTGCTGCATATGTACTTTCTGGGGTTTGCCATATCCAGCATTCACAGACGCTTTGGCGCTATAGGGCTGCTAATCTTCTTCGTCATCACGTTTTTGACAGGTACTGGAGGGTCCTTGCTGTTATCCCAATTTGGGCTGTGGGCACATCTTTTCCTGTGGATCGGCCATCATTATTTGGAGCTGTTTTGGTGGATGGTGCCTTTGGTTGGGGTTTATTTACTGGCTTCGTATGGCCTGCTGCGCAGGTCGGCCGCCTAAACGGCGCAATCGGACCGACTTAAGGTGGGTAATGGTGATGGGGAAGGGGAACTACAGGGTTTTATTTTAGAAAAAGGGGCTGATTGCATGGTCCAGAGGGAACTGCAGGGTCTTATTTCCCAAAAATGCCCGCATCTGGGCTGGAAAAGGCGGAATAGGGGATCGTAGTTCCCTCTCACACGCCAAATCGTCGCTCCAAAGGAAAATAGCGGAGCATAGTTCCCACTCGTACAAGATTCGTATAGCTTGCAAAATGAAGAGGCGCTCTTAAGTCTGAAAAGACCTAAGAGATCGCCTCTTTTTGCGTTGGAAGTACCGGGCAGCCCGCCTGTTACGGCGCTTTTCAAGGTCTGAACAGAGGTCGTAGCTGCGCCCCGACTAAGGTCTAGGATGAAATACCGTCCACGGTCCGTTTTGGAAAGGCTCCATTTTACCTAAAATAAAGACATGAACAAGAGCACAGCACATAACGAAAGGCGGTGACGAAATCATGAAAAGAAATACAGGCTTAGCCGCTCTGCTTATCGCATTCGGCGCACTGATTCTGCTTAACAAGCTGGGACTCCACTTCGGACCTTTTATCGGCTCCTTGATGGGATACCTGATTCCGATTGGAATGGTCGGTCTAGGTTATATCGGCATTCAGAACGGGAATAAATTCGGTTGGATTATTGCCGGGATTGGCGGTATCATTCTGGTCGGCAAACTGGCCGGTTGGATCATTATTCTTCTGGCGATTGGATTGATTGGTTACGGGGTTTCGATGTTGACAAGAAGAACCGTGTAAATAGGAATAGAAAAACAGAGAGTGAAAAAGGTGGTATGAGAGATGAGCCTATTGAGGCGTATGAGAGACATTACCGTAGCATCCCTGAATGAGCATTTGGAACGGTCGGAAGATCCGGTTCGATTGATTGACCAATACTTAGCTGCGCAGCGCGAACAGCTTCAGCAATCCGAGAGGTTGTATCAGCAATGCGTCACCCACGCCGCGTCGCTCCGGCAGCAATATTTGACGGCGCTTGAAACCAAAGAGAAGCGCGAGCAGCAAGCGCTCCTGGCTCTGAAAGCCGGCGAAGAACATATGGCACGGATTGTGCTTCAAGAGAAGCTGCAAGCCGAGGAGAAAAGCGAGCAATATCGCGAGCTGTATGAGCAAGCTAAGCAATCCATCCTGGAATTGGATGAAGAGCTGCAGCAGCTCAAAGCTGATTACAAAGAAGTGGCAGACAAACGCAGCTACTATCTGGCCCGAATGGAATCCGCCCGCTTGCAGCAAAGATTGCATGCTCGCAGCAGCGTGTCGCAGGATGCGTCACCACGGATGTTCGGCCGCTTGGAAGAGCGCGTATCCGATATGGAGCTTCATGCAAGAACGCTCCGAGATGTAAGGCGTATGGGCCGCGAAAGCTACTACGGTGGGGGTAACCCGGCTGTAGATGCTGAGTTGGAGGCTCTGCGAAATAGGCTGAATCAGGAGGGAACAAACAATCATGAGCAAACTTTACCGCTCACGAAGAGATAAAAAAGTTACCGGTCTTTGCGGCGGACTCGCCGAGGCTATGAATGTAGATGCAACGCTTCTGCGGTTGTTAGTAGTGATCACGACATTTTTCACGGGAGGCACGGTCATTTTCATTTACTTTATCGCGGCAATCGTGATCCCGAAAGAACCTGGCTATGACCAGCCGCCATATGATCCTTATGCTGGCTCCTATACTCGCCCACCGTACAATGGCGGTGGTTGGAATGGGAATGCGTACAAACCGCACAATAATCAAGTTCCGCCGCAGCATGCAGGCTATAACGCACAGTATGAGGCAAGCAAGACCAACAACATCGATGAGATGATGAAAGATATTGAGAAGAAAGCTTTGCAAAGAGAAGTGGAAGAACTTCGAGCCAAAGTCGCTCGTTTCGAACAACAACCAATTGATATTAAAAAAGGAGACGTGTAAACCATGGGAGTATTTACAAGAATGAAGGATATGACAAAAGCATCAATTCACGAGGTATTGGATAAAATCGAGGATCCGATCGTTATGCTGAATCAATATCTGCGCGATATGGAGCAAGAAATTGCGCAGGCGGAAGTAACCGTAGCCAGGCAAATTGCGAGCGAACGTAAATTAAAGCAGCGCCTTGAGGAATCCGTTCGTTTAGTAGCTGACCGTGAAGCGAAAGCTTCCGCGGCCATTAAAAACGGTCAAGAAGCCATCGCTCGCCAAGCGGTCGAAGAAAAATTGTACCACGAAGACAAAATTGCCGAATACACCGATTTGTATGCTTCCGCCAAAGCGCATGCAGATGAATTGACGCAGCAGCTTCATGAAATGAAAGATGAGTTCTACAAAATGCGCAACAAACGCAACGAGCTTGTATCCCGCGCTCAGTTGGCCAAAGCGAAAAAACAAATGGCGCAAGTTTCCTATAACGGCGTGATTGAGAGCGGCAGCGCATCCCGCGGCTTCCAACGTATGGAAGAAAAAATCATCCAAATGGAAGTTGAAGCGGAAATCGCCCGCAAGCCTTATGTATCTGCAGGAACAGTAAGCAGCTACACGCCTGTTGATGTTGCGAAGCAAGCGAAGGTCGATGAGCAGATGAACCTGCTGAGAGAGAAACTAAACGGTAACACGGCTGAGTAAGCGGCCGAAAACGAAGGGACTGTCCCAAGGTAGATTTTCTACCTGGGAGGTCTCTTTTTTTGTGCGGATTCATGGAGAGGAATTGGAGGGGGTGACGAAAATGCCGGAAATGTGTAGGGACGGTAGGAGCTGATTCTGCGGATTTCCCGGGAAATATTGGATTTAATGTCGAATGCGAGGGAAGCCATACTAAAAAAGCTCAGGATTTGCATGAGGAGGGGGAGCTTGGATGGGGGTTCAGATACGCAGATCAGGTGTTTATGTAATGGCGTTAATGATGAGCGCTAACTTAGTTGGGTGTTCGACTGCTCAAATTCGTACGGAGCAAGCCAAGCAGGCTCCAAGTCAGTTGTCAGGAGTAACGGCAAGCATTGATTCTGGCGGAAGCCCGACACCGACACCGACATCGCCACCGAGTCCGGCAGCGGTAGGGGAAGTGGAGCACTTGGATACAGCCATTGTGGAGACGAGGCATTTTTACACAGGACCTCCACACGCATCTCCTCCTGCCGGGGATAAGATCGCCTATTTGACCTTCGATGACGGGCCGTCTGCGAGTACGAGGAAGATTCTACATATTTTAAAAACCTTTGGAGCAACTGCGACCTTCTTCGTCATAGGCACTGAAACGACCGAAGGGAAGTCGCTTTACAGAGAAATCGCTGCGGGTGGCCATGCACTTGGGAATCATACGTTCTCGCATGACTATAACCGTATATATAAATCCCCTGAAGCTTTCTTGAAGGATGTACACAAGCTGGATCGGCTACTGGAGGAGACGGTTGGGTACCGGCCTGATATTTTACGGTTTCCGGGTGGTTCAAACAATCATTTGAGCCGGAAGTCCGGCGGCAGGGGCGTCATGAGCAGGGTGGCGGCTGCGGTGAGAGAGGAGGGTTACCAGTATTTTGACTGGAACGTCAGCTCGACGGATGCAGCGGCTCCTGTACAGGATAGAGACATGATTATCGACTCCGTGCTCAGCGCAAGCAAAGGGAAAAAGCGCGTCATAGTACTTATGCACGATAACACGTACAAGACGACCACAGTAGAAGCGCTGCCCGTTGTACTCCGTAAGCTGAAAGCTGCCGGATTCCGCTTTGACAAACTGCAGAAAACTTCGTTCACGTTTCAGTTTCTGGAGCCGTAACTGTTGCACATCTCTTCCCCTCTCGTTACGATGGAAGTAATTGAGAGAGAGGAGCTGGCGTTCGTGGTGCCTGATGTGTTGCAGATTGGACCTCTTCAGCTTCAAGGGAGACTAGTAGCTTTGCTGCTTGCTTGTGCTTTGGGCTTATGGCTTATACGAAGGGCAGCGCGGCTTTCGGGGAGTCTGAAGCATGGTCGAGGGCGGGAGCAGGAGCAGGAGCATGCCGGGTCTTCGGCTCAAACGCTGGAAGATCAAGCCATGGCCAAATCAATCGACGATATTGTGTTTGGCGGGGCTATCATCGCAATCCTCGCTTGGAAGTTTGGCGTTATTTTCACGCAGCCCTCATTGCTTTGGACAAGTCCGCTGAAATTGCTGATGGTCGTTGGCTCCAGCACAGAAATAGCGCTAGGTCTCCTGCTGGCTTGTGGGTATATGTATATTCAAATACGGAAGCTGCGTATTCCGCTGTACTTTTTCCTGGATATTTTCATGATTGGCCTGACTGCCGCTGTGTTCCTCTATTGTGCGCTGGTCCCGGCATACGGACTGCCTACTGCATGGCCATGGGGGATAGGCGTCAAAGGTACCGTGTCCCGTTTTCATCCTTATCACGCATATGTTTCGCTGCTGCTTGTGCCGCTGCTTATTTGGCAGATTGGGTATGAGGGTCGTCGGACGAGTTTCGGGAGTGGATTCCTCCTGAAATACTCGCTGATTTACGGAGGCGTGGCAGGGATGCTGGCTAGTTTTTTTGCGGCTGCTAAACCGGGTTTGCTTTATTTAAGCATGGCACAGCTCATCTTCCTTTTCATGCTCGTGGTTGGAATGCTCCTCCCTGCTTTGGCACATAATACTGGCAGAAGGGAGCTGAGTGCAATGAGTCAAAACGATTCCAAGACCCAAATCCAGCAAGAACAGCAAAACCAAGAACGCGAGAAAGCAGCATCCTCCTCAGCCGCAGGTAAAGAGGGCTTTGTGGACAAAAAACTGGACGGACCCAACCGGCCATCGACATGAGTCAAGACCCGAAGAAGTCAGCTAAATCCGCACAGGACCCAAGCAATCTCGATCCGTTCGAGATCGATTTCCTCCCGCAGTTTGAGCAGGGGCGCGGTCCGCGAGAAGCGTTCGTGAACGAGCACGGCGTCGTCATCGGCGATCATGAGTATGAATCCGACAACTCCCCGCTTGAGCAGTGGACGGCAGAGACCGATCCCGAAGTTATGGCCGGAGATGAGTGGGTTCATCCGTATAAGGACATTGGCTTCCAAACCGCAGAGAACCGCGATTATTTCGAAAAAGGCATTTTGCCGCAAAGCGGGATTTTTACACATCCGGATAAAGATGTTTCTTTTGAGCCGGGAGAGTCTTCTAGTACGAAGAAGAAGGATGAGGCGGAAGCTTAACAGCTTTCGCTTTATTTCTATTTGTGTTGCAGGCGGCTATAAGCACTTTGCATTCATCGCTATCGGATGTATAATATAAGTTGTAACGATTACGTTTTGAGAGTAACTATTAAATCCTAAGGGGTGGCACATATGGCAATGTCTTTTGATTCCTACATGAAAGATATGGTTAAACCGATGAGGGAAGATTTGACTCGTCTGGGAATTACGGAGCTTCTGACTCCAGAGCAAGTGGATGAGGCGATTGAGAAGTCCAAAGACGGCACGATGCTGCTCGTTATCAATTCCGTTTGCGGATGCGCAGCAGGTCAATGTCGTCCAGGTGTGGCAAAAGCACTTCAAAACGATACGCTGCCAACATACACATACACCGTGTTCGCAGGTCAAGAGAAGGATGCAACAGCGAAGGCGCGTGAATATTTGGCACCATACCCGCCATCATCCCCATCTATCGCGTTGTTCAAAAACGGTGAGCTGGCTCACTTCATCCAACGTCATCAAATTGAAGACCGTTCCGCCGATATGATCGCAGGCGACTTGATCGGTGCTTTCAATCAATATTGCAAATAATGAACGTCTAAGGGTTTGACTCGCTATTGCAGCTGATGCATGGCGGGTCTTTTCCTTTTTTAAGAGGCGGAAAAATGTGATTATTCTTTGAAATTTCAAGGTTGAAAGTCTATACTAGATTTCAAAGAATGTTGGTTTCACACTATAGAAAAGGTGGAGAGAGGCATGAGTTTGCAAGCAGAAATTATCGCAAAGCTCGGCGTTAAGCCGGAAATTGATATTGATGAAGAAATCCGCAAACGGGTGGATTTTCTGAAAAATTATGTGCTTGGCGCAAAAGCAAACGGCCTGCTGATCGCAATCAGCGGCGGAATCGACAGCGCCGTAGCGACAGGCTTGTGCAAGCAAGCAACGGACGAGCTGACAGCGGAAAAGGGCACCGAATATAAAACGGTCGGCGTGTTTCAACCATACGGTCAGCAAGTAGATATCGAAGATAGCTACGCGGTGGCCAAAGCATTCGATTTGAAATATCAAATCGAGAACAACATTGAAGAGGCCGTCGACGAAATCGCGATTGAAGTCGAGTACGGGCTCAAGCATATCGGCGTTCACCAGCATGTCAGCCGCGGCGGCAAAGGCAACATCAAAGCGCGGACGCGGATGGTGATGCAGTATGCTCTTGCGTTTGAGCTGGGCCTGATCGTTGTGGGAACAGACCATGCCTCCGAAGCGATTACCGGATTTTTCACCAAATATGGCGACGGTGCCGTCGACATCACGCCGCTGAGCACGCTGAACAAGCGTCAAGTACGCGCCCTGGCAGCGAAGCTTGGCGTTCCGCAAAGCGTGCTGGATAAGGCACCGACAGCCGGGCTTTGGGACGGCCAGACGGACGAGAATGAGCTAGGCATTACATACGGCGATAATAGCGACTACCTGGAAGGCAAGCAAATCGATCCGGCTGTCCAAGAGAAGCTGGAGAAACAGTATCTCAAAACGGAGCATAAACGCATTCCGATTCCGGGCATTTAAGCCTGCAATAAGTAACCCCCAGCCTTTTGAGGTTGGGGGTTTAGTGCTTGCGGGCGTGAGAAAAATGCGGAGCTGGAGCATGCATATTTGGATGATACGGTACGGTCCGATTAACTGGAGGAACTCCCGTTAATCGGACCCGCGCAGAGGGATTTCTCCACTTAGCTGGAAAATCTCCCGCTAATTCAGTGGGGAGTTGCTGATTGAGTCTAAAGGCTAGATAATAGTAGGAGAAATTCCAGTTAATTGGACGGATGGCGATTATTTAACGACATTAACAGGAGAAATTCCATCTAATTGGCGGGTTCGGGTGGGGGAGGCGTGTGTGCAGTTGTAGGCGTGACACAGATGTGGATGCAGGTATAGAGGTAGAGGTAAGTGTGGGCGTAAGTGCAGGTGTAAGCGTAAGATGAAGGTGTAGATGTAGACGTAGGCGTGGTGTGGATGCAGACGTAAATGCAGATGTAAGTGTGTGTAGGTGCAGGTATAGAAGCGGGTATAGAAGTAAGTGTGGTGTAGGCGTAGTGCATTGACGTAGGCGTGGCGTGGATGTAGAAGTAAATGCGGATGTAAATGCAGGTGCAGGTATAGAAGCCGGTATAGAAGTAAGTGTGGCGTAGGCGTAGATATGGAATTTATATGCAGGCGTAGTGTATGTGTAGGAGTAGATATAACTGATGTGCAGTCGCAGACATAAGCACAAAAAAAGCTGAGGACACAAATCCTCAGCTTATATCAACCTATGGAACGCGAACGCCGCGCGAGCTTTCAAGCAGCGTGTACCACTCTTCACGCGTCATGTTTTCAGAGGCGCGAAGCGCATCTTGGCAAGCTAGGACGCGCTCAGGCGAGGAAGTGCCAATGACCGGCTGGATGCGGGCCGGGTGCTTCATTAACCAGCCGAGGACGATGGCTTCCGGCGTCGTTTCTTTTTGCGCAGCCAGTTTCTGGACGAGGGCTGCTGTCTGCTTGATGTTCTCCGGCTCGTCTTCGATTGCTCTGCCGGAGAATTTGCCTTTGGCCAGAGGGCCCCAAGCTTGAAGCTGAATATCCGCCATCTGGCAGTGCTCCAGGATGCCATCCGCGAAGTTGACGCTTACGCCGGCTTTTTGATTGACCAGGATACCTTGTTCAATCCAGTCGAGGCGAGCAAGACTCAGTTCCAGTTGATTCACCACGAGTGGTTCAGGCAGGGAATTTTGAATGAAACGCATTTGTGCAGCAGTCATATTGGAGACGCCGAAGTGACGCACTTTGCCGGCAGAACGCAATAGATTGAAGGCTTCAGCGATCTCTTCCGGTTCCATAAGCGGATCGGGACGGTGAAGCAGCAGCACATCCAGATGCTCCACGCCCAAGCGGCTAAGAATGCCATCGACCGCAGGAATGATGTGGCTTTTGCTAAAATCAAAACGCTGTGGATGCACATCGTCCTGAAAGCGGATCCCCACTTTGGATTGCAGAATGATTTGATCGCGAAGATCAGGTCTTTTCTTCAGGATTTCGCCAAAAACCGTTTCGGATTTCCCTTTTTTATAAATATCGGCATGATCGAACATGGTAATGCCAATGGAAAGCGCAGCTTCCACAGCTTTCTCGGCAACGATGTAATCTTCTTTGGTTAAAGGTGCCGACGTCCAATCTCCGCCAAGTCCCATACATCCAAAAACAATTCGGCTATTCGATATTCCACGCTTTTCAAGTGGCATGATTCTCATTCGTGTTGGCCTCCCAGCTTTTAGTCTATGTCCAGTATACGCCTAGTTCATGTCCGGCAGAAGAACTGAAAATAGTGTTACTTACTTACCTGGAAGTAAGGGAGCCCCTTAATGAATTCTTGACCGCGGGGAATGAATCGTGTACAGTGTACGCAAAAAGCTGGAAGAAAAAGTGGTGATGACGAGCGATGATTATTGGTGTCGGTACGGATCTTGTTGAAATTGCGCGGCTGCGTAAAACGCTGGAAGGATCTGCGGGCGAAAGGTTTCTGGAGCGGATTTTGACGCCTCAGGAGAGAGAGCTTGCGCAAAGAAAGCGCGGGCGGCTGGCGGAGTTTGCATCCGGGCGCTTTGCGGCGAAGGAAGCGATTGTTAAAGCGATCGGCTGCGGCATCGGCAAGCAGATTGGCTTTCAGGATGTGGAGGTGCTGCCGGATGAACGGGGCAAACCGGAGGGCCGGGTGCGCGAGGAGGCGCTGCAGCGGGCAGGCCTAATAGGCAGCCACCGAATCCATATCTCTATTACGCATACGGAATCGATGGCTGCCGCCTATGCGATTGTGGAGCAGCTCTAGGGCTACTATTTCTTGGAGCTGAGCCAGTCGCTCAGCAGTCCGATTTCTTCTTCGGACAGCTTACTGCTGTAAACGGGCATGCCGCCTCCGCCGTTTTTGATCTGGTTCGCAATTTGCTCTTTGGTCATCTTGCTGCCGACCTTTTGCAAATTCGTCTTGGCGCCGACTTTGCCGGACAGATCCACGCCGTGGCAGCTGATGCACTTGTTCGCGGTGAAGAGCTCCTGCGCCTTCACGAACGCAGGGTTGCTCTCGCTTGCTGCGGTAGCGGCCGGAGCCTTCGGGGTGGCTTCGCCATCGGAGGCTCCTCCGCACGCGGCTAGCGCGAGCACCATCGGCGCAACGAGGAGTGCGCCCGCTATTCGCCGCCATGCTGTGCGCAGCATGGCTTTTTGGTTTTGCCTCATAGCGATCCTCCTATTCATCCTGCCGTCCCCAAACGCGAAGCATGTACCCGCTCACGATAAGGCTAATGCCGCCCATCCCCTCGAGAATGACAGCTGAGTAGCCCAAGTACCAAACGCCCATCAAAGCTGACAAGGCGAACAGCCACAGACCCAGATAGATCAAAGGCCTGCCGAGCAGCAGCCCGATCTGCACGAAACCGATCGCGAGTATGAACGCCCGCAGCACAGGGGTGAATAAAGGTCCGATCGCGCCTATAGCTTCGAGCAAAGCGACAGCGGCGATGAGCATCACGCCCGGCAGCAGCAGCAGGGCCGGATGACCCCAGCCGCTTAGGTCCGTCAGGCCTTTGCCTTCCCCGTCGGCGCGGAAATCCTTGCGCAGACTCCACAGCTGAACCAAGCTGGCCACGACAGCGGTAAGGAGTGCGGCTTGCTTCAGCCAATCCAGATCGCGCCAGTATATGGCGATATCCACAAGCGCGCTGAATATCCACTCCGCGCCCCAAATGAATAGTAAGGGCAGGAGAGCGCGGGCCTCACCAATCCATATTTTCCTTTTATTCATCAAATCTTTATGCTTGTTCGTGTTTTGCATACATTCACCTCTAGTTTTATGTTCCGCAATTCTCGTATAATGGAATCATGTCCATTCATTCATTATAACTGGAACGCGCCCCATAGAGAAGGAGAGCTCATGTACAGTCAAGAACAAATGCTTTATTTTTCCAAAAATTTGCTGGATTGGTATCATACGCACAAACGGGATTTACCATGGCGAAGAAGTAAAAACCCTTACTATATATGGATTTCCGAAGTCATGCTGCAGCAAACCCGCGTGGATACGGTAATTCCTTATTTCCACCGATTCATCGACCAATTCCCGACCGTCGAAGCTCTGGCTACTGCTCCAGAGGAGAATGTTCTGAAAGCTTGGGAGGGACTCGGCTATTATTCGCGGGCCAGAAATCTGCAAACGGCCGTGCGGGAAGTTCACGAGCGTTATGGCGGCATCGTTCCCCAGACGAAAGAAGAGATTTCGTCGTTGAAAGGCGTTGGCCCCTATACGTCCGGAGCGGTTCTCAGCATCGCCTACAATAAACCGGAGCCGGCAGTTGACGGCAATGTCATGCGGGTGTTGTCGCGTTATTTTCTCATTGAAGAAGATATTATGAAGCCCGCCACCCGGACCCGGATGGAAAAGCTGGCGCGCGAGCTCATTCTGGAAGGAACGGCAAGCGATTTTAATCAAGCGCTGATGGAGCTTGGAGCCATGGTGTGTACGCCCCGGTCGCCGCACTGTTTGACGTGCCCGGTCATGGCGCATTGCGCTGCCCGCGAAGCCGGGATGGAAGAAGCCCTGCCCATCAAAAAGAAAGCCAAACCGCCGCGTCCGGAACTGCGGGCAGTGGCTTTGATCGAAGGCACGGGTGAGAATGAGGGCAAATGGTTAATCAGACAGCGTCCGCAGGAAGGCTTGTTGGCCCGTATGTGGGAGCTGCCGCATGTGGCCTGGGAGCCTGAGGGTTGGCTGTCCGATGAGGAGAATAAGGCCGGCTTGCGCAAAGCGCTTGCAGACCAAGAGCAAATCGTGATTCAGCCTGGCGACTGGTTGATGGATACTGAGCATATTTTCAGCCATATTGTATGGAAAATGAAAGTGTATCGCGCTAAGATGAACAGCGTGAGCCACCCATCAGGCGGGGGAGAATGGATCCCGTTCCATTATCGCTGGGTAGGCCCGGACGAGCTGTCGCAGTACGCTTTTCCGAATGTATTTATCCGGATTATGAAAGGCTTTATCGAATCTCGGCCTTAATGGCCTCGACATTTCTTAATGTGATTAACTTTTTATCAATTTGTATGAGGGCGTCGTCCTGCAGCTCCTGCAGCACCTTGGTAACGGACTCGCGTACGGTGCCAACCATATTGGCCAACTGCTGATGCGTGAGTTTCACATCGATCAGAAGACCGTCCGGCGTGGGAATGCCGTGCTGCTCGGACAGGCGGATGATCGTTTTTATTATCCGTGAGCGTACGCCCAGAAATGTCAGATCGTAGATCTGATCGTTGGCTAAGCGCAGCCGCCCCATTGTTGTTTCCAAGAGCTTCAGGCACAGCCTGGGGCTCTTTTCCAAATATTGAACGAAGGATGAGCGTTTCAAAGCATAGAGCGTGCAAGCTTCCAATGTCTCGGCGGTTGCCGACCGGGTGAGACCGGCGTTAATCAGGGACATCTCGCCAAAGAAATCCCCATCCCGAAACAAAGCCAGAATGATCTCCTTGGCTTCGTCCAACCGATATATTTTGACTACACCTGATTTAATAAGGAATAACTCCTCGCCTGCGTCGCCTTCCAAGAAAAGAATGCTGCCCTTCTTCACTTTTTTTTCTACAAATAAAGGAGCAATGCCTAATAAATCAGTTTCTGATAGTTCTTGAAAAAGAGGAACGTTTTGAAGTAAGGGAATGATTGTTTTCACCTGGTTCTCATCTCATTTCAGGATAATATTGGTTACTATTATCGTACTACTTTCCCGATAGACCGTAAACCATTTCCATCTTCATCTGCACAGTTTCCTCAAAATAAAAGGGCTGCCCCCAAGTAGATTCAATCTACTTTAAGGACAGCCTCTTGTATGCCTGGCTTATTTCGCAGCGTCGTAACGCTTGCCAACTTCAGCCCAGTTCACAACGTTCCAGAACGCTGCGATGTAGTCAGGGCGTTTGTTTTGGTAGTTCAGGTAGTAAGCGTGCTCCCAAACATCAAGACCAAGGATTGGCGTTTCGCCTTCCATGATCGGGCTGTCTTGGTTAGGCAAGCTGTATACTTTCAAGTTGCCAGCTTTGTCAACAGCCAGGAAAGCCCAGCCGGAACCAAAGCGTGTTGTTGCTGCTGCAGCGAAGTCTGCTTTGAATTTGTCAAAGCCGCCAAGCTCGCTCTCGATAGCTGCTGCAAGCGCGCCAGTAGGTGCTCCGCCAGCGTTTGGTCCGATAACTTCCCAGAACAAGGAGTGGTTCGCATGTCCGCCGCCATTGTTGCGAACAGCCGTGCGAATATCTTCAGGAAGGCTGTTAAGATCAGCGATCAGGTCGTTTAGGGATTTATCGTGCAGAGCAGGATGTTTGTCCAGAGCTGCATTCAAGTTAGTCACATAAGCGTTATGGTGACGGTCGTGGTGAATTTCCATCGTTTTTGCATCGATGTGCGGCTCAAGTGCATCGTTCGCATAAGGAAGAGCTGGTAGTTGATGTGCCATTGTATAAATACCTCCTAAAATTATGTAGATTCAACTTCTTCATTATGAAGGAATTTCGATAATAAAGCAACATCTATGTTTACTAAGTCAGACGCCGCGACGTTCGATTTCCTGAATGATTTGGCTGTGGATATGGTTGCCCTGCTCATTGAGCCAGGGGGATAAATCGCTCATTTGCCTGTGGTTATAGCGGAGTTCGATCTCCGTCCATTCACTTGGCTTGATCGTGCTCAGCTCTTGGAAATCACGAATTCTTCGTGGGTATTGTGAATCGATTTCCTCGTAGTTTGACATGGTTTCACCTCGCATTCCTTCTATACCATCCGAAAAATTACCACTTTTTATGCATGGAATTTCGAAATCGGAAAAAGGGCCATCCTGATGCAGCAGAATGACCCTGATAAACTTTACGTTTCAACGTACCGTCGGAAGACAAACCTCTATGACAGTACCTTCGTTCTCTTTACTGAATACGCTTACGGTCCCGTTGTGGTTTTCAATAATTTTCTTGCTGACCATAAATCCAAGGCCCGTTCCTTTTTCCTTCGTCGTATAGAAAGGTTGCCCGAGCTTCGTCACAATATCCTCAGGAATGCCGCAACCGTGATCGATGAAACACAGCAGCAATCTGTTGTCGCTCAGCATTTTAACTTGAATGTTAAGAATTCCGCCTAGCGGCATAGCCTCTATCGCATTTTTAATGTAATTGATGCACACTTGTTTCAACTGGTTCTGGTCGCACAGAATAGGGGAAAGATCAGGCTCACATTCCGTGATGATTTCAACATTGTTCAAAATCGCCTGAGATTCCAGCAGCGTAGTTACTTGCGCCAAAATATTTCGAATGTCCTCGCGATCGGAATGGACCATTTGCGGCTTGGCCAGAATCAGCAGCTCGTTCAGAATCATTTCGATGCGTTCGATTTCCGACGACATGATTTCATAATACAGTTTTTTATCGGAAACTCCCGATTT
The DNA here is from genome assembly GCF_058789495.1 of Paenibacillus sp. FW126-R14. Taxonomy (NCBI): domain Bacteria; kingdom Bacillati; phylum Bacillota; class Bacilli; order Caryophanales; family Paenibacillaceae; genus Paenibacillus; species Paenibacillus sp. FW126-R14. Next base: position 4,782 of record NZ_JBYTBS010000032.1, on the reverse strand, counting down.
AATGAGCTGAATGAAGCCTTTAATCGCTGTGATCGGATTACGGATTTCATGCGCAATGCCCGCAGCAAGTTGACCGGCAACAGTCAGTTTCTCCGAATTTATCAACAGTTGCTCTGCCTGCTTCTTCTCCGTGATATCGTGGCAGGTGCCGGCTATGCCGATGATCTTGCCTGTTGTGTCATGAATAGGGGACAGCGTCGTGCTCACATCGACCAACGTTCCATCTTTACGCAGTCTAATCGTTTCGAAGCCGGTCACCGAAAGCCCGGATAGGACCTGATCGTGAAGCTCCCTCGTTTGGTCGGCCAGATCAGCGGGTGTAATAGGCAGCGGCTGGTGAATGATTTCTTCGGATTTCCACTGAAAAAGCTTCTCGAAGGCGGCATTAGCTTCCAGCACCTTTTCGTCACGGTCAATAACCCATATGGCGTCTCCATTGTTTTTGATGAAGGATTCGAGTCTTTCTTTGGTTGCCCACAACTCGTCTTCGGCTTGTTTGCGCTTCGTAATATCTCTGCCGACGGCTACTATTTTTATGATGCCGCCTTCTTCGTTGCGAATCAGATTGACGGTTGTCTCCAGCCAGACGTAGTGGCCTTGTTTATGCCGGACCCGGCACATGAACATATCGTTATCCGAATTATCAAGGATACACCGCTGTTCCACGGCAATCAAATCATCCGGATGCCATAATTCAATCATTTTCTTGCCGATGAGTTCCTCTACTTCATAGCCAAGCAAATTCCGAACGGCGGGCGAAATATGACGGGTTACGCCTTCCGGCGACGCTATCGTAATGATGTCCAGCGCGTTATCCGAAATAATCCGGTACAGCTCTTGGATTTCATCTAAATTGGTCATCATATTTAAACGGTATTGAAGATTTTTTTCATGGAAAAAATGTTCTTTCTCCCGCAATTCGGCTTCGGCATACTTCTGAATAGTTATATCCACAATTTGATAAATAAGGAACGAAGAGTGACTTGCCTCATCATGGAACAAAGAAACAACCTGTTTGGACCATACGATGTGCCCGCCTTTATGAAAACACCTTTTTTCTATTTGATAGGAATCGCGTTTGTGCGCAAGCAGTTCGGTCATGAAGTGCAGTTCGAGCCCAAGATCCTCCGGATGAGTGATCTCCTGAAAGGCGATTGTGTATAGTTCCGACTCCGAATATCCGAAGATCGAACAGATGGCCGGATTCGCTTTGAGAAAGCGTCCGTCCGCTGCCGTAATAACCATCCCAATCGGAGCGTGCATAAAAGTTTGTATAAATAAAGATTCATTCAACAGTCTCTGGTTTAAGATCATTGCCAAAACTACCTCCCGGTGAGGGGCTTTACTTAAGCTTTAAGATACCCATTGACATGTTTCTATTAAGATCGTACCTATTCCTGCCTAGGCAAAATAATATTTAGGTACAGAGAGCTATTTTAGAGGCAGAGAGCTCTGAGCAAAAGACCGTTCTTTACAATATATCTGCCAGATTATACAATTGTCGAAAATTCAATTGTGTACGGAGCTGCCCGAAATGTTAAATAAGATTAGAAGATTCCGCTTAAGTCCGCCTCAAGTTTTGGCTCTTGGGTTTATTTTGATGATCGTGGCGGGCTCACTCCTGCTGTCGCTGCCCATCTCCGTCTCAGGCGAAGGCAAGATGACATGGATCGACGCCCTGTTTATGGCGACCTCCGCCACCTGCGTAACCGGACTCTCTGTGATCAATACAGGCGCGCATTTATCCACGTTTGGGGAAATTGTACTCATTCTGCTTGTCCAAATCGGCGGCCTTGGCTTTATGACTATGTCCACGCTTATTGCTTTAGTCTTGCGCAGACGGATCTCTTTTCAGGAGCGCCTGATTCTGCAGGAAGCGATGAACCATGAGTCTACGGAAGGGATCGTCCGGCTTGTCCGCAAAGTGCTCATCTATGCGCTTTACATAGAATTGGCGGGGGCGGTGCTATTTTCCATCCGTTGGTCGTTTGAGCTGCCGATCGGTCAGGCTGTGTACTTTGGCATCTTTCACAGCATCTCTATTTTCAACAATGCCGGATTCGATTTGTTCGGTGGATTCGCTGACCGGCCGGGCTCTCTGATGCATTATGTCGAGGATCCGTTCGTGAACATTGTCTCCATGCTGCTGGTCATTCTCGGCGGGATCGGATTTATCGTAATCTCCGACTTGCTGACCTATCCCAAAAATAAAAAACTAACGCTGCACAGTAAAGTCGTGCTCAGCGCGTCCGCGGCATTAATTTTCGTTGGCGCACTGGTCATTCTGATATTCGAATTCACCAACACGCATACGCTGCAGCCGCTCTCGCCCATGGGCAAGCTGCTCAGTTCTTTGCTGCAGTCGGTGTCCTCCCGTTCAGCGGGCATCAATACCATCGATATTCCTGAGATGCGGCAGGCAACACAGTTTTTTATCATTATCCTGATGTTTATCGGCGCTTCGCCCGGTTCTTCCGGCGGAGGCATCAAGGTGACGACATTCGTCATTCTCGTCGGCGCGGTTCTTGCCATGATGCGGGGCAATGAAGAAATCGTGCTGTTCCGTCGGCGCATTTCAAAAGATCGCATTTATAAGGCGATTACCTTTACGCTGCTGTCCTTCTCTTTAATTGTCATCTCGACCATCATCCTCACCATAACGGAGAGATTCACGTTCCTTGGCGTTTTGTTTGAGGTCACCTCGGCCTATGCGACCGCGGGGATGTCGTTAGGATTAACGTCGCAGTTGACGGAATTCGGCAAAGTGTTTCTGGCCATTCTCATGTTCGTTGGACGGCTTGGACCTGTCACGCTTGCTTACATTTTGATTCCGCTGCCGGAGAAAGAGCGTTACCGTCACCCGGAAGGTAAAATTATGATTGGATAAGCAGATTGAAAACGACTCTCGGAGCAATTACAGAGTGCATATGCAAAAGGAAGGGGTTGTACCAAAAGTTTATTTTGGGACAACCTCTATTTGTGCATTCTGATCCATAATTTCTACTATCGGTCTAAAGATGATAAAATAAGCTTATCGGAAGATGAGCTATCGGGAGATTTTGAGAAAATATGGTTACAAGTGTAATTATGAAGCAGCAGGGGGAGAGCACATGGAATTTTCTTGGAAGCGAAATCTGGTTACATTATGGATCGGCGTTTTTTTCTGCGGGATGGCCTACACCATATCCGTTCCCTTTTTGCCGATTTTCCTGCACACGGAACTCGGGATTGATAAAGGGCTTGAAGCTTGGTCGGGCATTACGTTCGGCATCACCTTTTTAGCCAGCGCTTTAATAGCCCCTTACTGGGGATCGCTCGCTGACAAATATGGCCGCAAACCGATGCTCATCCGTTCGGGGTTCAGTTTAAGCGTACTTTATTTCGCCACCTTTTTCGTTCATGATCCTTATCTTTTCCTGATTGTGCGAATATTGCAGGGGCTTCTTGCCGGCTTCGTTCCCGCCGCGATTGCGCTGGTCGCTACGAACACGCCTGAGAAAGAGGTCGGGTATGCTCTTGGCGTCATGTCGACGGCAGGCGCGGCCGGAAGCGTGATAGGTCCGTTGGTCGGCGGCTTTGTCAGCCATTGGGTAGGCAACAGAGAGTCTTTCCTCGTATCCGGCTGCGTGGTACTCGTTGCGGCTTTCATTGGGCTGTTCGGGGCCAAGGAGAAAAACTTCAATCGCTCGGCTGAGCGGTCCAGTGTCCTGGATGATTTGAAGCTGGCTGCGCACAACAGACCATTTCTGATCATCCTCGGCGTTACCATGCTGGTTGCGACCTCCGTCATGATCGTCGAGCCGCTGCTTACCATCTATGTGCTGCAAATGGGAGGCAGCCAAAGCTCCGCGTCCTTGAGCTCGGGCATCATTTTCTCAGCAGTCGGCGTAGCGACCGTCATTGCGGCGCCTCGATGGGGCAAGCTCGGACAGAAACTCAGCTACTCCAAAACGCTGTTCATCGGACTTCTGGGCGGTGGCATCGGCAATCTGCTGCAGCTAGGCACCCATCATTTGTTGGCTTTCGGTATTTTGAGGTTCAGCTACGGGCTGTTCTTTGCCGCCGTCTATCCGGCGCTGAACGCATTAATTGTGAAGTTTACGGATTCCGGATTCCGGGGCAGGGCCTTTAGCTTGAATCAATCGGCTACGCAGTTGGGAACGATGGTCGGGCCGATTATCGGCGGCTTCTTGGGCGGTTGGCTCGGGATTCCGCTCGTTTTTGCCATCAATGGTCTGGCGCTCATCGGTGTGGCGTTCTTCTACAAATATCGGGGGCCTAAACAGGCTGTCTCACAGTCCGGTGTGGTTTAGCTGCTGGCTGGGGGGGCTTAGATAGACTAGGCCCGCCCGCGAAGCCAGCGGTCTTGGCGGAGCAGGAGGAGCCGAGCAACACCTTTGGGGGAGCAAGGGGAACTACAGGACGTTATTTTGCCGAAAATAGCCCGTTGAGCAGTTGAAAGGGAACTAGGGTCCGCTATTTCGGCATTGTAGACGGCAATTGGGTGACTAGTGTGAAATAAAGTCCTGTAGTTCCCCTTCGAACTCAGATATTCTGTTTTTTGACTAAATAGGGGAATGTAGTTCCCTCGGTCGGGGCTAAAGTGTGCTCTTCCAGGGTTCAGTAGGCGGATTAAGCGAACTGAGCTAAAGCTAGTGAGACTCACCTGATGCACCAATTCAAGCCCATCAAGCTAGTCAGACAAACCAAACCCACCAAACCCACCAAACCCGCCAAACCCACCAAACCCACCAGACCCACCAGACCCACCAGACCCACCAA